>DATDEX010000101.1:0-4244 GCA_036522895.1 Candidatus Eiseniibacteriota bacterium | reverse complement strand
GGAGCACTGGCCGGACGCGCCGCTCGCCGAGGCAGTCGCCGAGGGCGCGGGGCTCCACGCCGAGACGCGGGCGCTCGAGGAGCGCCGTCTGCGCGAGACGTTGCGCCGGACCCAGGGCAACAAGACGCAGGCGGCGCGCGCGCTCGGACTCTCCCGGCAGGGACTCTTGAAGAAGCTCCGCCGCTACGGCCTCGGCGTGCCCGCGGCGCTTGACGATGCCGGAGGCGCTGACTAGCGTGCGCCCGAATCGTGGATCCGATGACGACGTGCGGTGAAATCATCCGGGAGGCCGCGTGGCGAAGAAGACGCTGAGAATCGCGCTGGTGGGCGTGGGCGCCGCCGCCCAGATCAACCATCTGCCCGCGCTCAAGAAACTCGAGGACGTCGAGCTGGTGGCGCTCTGCGACCGCGACCCGGAGAAGGCCGCACGCGTCGCGCAGAAGTTCGGCGTGCCCACGTTCTACACGCGGTTCGAGGAGCTGCTCGCGGACGACTCGATCGACGCCGTCGACCTGACGACCCCGAACTACCTGCACGCGCCCATGGCGGTCGCGGCCCTCGAGGCCGGGAAGGACGTGCTCTGCGAGCGCCCGCTCGCGCGCAGCGGCGACGAGGCGGCCGCGATGGCGAAAGCGGCGAAGAAGTCGGAGCGCCTGCTCATGTGCGCGCTCCAGCACCGCTTCCGCCCCGACGCGCAGCTCCTGCGCAAGTTCGTGGACAAGGGCGACCTCGGCGAGATCTTCCTCGCCAAGGGCGGCTGGCTCCGGCAGAAGACGGAGTGGGACTCGGACGAATGGCGCGCGCAGAAGCGCGAATCGGGGGGCGGCGTCGTCCTCGACCTGGGCTTCCAGATGATCGACCTGTCGCTGTGGGTGCTCGGCGTGCCGAAGGTCGCCTCGGTCACGGCGAGCGTCCACCGCTCGCGGAAGGGCGAGGTCGAGGACTCCGCGACCGCGTTCCTTCGCCTCGAGTCGGGCGCGACGCTCACGCTCGAGCTCACCTGGGGCCTGCTCATGGAGAAGGATTTCGCGTACTTGAACCTGTTCGGCTCGGGAGGCGCGGCGCTCCTGAACCCGTTCCGCGTCCACAAGGGCATGCACGGCACGCTCGTCAACGTGACCCCCACGCTCGAGACGTCACGCAACCAGTACCGCCAGTCCATGGAGGCGCAGATCCAGCATTTCGCCGACGCGCTCCGGGGCGCGAAGAACCCGATGGGTCTCGCCTCCGAGATCGTGCCGGTCATGGAGCTCATGGACGCCATCTACCGGAGCGCGGACCAGGGCCGGGAAGTGAAGATTGGATAGTCCGGCCGCGACGGGCCGCCGCGATCTCTTGCTTGCCGCCGCGTCGGGCCTCGGGCTCGGCGCGGCGTTCGTTCCCGGGGTGCCCGGCTTCGTGGCGTGGTTCGCGTTCGTGCCGCTGCTCCTGGCGCTCGAGCGGCGCGTCACCTCCGGCCGGCCGCGGGCGTGGTTCACGCTCGGCTACGCGGGCGGCTTCGTGTTCTTCCTCGCCGGCACGCACTGGATCGCGCTCCTCTCCGACGTCGCGCTCACGATCGGCTGGCTCAAGTACCTGGGCTGGGTGCTCGCCGCGTTCTATCTCGCGGGCTACTGGGCGCTCGCGACCTGGCTCGCGGGCTGGCTCGCCCGCCGCTCGGGCGTCGCCGCGCGGTGGACGTTCGCGCCGGCGTTTCTCCTGGTGGAGGAATGGCGCGGCTCGGGCGAGCTGGGCTTTCCATGGTTCCAGCCCGGCTACACGCAGCACGATCTCCCGCCCGCACTGCAGCTCGCCTCGCTCGGCGGGGTCACGCTCGTCACGCTCTGGCTCCTGCTCGTGAACGGGGCGCTCGTGCATGCGGGGCGCCGGCGGAGCGCGCCGGCCATCGCACTCGCCCTGGGACTCCTCGCGCTCCCGCTCGCCGGCGGGGCGTGGGCGCTCCGCGGCCGCCGCCCGCCCGACGGGCCGATCGTGGCGCTCGTCCAGGGCGACATCCCGGGCGAGATCAAGTGGTCGGGCAATCACGCGCCAGAGATCTTCCGCACGTTCATCGGGCTCTGCGACTCGGCCGGCCACGCCCCGCCGCCGCGGCTCGTCGTGTGGCCGGAGACCGCGACCGGGACGTACGTCCGCCGGACACCCGAGCAATCGATGGCCGTGGCCCGGCTCGCCGCGCGCCTGGGCGCGCCGGTCTACATGGGGTTCGCCCACTGGACCTGGGGGCCGGACGGGAAGCCCGTGGTGTGGAACGCGGCCGGCGGCTGGAACCCGGACGGCTCGCTCACCCCGGTCTACTCCAAGCGCCACCTCGTGCCGTTCGGCGAGCGGATTCCGTTCCAGAGCCTCGTTCCGGCGCTCGGGCATCTCGATCTCGGGCAGGCCGAGTGGCGGCCCGGGCCGGGCACGGTGCTGTTCCCGGGACCGGCGGGCCCGATGAGCATGCTCATCTGCTTCGAGTCGATCTTCCCCGATCTCGCGCGAGCCGACGTGCGCGCGGGCTCGCGGCTGCTCGTCAACATCACGAACGACGAGTGGTTCGGGAACGGCGCCGCGCTCGTCCAGCATGCCGCCATGGCGCCGTTTCGTGCGGTCGAGCACCACGTGCCGCTCGCCCGCTGCGCGAACACCGGGCTCACCGAGATGATCGACGCCTACGGGATCGTCACCGCGAAGCTGCCCGTGTTCGAGCCGCGCGTGCTGCTCGCGCCGCTCCCGGCCGCCGGGAGCCGCACGCTCTACACGCGCCTCGGTGACTGGCCGGGCGTGCTGGCGCTGCTCGGCTCGCTGCTGCTCGCCGCCGGGCCGTGGCTCCGGCGCCGGGCGAGCGTTGACGCCCCCGGGGGCCGCGGATAGATTGGCCGCCTCGTACCGTCCTGCCGGACTTTCCCCCCGGAGCACCTCTCGCGTGACGCAGGTTTCCGCCAGAATTGCCGATACCGTCCGGGCCGAGGCGCGGGCGCATCGGGCTCACGCGAGGGGGGAGCGGTGCAAGAAAGCGCGGCGAGGGGGGGCGCGGCCGGAGGTACCGCTATGAGTCGAACGGTCGCCATCCTCGGCGCCACCGGCCTCGTCGGCCGGACGACGCTCGCGATCCTCGAGGAGCGCGCGTTTCCCGTCGATGAGCTGCGACTGCTCGCGAGCGATCGCGCGGGGGCGCGCAGCATGCGCTTCCGGGGCGCGGACGTCCCTGTGCAGGCGGTCTCGGCGGCGGCGTTCGCGGGCGTGTCGCTGGCGCTCTTCGCGACCGCGGCCGAGCTCTCGCGGCAATGGGCGCCGGTGGCGCGCGCGGCGGGAGCCCGGGTCGTGGACTACTCGAGCGCGTTTCGCATGGACCCGGACGTGCCGCTCGTGGTGCCGGAGGTGAACGGCGGGCTGCTCGACACGGGCCCGGACCTGGTCGCGAACGGCAACTGCGTCGCGATCCCGCTCGTCATGACGTTGCAACCGCTCGCGAGGCTCGCTCGCCTCGAGCGAGTCGTGGTCGCGAGTTACCAGTCCGTGTCCGGCGCCGGGCTCGAAGCGCTGGACGAACTCGAGTCCGGCGTGCGCGGCGGCCTCGACGGACCTCCGCCCGCGCGGAGCGGCGGCCGGCCGCCGTTCGCCTTCAACGTGCTCGCCCAGATCGACCGCTTCGATACGGACGGCTGGACGGGCGAGGAGCGGAAGATCGTGAACGAGACCCGGCGCATGCTCGCGCGGCCGGGGCTCTGCGTGCTCCCGACCGCGGTGCGCGTGCCGGTGCGCATCGGCCACTCGGCCGCGGTCGTGGCATGGTTCGACGTGCCGGTCGATCTCGCCGCCGCGCGCGCCGCGTGGCAGGCGTTCCCTGGCGTGAGCGTCGTGGACGATCCGGCCGCGGAGCGCTACCCGACGCCGCTCGCAGCCACGGGGCGCGACGACGTCTTCGTCGGACGAGCACGCCGCGATCCCGCCGACGACCGCGCGCTCCTCTGGTTCTTCGCATCGGACAATCTCCGCAAGGGCGCGGCGTTGAACGCCGTCCAGATCGCGGAGCGCCTGGCGGGCGTATCCGCTCCGGCGCGGTGAGTGCGGCGCGCACGTTCCGGCTCACGGTGGCCTACGACGGGACCGCGTTCCACGGCTGGCAAAAGCAGCCCGGGCCGCGGACGGTGCAGGGGGAACTGGAGGCGGCGCTGACGCGGGTGCTCGGCGGCGACGCGGTCGCGACGGCGGGGGCGGGCCGCACGGACGCGGGGGTGCACGCCCGCGGCCAGGTCGCGACG
>DATDEX010000100.1:0-3065 GCA_036522895.1 Candidatus Eiseniibacteriota bacterium | reverse complement strand
GACGCGGTCGGCGAACGTGGCGAAGTAGGCCTCGCCCGGATCGTGCGCGAGCGCCGAGCCGAGCGCCTCGTCCAGCGATGCCAGCTCGGCGAGCCGCGCGCGGCACGCCTCGCAGTCCGCCACGTGCGCCTCGCTCGCGGCGCGCTCCGCCGGCGCGAGCGCGCCGTCGTGCAGCGCGGAAAGCTGGTCGTCGTTCAGGTGGGTCATGAAGCATCCCCGCGGCGCTCGACCAGCCGCCGCTTGAGTTCGGCCCGCGCGCGCGAGAGCCGCGACATCACGGTGCCCGCCGGAATGCCGAGCGCCTGCGCGATCTCGTCATAGGAAAGCTCCTGCACCGCCCGCAGCGCCAGCACCGCCTGGTGCTCCTCGGCGAGTTGGGCGAAGCACTCGCGAAGCTGTGTATCGCGCTCGGAGCGCGCCGAGTGGTCGGCCGGGTCGTCTTCCACGCCCCACTGCTCCCCCGCCTCGACCAGCGGCTCGATCGAGGTCTCGGGCCTCCGGCGCCGGTGTCGGAACAACGAGAACGCCTGGTTCGTCACGATGCGTGCGAGCCAGGGGTAGAGCGGCAGCCCGCGTTCGAACCGACCGATGGCGCCCCACGCACGCACGAAGGTCTCCTGCGCCAGGTCGTCCGCGTCGCTCGCGTTACGCGCGAGCGACCACGCGAGGCGGTAAACGGCGCGCTGGTAGCGGCGCACGATCTCGCCGAACGCCGCCTGGTCGCCACGCTGACTGGCGGCGACGAGCGCGTCGTCGTCGGGCCCGGCAGCGGATGTACGCCCAGCGTCGGGATTCATTCCCGGCAGGGAACCGTGACCCGGCGGGTCCCGTCAAGCCATTTGCGGGGAACGACTTTCGCCGGCACGCTCGACCGTGCATAGTGTCGAGCGCCCATGCCCGGTCAGCGCCCGGGCATGGGCGGCCCCTAAGGAACCGGCCCGGGAGGTGGGATGCGCTATTCGGGCGAGCTCGCGGCGCTCGGCACGGCCGCGTGCTTCGGGGGTGCGTCCAACCTGTTCGCGGCCGCGGGCCGGCGGATGGGCTCGCACGTTTTGAATCGCCTGCGGATCCCCACCGCGTGGATCTTCCTGAGCCTGGCACTCTGGACCATCCATCACGCGTGGTGGCCGGTGTGGGCCACGCCCACCGCGCTCGTGGCGCTCGCGATCTCCGGCATGGTCGGGTTCGTATTCGGCGACGCGTGGGGCTTCCGCGCCATCGTCATCCTCGGCCCGGGGCGCGCCTCGCTCCTCGCGGCCACCGCGCCGCTCTTCACCACCGCGCTCGCCTGGCCGATCCTGCACCAGCGCCCGGGGCCGCTCGCGTTCCTCGGCATGCTGCTCACGCTGGGCGGGGTGGCGGTCGCGATCACGTCGCGCTCCCGCCGGCAGGCCGCGCGCGCGAAGCACGCCGAGGGTTCCGAACGGCTCGGCATCGTGGCCGGCCTGCTCGGCGCGCTCGGCCAGGCGGGAGGCATGATCCTGTCGAAGATCGGGCTCCGCACCGGGCTCGATCCGCTCTCGGCCACGGTCGTCCGCATTGCGGCGGCAACGATCACGGTGTGGGCGCTCACCGTCGCGCAGCGGCAGGTCCGCCCTACGCTCGGCGCGCTCGCGGACGGCCGCGCCACCGCGTTCATGGCCGCGGGCGCGTTCATGGGACCGTTCCTCGGCGTCACGCTGGCGCTCACCTCGCTCTACTACATCGAGGCGGGCGTGTCCGCCTCGATCACCGCGCTCTCGCCGCTCGTCGCCATGCTGCTTGCCGCACGCTTCCACGGCGAGCGCCTCACGTGGCGCGCGATCGCGGGCGCGGTCGTGGCGATCGCCGGGGTGGTGATCCTGTTCCGGAGGTAGCGGCGCCTCAGTGCCCGCTCGAGTCCGCGGCCGTGCTGTCGCCCGGGAACGGCTGCGCCTCGACCTTGGACTTCAACCGGTGCATGTCGTCCACCATCTTGCGCATCGCCTCCGGCGTCACCATGGGCTCCATGAGCGCGGCGAACCGGTCGAAGTAGTGGAAGCGGGAGTCCTGATCGACGCGGGTGCGGCCGTTGCCGAGGTCGGTGAGCTGGTAGAACACGTCGCCGTCGAACATCTGCGGCACCTCGACGTGCACGCCCATCTCGTGCGGCGGCTCCCAGAGCGTGATCGTGCCCGGCACGGACAGCTTCTGCTTCATCCGCGGGTCGTCCATGATCCACGTCTCCCGGTGCCCGATGCCCTCCGCCGGCGTCGAGCGATCGGGCCGCACCTCGGTGAGCCAGCCCACCCACTGCGTGAGCTTGTCGGGCTGGGTCATCCACGCGAACACCTCGTCGGGCGTGCGCTCGATCTCGATGCTCCCCCGCATGCGGCCGGCGTCGCGGCGATGGGAGGCGAGCCAGAGCCCCGCCACCGAAACGAGCAGCAGCGCGACGAGCGTCCCGCCGATGCGGACGATCCATTTCATGAGCATCGACCTCCCTGGACGCTGCGGCCGGGCGCGGAAGCGGGGCTCCCGCCGAACGCGACGGCGCGCTCCAACGCGGTCACCCGCAACGCCCGCTCGCCGCAGGATAGCAGCGCAAACTGGCGCGCGCGCGCGCCCGTCAGGTGCGGGCGGCGAGCGCCCGGTCCCGCTCCTCGCGCGCCGCCTGAAGCGCAGCCGCCGGATCGGGCGCGGCGGTGATGGCGCGGCCCAGCACGAGCAGACTCGCGCCGTCGCGCACGGCCGCCTCGACCGTGGCGACGCGCTTCTGATCGTGCGCGTCGGCGCCCGCGGGCCGGATGCCGGGCGTGACGGCGTAGAAGCTCCGCCCGAGCTTCGCGCGCACCCCGGCCAGGTCCGCCGCCGAGCACACCACGCCCAGCGCGCCCGCGCGCTCGGCCTCGTCGGTGAGCGCGGCGGCGACGGCGTGAAGTTCGAACGGCCGCGCGAACCCCGGCGGCATGGCCGCGGGATCGAGGCTCGTGAGCACGGTGACCGCGACGACGCGCGTCGTACCGCCCGTCTCGCGGATCCCGCCCACGGCGGCCGCGACCATGGCGCCGCCGCCCGTGGCGTGCACCGTGAGGAGCTCGGCGCCG
>DATDEX010000099.1:0-3202 GCA_036522895.1 Candidatus Eiseniibacteriota bacterium | reverse complement strand
CGCCGAACGCGCCGCGGAGCACGCGCCCGTCCGCCACGATGCCGCAGCCGACACCGGTGCCCACCGTGACGGTGAGCGACACGTGCGCGCCGCGCGCGGCGCCGGCCACGTGCTCGGCCAGCGCGGCGCAGTTGGCGTCGTTGTCGATCACGACGCGCTTGCCGAGGAGCGCCTCGAGCCGGGTCCGCATCGGGTAGTCGGCGGGCAGGCGCAGGTTCGGCGTGCGGTCCACGATCACGCCGCTCTCCGGGTCCAGCACGCCGGGCGAGCCGAAGCCGGCGATGTCGGGGCTGCTCGCGTGCCCCACGCTGCCCGCGGCGCGCGCGATCGCCTCGAGCAGTGCCGCCTCGCCCTTCTTCGCGTTGGACGGCAGCTTCGTGAACCCGTGCACGGCGCCATCCCCGGCGATGCGGGCCACCTTGAGATCGGTTCCGCCGAGGTCGAACGCGAGGATGGACGAGTCGGGCATGAGCCGACGCTATCCCCGGCATGGCAGGCGCCGCAAGCTCGGGTTGGCGGCGAGTTGGCGGCGTGCCTCGTTCGCTTCGGCCGCGGCTCGACGGCGAGCCCGCTCGGCCGGGACCGCGCTTCGTGGCTCGCGCGCGCCGGTGCTATCGTGCGCGGCCATGTCGCGCCCGCTCCGTGCCGTGTTGATCGCCGTCGTCCTCGTCGCGTCGGCTCGCCCGCTCGCGAGCGCCCCGCAGGAATCGCGCGTTCGCGCGCCGGGGCTGCATGCGCCGGTCAGCGTGGTGACGGATCGCTGGGGCATCCCGCACGTGCGCGCCGCGAGCCTCGCCGACCTCTATTTCGCGTGGGGCTGGGTGAGCGCCCGCGACCGGCTCTGGCAGATGGTGTGGACGCGCGCCGGCCTGGACGGCCAGACGCATCGCTGGATCGGCAACGACGCACTCCGGGCCGACGGTGGCGCGCAGCTCTTCCGGCTCCGCGAGCGCGCGCACGCCATCTGGCAGCGCGACCGGGCCGACACGCTGCTCGGCATGCAGCTCGAGCGCTACGCGGCCGGCGTGAACGCGTACCTGGGCGAGTGCCGCGCGGGAACGCGTGCGTGGCCCGCCGAGCTCGTCCGGCTCGGCGAGCGGCCGCGCGACTGGAGCGCCGAGGACTGCGTCGCGGTGGTACTCGCGTTCGGCCTCACGCTCGACCTCGACCTCGCCGAGTTGAACGAGGCGAAGGCCGTGGCCGACAGCGGCTCCGCCTGGTACGTGAACCACCGGCGCTACGAGGACCGCTGGATCTACGACACCGTGCCCGATTCGGCCGCGCTCCGGATGTGGCCGCAGGGCAGCCGGCCGGCGGCGCACGCGAGCGCCGCGCCGGACTTTCGCCCCGCGCTCTCCCCCGCGCTCCTCGCCGCGAGCCACGAGGTCCTGGCGGCGTTTCCGCCCCACGATGCCGACGGCGCGAGCCGCGCGAGCAACGAGTTCGTGGTGGGCGGCAGGCGCTCGGCGAGCGGCAAGCCCGTGCTCGCGAACGACCCGCACCTGGGGCTTGCCACGCCCGGCGCGTTCCACGTGCTCCACGTCTCGGTGCCGGGCGTCGTGGATGCGATCGGCGCGGACGTGCCCGGGCTGCCGCTGATCGTGAGCGGCCGGAACGCCGGTGCCGCCTGGGGTATCACCGCGCTCTCGGCCGACGTGATCGACGTGTACGCCGACACGCTGTCGTCAGACAACCAGCGCGTGCGCCGCCACTTCCCCGACGGCCGCGCGGACTGGGCGCCCGTCGAGACGAAACCGTACGACCTCCATTACAAGCTCCTCGGCATGTCGTTCCCGGTGCCGCCGTTCATGAACGCGCGCCACTACACGCCGCACGGCCCGGTCGTGGTGTGGGACGACCGCCATCACCTGGCGCTGGCCGCGCGCTGGACCGCGCTCGAGGACGCGCGCATCACGCTCGCGAGCCTGGTGGGGCTCGAGCGCTCGACGAGCGCCGCCGAGCTCTGCCGGCGCACCGCCACGCTCGTCACCCCGTGCCTCAACGTGGTGGCCGCCGACGTGAGCGGCGACGCCCGCTACCAGAGCACGGGGCTCCTGCCGGTGCGCGCGCACGAGCCCGGCCCGGGGCCGATCCCGAGCAACGGCCAGTACGAGTGGACCGGGTTCGTGCCGAGCGAGGACATGCCCCACTGGCGCGTGCCGCCGTCCGGGTTCGCGGTGAACGCGAACAACCGCCCGGTCGGGCCGGATTACCCCTGGCCGCTCCCGCGCTTCGACTGGCCGCACGACCGCGCGCGGCGGATGGCGGATCGGCTGGCGGGCGATCCGAGCATCACGCTCGCGGACGCGGCGAGCGTGCAGAACGACACCTACTCGCTCGCCGCCGAACGAAACGTCCGCCACCTGCTCGAGTGCGCCGACTCGCTCTACGAGGTGATCCCGCCGCGCGCGAAGCTCGCGCTCCACGCGCTCCACGCGTGGGACATGCAGATGCGCCGCTCGCGCGTCGCCGCGACGCTCTACCGCGCCTGGTTCGGGGCGTTCCAGCGCCGCTCGCACGTCGAGGGCTTCCCCGGGCTCACGCTCGCCGCGCTCATGAGCCGCGCCCCGGAGGTGCTGCACAAGCCGGGCTCGGCCACCGACATGGAGATCCCGGCCGAGGCCGCGTGCGCCTCGCTCGCGGTTGCGCTCGACACGCTCACCGCCAAGTTCGGCCCGGACATGACCACGTGGAGGTACGGGCGCGCGCACCAGGCGAGGTTCAGGCATCCGCTCTCGGCGCTCGACCCGCGCTCGCGCTGGGAGCCGCCGCTGATCCCCGAGGATGGCGACAACGCCACGCCCAGCGTGGGCCCGTCGCGGCTGCCGTGGAGCATCGAGGTCACGCACGGGCCCGCATTCCGGCACGTCGTGGACCTCGCGCGGCGCGACGTGTCGTTCGGCGTGGTCCCGCCCTGGAACAGCGCCGCGTTCGCGCCGACGGGAGATCGCGACCTCCGCCGCCCGTGGGCGGACCACGGCTACGTGCCGCTTTTCCTCGACTGGAATCGCATCGGCGCGCAGGCCATGGAGACGCTGACGCTCGCGCCATGATGCTCGCGCCGTTACGCCCGACCGGCACCCGGCGGCATGGCGGCGCGCTCGGCGCCATCGTTTCGATCGTCGCTCCCGATGAAGGAGTCGTTCATGGATCGCGTGTTGACCCTGCTCGTGTGCGCGATGGCGACCGCGGCCGCGCCGGT
>DATDEX010000098.1:0-13364 GCA_036522895.1 Candidatus Eiseniibacteriota bacterium | reverse complement strand
GTCGCCGCATCTCGTCGCGACGCTCGAGCGGGCGCGCGGCGGAGCGAGCCTCGAAGCGCTGGCCGCGCCGCTCGCGGCCGACGGCGTGACGCTCGAGACGGCGCGCGACTTCGTGCACGCGCTGGTCGACGCCCAGCTCCTCGACCCGCGACTGGGCCCCGTCGCGACGGGTGAGGACGCGACGGTGGCGCTCACGGCCGCGCGCGCCGTCGCCCAGGTGCTCGATGCGGCGCACCGCGAGTTGCGGACCCTCGATGCCGCGGGCCCCGGGGTCCCGGTGGAGCGGTATCGCGCGCTGGCGGATTCGCTCTCGGTCCTGCCCGCGAAGCCGGCGCCGGGACGGCTCGTCCAGGTCGATCTCGTGCGCCCGGCCGACGCGGCCACGCTCGGGCCCGCGGTCGTCGAGGAGACCGCGCGGGCGATCGAGGTCCTCCGCCGGATCGGCGTCGCCCGGAGCGATCCGCTCGAGCGATTCCGCCGCGAGTTCGACGAGCGCTACGAGCGCCGCGAGGTTCCGCTGCTCGAGGCGCTGGACGAGGAGGCGGGGATCGGCTTCGAGCGCACGGACGACGTGCACGGAGAGCCTTCGCCGTGGCTCGACGGCCTGCCGTTTCCAGGGAACGGTTCCGACGCCGGGCGCACGATCCCGGCCGCGCTCCTCACGCGCCTCGACCGCTCCCTGCGCGGCGGCGGAACGCCGATCGCGCTCGACGACCGCGACCTCGACGCGCTCTCGGCGAAGCGACCGCTCGAGCTGCCGGACGCGTTCGCGGCCATGGTGAGCGTGCTCGCGCCGAGTGCCGCCGCCGTCGATCGCGGGGCGTTCAGCCTCCTGGTGAGCGGTGTGGCCGGTCCCTCCGGGGCCCGCATGCTCGGTCGGTTCTGCGATGCCGACCCGGCGCTCCGGGCCGGGGTCGACGCGCACCTGCGCGCGGAAGAACGCTGGCGCCCGGACGCGGTGTACGCGGAGATCGCGCACCTGCCGGAGGGACGCATCGGCAACATCCTCGCCCGGCCGCTGCTCCGCAACTACGAAATCGAGTACCTCGGCCGCTCCGGTGCGCCGGCCGAGCGGGTGATCCCGGCCACGGACCTCACGGTCTCCCTGCGCCACGGAAACGTCGTGCTGCGCTCGCAGCGACTCGGCCGCGAGGTGATTCCGCGGCTCTCCAGCGCGCACAACTTCGCGTCGCGAAGCCTGGGCGTCTACCGTTTCCTGTGCGCGCTCCAGGGTCAGGGGCGGGCCGGCGCGCTCATGTGGGACTGGGGCGCCCTCGCCCGGATGCCGTTCCTGCCCCGCGTCACCCGCGGCCGCGCGGTGCTGGCACGAGCCCGCTGGCGGCTCGTGCCGAGCGAGTTGGAACCCGCGCGGCACGCACGGGGCGCGGCACGCTGGCGGACCGTGCGCGCGTGGCGCGAGGCGCGCGGGGTGCCGCGACGGGTCCTGCTCGCCGAGGCGGACAACCTGCTCCCGCTCGACCTCGACCATCCGCTCGCGGTCGAGCTGCTGCTCGCTGCGGCGCACGAGGGGGCCGAGGTGCGGCTGCTCGAGTCGCTTCCCGGGCCGGACGACCACTGGGTCGAAGGTCCGGAGGGCGTGTTCGCGAGCGAGCTGATCATTCCGTTCGTCCGGGTCGCCGAAGTGCGGGCGCCCGTCGAACCGAGCGCGCGCTCGCAGCGGGGGAGCGCGCGCGCTTGCGAAGCACCATGCGAGGTCGCGCTCGTGCACGGCGGCGCCGCGCGCGAGGGCGGCGCGCCATCCGCGGTCGTGGTGGCCGCACCCCCGCCCGTGCGGCGGCGCTTCGCGCCCGGCTCGGCCTGGCTTTACGCCCAGCTCTACACCGGACCCGCCACGGCAGACACATTGCTGCGCAATGGGTTATGGCCGTTGCTTCGTGGGTTGCGCGAGCGTGCGGCAATCCAGGGTTGGTTCTTCCTCCGCTTCGCGGACCCGCAGCCGCATCTCCGGCTACGACTTCGCGGCGACCCCGCGCGTCTCTGGAGCGACGCGCTGTCCGAGCTCCATCGGGCCGCGGAGCCCTGGCTCGGCGACGGGCGCCTCGCACGCCTCGCGCTCAACACCTACGAGCGCGAGATCGAGCGCTACGGTGGGGAGGAGGCGATCGCGCACGTCGAGCGGGCCTTCGAGATCGATAGCGAGGCGGCGCTCGAGACGATCGAGCGCTATGCAGGAGACGCGGGGCTCGCGTCGCGCGCGCGGCTCGCGCTGGCCGGGGTCTGGCGTTGCTTCGTCTCGGCCGGCCTCGGGGCAGAGGAATGCCTGGCGGCGGTCCGCGCCGCGCGCGATGGCCTCGTCGCCGAGTTCGAAGTCGACCGCCCGTTTCGCATCGCGCTGGGCGACCGTTTTCGCGCGGAGCGCTCGGGGCTCGAGTCGCTGCTCGCGGGGAAGCTCCCGCCGGGCGATCCGCTCGCGGACGGGCTCTCCATCCTCGATCGGCGGGACGCGTGCTGGACCGAGCCGATGGCGGCGCTGCGCGCCCTCGCCGCGCGAGGCCGGCTGACCCAGCCACTCGACGAAGTCGCCGGCGCGCTCGCGCACATGCACGTCAACCGCATGCTGCGGACCGCGCACCGGGCGCAGGAGCTGGTCATCCACGACTTCCTGGCGAGGTTGGGGGAGGAGGCCGCGGCGCGCGCGCGCAGCGTCTCGAGTCGGGACTAACCGTTCCGGACGCTCGTCGGCTTGTTCGGGTGCGCGCCGGAGCTCGACCGGGACTCGACCTGCTCGCTCGGCGTGCCGGCCCGTCCGGGCGCACGAGAGTCGGCGTCGTGCCGGCGGTAGCGGAGGCTCAGTCCGCCCAAGAGAAGTGCTACGGCCACGCACAGGAAGGCGAGGATGCGCCAGGTGCCGCGGTTCGGTCGACGCACCGTCACAACTCCTTCCAGGCGATCGTCCTCGCGGACGGGATGTCGGCCTTGAAGCTGTTCGTCGTCGGGTAGTAGGGCGGGATGAGCCCTCGCCTGTCGTAGTGGAAGTTGCGCGTGTAGCCCGTGACCGGGTTGCCGTTGGTGTCCCAGGTGTAGAACGCGCCGTAGAAGCGCGAGACGACGCCGCCGCGCAGGTTCATGGCGCCGCGCGGCGCGCCCGAGTTCCAGTTGTCGACGGTGAACTCACCGTTCGTGCTGCCGCACGCCATCACGAACGCGTCGAGGTTCAAGTTGTCCGGCGCCCCGCTACCGATGCGTACGGCACCTCCGGCCGAAAAGATGCCGAGCACATTCGTCCTGCTGTCGTACTGGTCGCAAGTGAGGTCGCCCTGGACGACGATGTCACTGTTCGACGCGATCAGGACGCGCTGGTTGATCGCCAGGGCCGGTGGCACGCTGCCGGTCACCAGGTCGCGGTCGGGGCCGACCAGGTTGTTGATCCCGCCATTGGCGTACAGCACGCCGTTTGGCACGCCGACGTAGACATGGTCGGGAATCCCGCTCGTCCCGAGTTGGTTCCACACGCGCGTCAGGTTCGCGGCCCGGTCGACCTCTACCGAGATGAAGTTCGGGGGCACGCTGACCTGGTAGTACTGGCGATCGGTCGTCGTGTCGGCCCACACCTTCACCCGGTTCGCGTTGCCCTGGATGTAGACCCCGCCGGTGACCGCAACCCCGCTGTTGATCACGTAGCCGCCGTTCGCCGGCGTACCCGTCGGGCTGCCGGTGAGGGCCGTGTTGATCTGGCTGGTCGTCGGCGCGGTACCGTTCGGCGTCAGGCCCAGCGCCGCGGACTGCGGGTCGTTCGCGTTCGTGGGCAGCGTCACGGTGGGCTGGCTGCGCAAGTAGCCGCCGAAGAAGTCGGGCGTATCGATGGTGCCGTTGTTGTCCGCGTCCGCGATCACCGGCGAGCCACCGTTGTTGTAGAACGTCGCGTTCGCCGCGCCCTGCGTGACGCGGTCCTGGAACACGGGATGAAACGCGAACTTGAAGCCGTCGTTCGTGTGCACGCGGCCGTCGAACAGGTCCGACGACGTGAACCACACCGTGCCGTTGTTGGCCATCTTGAACTGGTCGGTGAGCACCAGGTAGTCCGAGAACGAGCCGCGGGTGGCGCTGATGCGCAGCGCGCCCGTCGACTGGACGCGGCGCTGGCCCGTGCTGCTCTGAGCCCCGTTCGACTGGATCGTGAACATGTAGTTGTAGGTCTGGGACGCCGGGCCCACGCCCGCGTCGGCGAAGCTGAGGCTGGCGCTGGCCGTGAACGCCGGATTCGTGCTCGTGGCCGCATTCGCGCCCCCGAGCGTCCCCGCGGGAAACAGGCCCGCCGGGTTGCTGATGATCGGCTGCGAGGGCTGCGAGCCCGCGGCCTGCCACGCGGCGAAGCAACTGTCGAGCTTCGCCGTGGCGAAGTTGGCGAGCAGTTGCTGCTGCGCGCGCACCCCTGCGTCCGCCGCGTAGAGCGACAGCCTCGCGGTCTGGGTGTTGCTCGACTGAGTGCGCTCACCGGTGGTGGTGAGCATGAGCGCCAGCACCAGCACGCTCGAGAGGAGCACGAACAGCAGGGCCGCCACGAGCACGATGCCGCGCTCGCGGGCGGACGGCTTGACCGGGGGAGCGACGAACCGCATGGGGACTCCTTAGAAGCTGCGCGGCTTGAGTGCCGCCCAGACGCTGTCGACGAGCGCGGGCCGACGCGGATCGCTCAGGCGCGTCGCCACGACCGGCATGATCTTTTCCACGGCCACCATGTTCTGCGGGTTGCGGGTCCACGTGCCATCCTGCATCTGGTACCAGACGCGAAAGCCGTCCACGTTGTAGGCGGCGACCTGCGGGCTCTGCCCGTACTCGTGGCGCATGAGCGCGGGCTTGCGGAACGACGTGCGGTCCATGTAGTAGCTGGAGAGCGTGAGCTTCTCCACCGTGGAGCCCACGCCGTAGCCCCCCGCCGGCCAGTGACCCTCGGAGACCTTGAAACCGCCGGGGCTGTTGTATGGCGAGGCTGGGTTGAGCTGAAGATGCTCGCTCGAGGTATTCGTGGCGCTGACCTGGACCATGTTCGCGTACAGGCCATTCGTGATCAGCACCAGGTCGTTGGGCGAGAATCCGGTGACGTCCTGGACCTGGAGGTTCGAGCTCTGGCTCGGCATCCCGCTGGCGACGGTCGTCGAGATCTGCCAGGCCCCGACCAGCAGCACCGAATCGTCGGCGGCGATGGAGGTGAAGCCCGGCACCACGGCCTGCAGCGTGACCGCGGCTCCGGAGCTGTTGTTGCCGTAGACGGGGATGCGGCCCCAGCCGGAGCCGGCCATGCGGGTCTCGCGCTCGATCAACTGTACCGCGGTGCGCGCGTTCTGCCGGCGGTCGGTGACGTCGCGCAGGCGCAGGACCTCGCTCGTGGTGCGATAGAACGCCATCGAGATGACGCCGACCAGTAGCGAGGCGAGGGTTAGCGCGAGCAGGAGCTCGATCACGGTGAAGCCGCGGGCGGGCGGGCGGGTGCGGACGGGGACGTTCACGATCAACCTCCCGACTGCGGGGTGACGATGACGAGGCGGACCAGCGGGAAGTTCGACACGGCGCCGCGTGCGACGGTGATGGTGATGCGCTTGCAGGACGCGAGGGGCTGATCCTTCTCGACCACCCAGCGCGTGTAGTAGTTGCCCTGGTGCGGGTTTGCCGGGTCGTTGTGCGCGCCGGCGGTGAGCGACCCATGGCCGTACGGCACGGTCAGCAGCTCCTCGGCCGTCGCGGCCGCGATCGACGAGGCCCCCGTCTGGGCGCCGGACTTCATCACCCGATTCGAGGCCATCGGCATGCAGGCCATGAGCGCCAGGACGCCGGTCGCGAAGATGACCATCGCGAACATGATCTCGATGAGCGTGAACCCGGACTGGGGGCGGCCGGGGAGGGCGCGCGCGGCGGGGAGGGCGACGGTCGGCTTGCGGGGGGAGAGCGTCATGGCTGGTAGCAGACTCCTACTGCCGAAACGAGCAACGTGTCTTGGCGATTCAGGCGGTTGGCGAGCACGAGGCGTCCGCCCGGGCTTCCTGCGGCCGTCGGCCCGAGCAGGCCGCTGGAGTTGAACTTGAGCGAGTCGACGGGGGTGAGGCTCACCGCGCTGAGCCGGGTCCCGGCGGGCATGTTTCGCAACGTCACCATCTCGTCGCTCTCCACGAGGTTGTCGCCGTTCGTGTCCACGTGGATCCGGTAGCTGGTGAGGTTGGAAACGGAGGGAGGAGCGCCGAAACTCACGATGACTTGCGCGTGCCGCGTGATCGCGAGCTGCCGGGCTCGCCGGACGTCCTGCAGCACCTGTGCGTTCGCCTGCTTCAACGACATCGAGGACCGGTAGGTCCCGAACCCGGGCGTGGCGATCGCCAACACGATGCCGGCGACGACGAGCGCCCACATGAGTTCGATGAGGCTGAAACCTCGTGTTGCGGACATGGAGACCCTCGCCCGAGTTGAGACCCGCTTCACAGGTGTGCAAGCGACGGGCCATGCATGACGCCTTTCGCGGCACGTCCGCGAGGAGGGCCCGGGGTGCGCATCTGGACGGCCGGCGAATACGCTGTGCGGCAACAATATGCGCGCGAAGAGAATCCCCAGGATAGCGGCCGTGCGAGCGTCTCAATTCGCATGCTGCACGATTGGGATTCTCCGAGCGCAATCCTCGCGCTCGGGTTCGGGCATCCTGCTCGCAGGTTCGCTTTCGCCGAGCGCCCCGGAGTGGGGCGGCGTCCCCAAACATGGAAATAACCACTCCGGGGGCTCGCGAGTACAGACCGCACGCCGCGCCGTGTTCGTCTAGCGCTGATATTTGCGGCGCCGCCGACGCCCCCGCCGCTGGCGACCCGTGCCGCGACGGTCAAGCTCGATCAGATATCGTGAAGGCGCCGGGTGAGCAGCCCCATGTCTCGCCGGACGGACGCTTCGTCGTCTACGAGGTGCACGATACCGAAGCGGCGGAAGTCCAGCGCGTGCGCGAGCCGCGGGCCCTCCGTCCGTCAGCGGAGCGAGAGCTCCTTGCGCACGGCGGGCGCGACGCGGGTGCCGATCGCCTCGATGGCTCGCATGAGCTTCGCGTGCGGGAGCGAGCTCGCGTTCATCTGGAACGAGAGGCGGGTGATGCCGCCCAGCGCCTCGGCGTGGCGGACCATCTTTTCCGCGACCTCGTCCGGGCTGCCCACGAGGAGCGCGCCCTGCGGACCGCGCTGGGCGTCGAAGCTCGCCCGCGTCATGGGCGGCCAGCCGCGCTCCCGGCCGATGTCCGTCATCGCGCGCGCGTAGCCGGGGTAGAAGTCGTCTGCGGCCTCCCGGGTCGTGTCGGCGACGTAGCCGAGCGTGTGCACGCCCACCTTGAGACGGTCGGGCGAATGGCCCGCCTGCCTGCCGGCTTCGCGGTAGAGCTCGACGAGCGGCCGGAAGCGCCGCGGCTCCCCGCCGATGATGGCGACCATCAGCGGCAGGCCGAGCTTGCCCGCGCGCACGAACGATTGCGGCGTGCCCCCGACGCCGAGCCAGATCGGCAGCGGATTCTGGACCGGTCTCGGGTAGACACCCTGGCCCGTGAGCGCGGGCCGGTGCTTGCCGGACCAGTGGACGTGCTCGTTCGCCCGGATCGCGAGCAGGAGATCGAGTTTCTCCGCGAACAACGAGTCGTAGTCGTCCAGCTCGAGGCCGAAGAGCGGAAACGCCTCGATGAACGAGCCGCGCCCGACCACCATTTCGGCCCGGCCCTGGGAGAGCAGGTCGAGCGTGGCGAACTCCTGGAAGACGCGCACCGGATCGGCCGCGCTCAGCACCGTGACCGCGCTGGTGAGGCGAATCCGACGGGTACGCGCCGCGGCCGCACCGAGAATGACCGGTGGGGCGGAGTCGAGGAACTCGCGACGGTGGTGTTCGCCGATTCCGAACACGTCCAGGCCGACCTGGTCGGCATGCTCGATCTCCTCGACCAGGTTCCGCAGGCGTTCCGAGGCGTCCACCGCCAGGCTCCGCTCGTCGTGAGCCGCCGCAAAGCTGTCCACACCGATTTCCATCACGTTCGGTCTCCTCACCGGGTTGCCGGTCGCATGTCCACCGGGCGACCCACGGTCGCCCGGCGCCGGGGCAGTGCCTCCCGCGCCGCGTGCCGCGTGCACCGCGCGGGGCTTGCCGTCGACTAGTTACTGTCCTTTGGATAGCGATTTGCGGAAAAGGGTTCACGCGGCGGGGGTGGTGTCATGGCGGGATCCGAGGCGCGACCCATCCGTTGCGACCGGCCCCATTGAAGGGAATCGCGCGCGCGTTCCGTCGGCGACATGTTCGAAGTGGTAAGCTGCGGTTCTCGACGCGCTTGGGCCGATCGGAGCTCGCGACGCCGGGAGGACATCGCATGGCCGCTCCCCTGTGGGAGAGCCCTCGAACGCCGGCTCCGCCGCGCGATGCCGCCCTTCCATCTTTGCCGCCATTCCGAGGGCCATCCAGATGCTCCGCGCGCTCTTCATCGACGACGATGCCGATTTCCTCGAGGGAGTGGCAGAAATCGCCACCCAGGAGGGGTTCACCGTCGCCGCCGCGCGGTCTCTCGAAGAAGCCCGTGTGCACCTCGCAGCGGCCCCGGCCGACCTGGTCTTGATCGACCTGAGGTTGCCGGACGGCGACGGGATCGATCTCCTGAGGGAACTCAAGGAAACGTCGACCTCGGACGTGATCATCGTTTCCGGGATGGCCACGGTCGACTCCGCGATCGAGGCGCTGCGGCTCGGCGCGCTGGATTACCTCACGAAGCCGCTCGATAACCGGCGCCTCAAGGCGGTGCTCGCGAACGTCATTCGCCTGCGATCGCTGAAGGAGGAGGTCGGCACACTGCGGGGCGAGCTCCGCAAGTTCGGCCGGTTCGGCAAGCTCATCGGCGCCGCGCCCGCGATGCAGCAGGTTTACGACCTGATGGGGAAGGTCGCGCCGACCGACGCCACGGTGTTCATTACCGGCGAGAGCGGCACCGGCAAGGAGCTCGTCGCTCAGACGATCTTCGAGCTCAGCAATCGCCGGCTGCGGCCGTTCCTCCCGGTCAACTGCGGCGCGATTCCCCAGACGCTCATCGAAAGCGAGCTGTTCGGCCACGAGCGGGGCAGTTTCACCGGGGCGACCCAGCTCCGGCGCGGCTGTTTCGAGCGCGCCGCCGGCGGCACGCTGTTCCTGGACGAGATCACGGAGATGCCGATCGAGCTCCAGGTCAAGCTCCTGCGGGTGCTCGAGTCCGGTTCCGTGGTTCGCGTCGGTGGCGACGAGCCCGTGAAGGTGGACGTTCGCCTGATCGCCGCCTCCAACCGGGTCCCCGCGGAGGCGGTGCGCGACGGCAAGCTGCGCGAGGATCTGTACTACCGGATCAACGTGTTCCCGATCGTCTTGCCGCCGCTGCGCAACCGGGAGGGGGACGCCGTCCTCCTGGCCAGTCAATTCCTCGAGTCGCTCAACGCTTCGAACGGGACGTCCAAGACACTGAGCGCTGGCGCACAGGATCGCATCCGGGCCTACCCCTGGCGCGGCAACGTTCGCGAGGTCAAGAACGAGCTGCAGCGGGCGTTCATCATGAGCGACAAGGTGCTCGAGTTCTCGGACCTGATCGCGGGACGCGACGGCCCGTCGCATCCGGCGGACGTCGGGGGATCGCTCGAGGAATCCGAGCGGAAGCTCATCCTGGCGACACTCGGGCAGTGCGGCGGCGACAAGAAGCAGGCGGCGCAGATTCTCGGAATCAGCCTCAAGACGCTCTACAACCGGCTTCATCTCTACGCCGAGAAGTGAGGCTCCGGGGGGCGGTCTTCCCGATAGGGGCCCGTTGGGCTCGAGCCTCCTCGCAGGGGATCGGCGCCCAGGGTGGTTCGGCGGGGCGTTGCCGGGATTGTGCTCGATGAATGTAAGTCTGTCCTCACTTTGAAGATTCTTACCTGCCGCCCGAGCATTTGCGCGCGGCGGGGTGCACGAATCGCTTGAACGCGCGCGCGTACCGTGGGTGTACGCAACGGATTAGCGCCTACCTGCGTCCGATTGGACCCCCCCGGCACCGTTCGTGCTCATCTCGATCAAGGAAACTCGTTCCGGCGGGAGACTCTGGCCGCGCCGGCGCATCTTCACCCAAGCTTGCTGTCAGGAACCGAGGCCCGTCGTGTCGGGTTGGTCATTCCAGCGAAAGCTCGCGACCGGGGTAATCCTGATCTGCGTGCTGGCCATCCTGACGAGCGTCGTATCCCTCGTGACGTCGCGTTCGCTGATCGTGAACATGGCGAAGGTGGCGACGGGTGAGGGCCAGGATCTCGCCGACGCGAGAGCGTTGCAGCTCATCGGGCTCAAGAACATCGCGGACGTCCACGCCTGCCTCCTCACCGGGGGCCGGGAGTTCGCTCCCGCGGCACGCGCCGGAAGCATGCGGGCCCGAGACCTGGTCGGTCGGCTGACGAGGCAGATCAAGGACGCCGAGGGCCGTGCGTTGCTCGACAGCGTCCTGGTCGCCGAGAGCGCCCACGCGGACGCGTTCGCGCGCGCGCTCGCCCTCCCGGGCGGCCCCAAGGGCTCGTTCAAAGCGCTCTACTCCGAGCCGGTGCTCACGAGCAGTGCCCAGTACGACCAGGCGCTGGCCGCGCTCGTCCGACACTGCGAGTCGGCGAGGCAGCGCAATCTCGCACCCGCGCGCGTGGCGGTCGACAGCGCGGAGACCCTGCTGATCGCCTTCTCCGTCGCGATCATCATCCTGATGGTGCTGCTTTGCCTCGTGCTCAGCGTCGCGCTTGCCCGCAGTTACGGGGAGCAGACCACCGCGCTCACGCTGGCCGAGAGCGGTCAGACACAGGCGAGGGAGACGCTCTCCGAGGTGGAGGCGATCGGGCACTTGAAGGACGAGTTCCTGGCGACCGTGTCGCACGAGCTGCGCAACCCGCTCGCGCCGATTCTCACATGGACCCAGCTGCTCCGGAGCGGCACGCTCGACAAGGAGAAGACCGCCCGGGCGCTGGAGGTCATCGAGCGCAATGTCATGTCGCAGACCCAGCTCATCGACGACCTGGTCGACGTCTCACGGGTCGTCTCCGGGAAGTTCCGGTTGGACGTGCGACCGGTCGATCTCGTGCCGGTGATCAAGGTCGCGGCAGAATCCCTCGCCCCGGCGAGCGCCGCGAAGCAGATCGGGCTGCAACTCGTGCTCGACGAGCGGGCCGGCGCGATCTCGGGCGATTCGGAGCGGCTCCAGCAGGTGCTCTCGAACCTGATCTCCAACGCCATCAAGTTCACCCCCCGGGGCGGCAAGGTGCAGGTCGTGCTGCAGCGTGCGGAATCGCACGTCGAGGTCGCCGTGAGCGACAATGGCATCGGCATCGATCCCGAGTTCCTGCCCCACGTATTCGAGCCGTTCAGACAGGGCACGGGCGGAACCATGCGGCGCCACGGTGGTCTCGGCCTCGGCCTGTCGATCGTCCGCCACATCGTCGAACTCCATGGTGGCGAGATCAGCGTATACAGCGACGGCCCGGGCCACGGCTCCAAATTCACGGTCAAGTTCCCGTTGTTGCCTGCGAGCCGCGAGCGCGGCGTTCCGGTGCCCCGGCACCCGATCGCCGGCGACCCGCTCGCGTCGGTTCACCTCGGACGATTGGACGGTATCCGCGTGCTGGTCGTGGACGACGAGTCCAGCTCGTGTGAGGCGCTCGACGTGCTGTTCAACTCCTGTGGCGCCGAGGCACGCGTCGCGAGCTCGGCGGAGGAAGCGCTGCTCGTGTTCGACGAGTGGCAGCCCGACGTCCTGGTCTCCGACATCGCCATGCCGGGGGAGGACGGCTACTCGCTCATTCGGAAGATCCGGTTGCGCTCCCCAGGGCGAGGCGGCCTCACGCCCGCGGTGGCGTTGACCGCGTTCGCGAAGATCGAGGATCGCGTGACCATCCTCGCCGCCGGTTTCCAGATGTACCTGTCCAAGCCGGCGAACCCGAACGAGCTGATCGCGGTCGTGAGCAGCCTCGCGCGACGCCGTGGGCTCGGCGTGGACGGAGTGTTGTCGTAGGGGTGGGGTTGTAGGAACTGCGCCGCATTGTAAGCGGCGCCCCACGGAGCCCGCGCTCGGACCCGAGCCAGCGCCCGCCGCGCTCGTTGCGAACCGAGTCAACTCACGCGTTCGCAACGGCCTCTCGGCGCCGTCGCCGCGAGATCCCCGGCTGGCGCGAATCGTGCGGTGTCCTCCATCTCGTCGGGACCGCCACCCCGCCTTCGCCCACGATCAAGTCCTCGTGGGGCAGGCTCGAGGCGCAGTACCGATAGACGATGGCTGCATCGGTTGGGCCCAATGAACATGGACCCTCGAGCGGGTGAAGCTTCGAGCCCCCCGACACCCGGATCGAGGTCGTCGCAGCAGCTCCAGCGGTCAGGGTCCGATTCGTGCGGATGATGCGGCGGTCCGGGGAGAAGAGGTCGCAGAGACGACCCCTCGGACCCGCCGCCATCATCATTGAGGGGCGGGTCCTCGCCGGGCTCCGCGCGGCGAACGTGTGGTCCCGTTCCGCGTCAGCGGCCCGCTCCCCGGGATCGCCCCCGGCGCCAGGTGCCGTTCCTCGCCCGGCTTGTAGAACTCGCCGCGATCTTGAACTTCCTTCCTTCGCGGCGGGCGTCAAACGCTCGTCGAGCCTCCGTTCGCCGTGACGTGCGAGGGAGCCAGCGCGATGTCGCGCAGCGACATGTGGGGCGTGGAGCGACACCGGGCGCGCATGGCCCCGTTCCTGCGTGGTATCCCCCGTGTCACCGAACTCGATGTGCCGACCAAGCCCCACTCACTGCACCAGGAGGATATCTTCATGAAGACCGGAATCCGCAACCTCGCGACGCTCTCACTGGCGACCGCGCTCGCCATTTCAGCCGCACTTGGCGTGGCCAGCGCAACCAGCAGGTTTCCCAGCACCCCCGCGCCAGCAGTCACGATTCTCGCCAAGCCCCTGTCGGGCGCCTTGGTCGCGAGTACGCTGACGGCGCCGAATCTCGGCGTCGCGGGAAACTTTGCGGTCCTGGCGGCCTCGACGGTCACCAACGCCGGCGCGAGCGTGATCACCGGCGACCTCGGCCTGAGCCCGGGCATCTCCGTGACCGGCTTCCCGCCGGGGATCCTCGTCGGCACGCTGCACATTGCCGATTCGACGACCGCGCAGGCGCAGCTCGCCCTGACGGCGGCCTACAACGACGCCGCGGGCCGCACGCTCGGCGCGATCATGCTCGCCGGCAACCTCGGCGGCCTGACGCTGGCGCCGGGCCTCTACAAGTCCACCTCCTCGCTCGAGATCTCCTCGGGTGACCTGACGCTCGACGCGCAGGGTGACGCGAACGCGGTCTACATCTTCGAGATGGCGTCGACGCTCGTCACCACCACGGGTCGCAAGGTGATCCTGGCGGGC
>DATDEX010000097.1:0-9253 GCA_036522895.1 Candidatus Eiseniibacteriota bacterium | reverse complement strand
CGAGCGCCCCGGAGGCGGCCCCGAGCCGCCGGCCGCGCGGCTCGAGTTCCGGCGCGGCGACGAGACGCTGCGCGTCTCCGAGCGGCTGCCGCTCCTGCCGCTCCGCGACGTCGTCGTGTTTCCGTACATGACGATCCCGCTGCTCGTCGGCCGCCTGCCGTCCGTGAACGCGATCGAGAAAGCCATGGCGCGCGACCGGATGCTGTTCGTGACCGCCCAGAAGCGCAGCGAGGTCGCCGACCCCCAGCACGACGAGCTCTTCCGCACCGGTACGATCGTGCGGGTGCTGCAGCTCTTCCGGCTCCCGGACGGGACGCTGCGCGTCCTGGTGGAGGGCCTGATCCGCGCCGAGGTCCGGCGCTTCCAGTGGGCCAACGACTACTACTCGGTCCAGGTCGCCGCCGCCCCCGACCCGGACTCGCCCGGGCCCGAGCACGAGGCGCTCACGCGCCACGCGCTCCAGCTCTTCCAGGACTACGTGCACCTGAACCGCAGGATCCCCGACGAGGTCGTGCCGACCACGACCGCGATCACCGACCCGATCCAGCTCTCGCACACGATCGCCGCCAACCTGCTCGTCAAGGTGCCGGTGAAGCAGCGCCTGCTCGAGGCCCTGGATGCCGCGGCCCGGCTCCGGCTCCTCGCCGAGACGCTCGCGGCCGAGCTCGAGATCGTCCGGCTCGAGCGCAAGATCGAGGGGCAGGTGCGCACGCAGGTGCACAAGAACCAGAAGGAGTTCTACCTCAACGAGCAGTTGAAGGCGATCCGCAAGGAGCTCGGGCACCAGAACGAGTTCTCGAACGAGCTGGACGAGCTCCAGGAGTCGATCCGCAAGGCGAAGATGCCGCGCGAGGTTCGCGCGAAGGCCATGAAGGAGCTCGAGCGGCTCACGCGCATGAGCTTCATGTCGCCCGAGGCGACCGTGGTACGGAGCTACATCGACTGGCTGTCCGCGCTGCCATGGCGCACGGTGACGCGCGACAACCTCGACATCGCCAACGTGCAGCAGGTGCTCGACGAGGACCACTTCGGCCTGAAGAAGGTGAAGGAGCGGCTGGTCGAGTACCTGTCGGTCCTGAAGCTCACGGGCAAGAACAAGGCTCCGATCCTGTGCTTCGTGGGTCCGCCCGGCGTGGGCAAGACCTCGCTCGGCAAGTCCATCGCGCGCGCGCTCGGACGGCGGTTCATCCGGGTGGCGCTCGGCGGCGTGCGCGACGAGGCCGAGATCCGCGGGCACCGCCGCACGTACATCGGCTCGATGCCGGGGCGCGTGATCCAGAGCCTGCGCCGCGCCGGCACGCGGAATCCCGTGTTCCTGCTCGACGAGATCGACAAGCTCGGCGCCGACTGGCGCGGCGATCCCTCGAGCGCGCTGCTCGAGGTGCTGGACCCGGAGCAGAACCACACGTTCAACGACCACTACCTCGAGGTGGACTTCGACCTCTCGCAGGTCATGTTCATCTGCACCGCGAACTCGCTGGGCTCCATCCCTCCGGCGCTCGCGGATCGCATGGAAGTGATCCGCCTGCCCGGCTACCTCGAAACCGAGAAGGTCGAGATCGCGAAGCGCTTTCTGTTGCCCAAGCAGCGCGCCGCGGCCGGGCTCGCGCCGGGCGACATCGAGATCACGGACGAGGCGATGCGCGAGCTCGTGCACGGCTGGACGCGCGAGGCCGGCGTGCGCAACCTCGAGCGCGAGCTGGCGGGACTCTGTCGCAAGGTGGCGAAGCGCAAGGCGGAGGGCTCGCTCGCCGGCACGGCGGTGATCGCCGAGGCCGAGCTGACCACCTCGCTCGGGCCGCGTCGCTACACGGATCTGGCGCTCGAGCATCGCTCGCGCATCGGGGTGGCGAACGGCCTGGCATGGACCGAGACCGGGGGCGAGCTCCTGACGATCGAGGTGAGCGTGCTGCCCGGGAAGGGCGAGCTCCAGCTCACCGGCAAGCTGGGCGACGTCATGCGCGAGTCCGGCCAGGCGGCGCTCTCCTACGCGCGCGCCCGGGCGACGCACCTCGGCCTCGACCGCTGGTTCCACCGCGACATCGACGTCCACGTGCACATCCCCGAGGGCGCCATGCCCAAGGACGGCCCCTCGGCGGGTATCACGATGGGCGTCGCGCTCATCTCGGCGCTCACGGGCATCCCCACCCGCTCCGACGTGGCCATGACGGGCGAGATCACGCTGCGTGGCGCCGTGCTGCCGATCGGCGGCCTCACCGAAAAGCTCGTTGCCGCGCGCCGCGCCGGCGTGCGCACCGTGCTGCTGCCGCGCGCGAACGAAAAGGACCTGAGCGAGGTGCCCGAGGAGGTGCGGGCCGACCTGGCGTTCGTGAGCGTGGAGACGATGGACCAGGTGCTCGAGCACGCGCTCGACCGGAGCCCGCAGGAGCCCGCGGCCGAAGTGCCCGCGCGGCCCGCAGACGAGGCGCCGGGCCGCTACGCCCACTGAGGGAAGGGAGACCCGATCATGACCGTCACGCCGCCGGTGAAGGCCGGCACGGGCGCACCTGCTGGCTCGGCCGCTGGCTCCGCATCCGCCACCCGCTCGTTCACGCGGCCGCGCCTCTTCACGCCGGGCCCGGTCGAGATCCCGGTCCGCATCCTGCGCGCGCTCTCGCAGGTGCCGCCGCACCACCGCACCGACGGCTTCCGCGAGGTCTACAAGCGCGTCACCGAGGACCTGCGCTGGCTCCACCAGACCCAGGGCGAGGTGCTCATGCTCGCCGCCTCCGGCAGCGGCGCCATGGAGGCGGCGGTCGTGAACCTGATGCCGCCCGGGCGAAAGGCGCTCTGCCTCGTGGGCGGCAAGTTCGGCGAGCGCTGGGCCAACATCTGCAAGGCCTACGGCATCGCCTACGAGGCGATCGAGGTGCCGTGGGGCCACGCCATCCCCGTCGCCGAGGTCGAAAAGCGGCTCGACGCCGACGCGGGAATCGCGGCGGTGTTCGGGACGCACTCCGAGACCAGCACCGCGACACTGCACGACGCGCAGGGGCTCGCCCGGGCCACGCGCCCGCGCAAGCGACTGCTCGTGCTGGACGCGATCACGAGCCTCGGCGTCCACCCGCTGCCCCAGGACGAATGGGGCGTGGACGTGGTCGTGACGGGCTCCCAGAAGGGCCTCATGTCGCCGCCCGGGATCGCCACCGTGAGCCTGGCACCCTGGGCGCTCGACGCCATCGAGGGCGAGCGTGCGCCGCGCTTCTACTGGGATCTGCGCAAGGCGCGGAAGAGCCTCCCGCTCGGGGAGAGCGCGTTCACGCCCGCGGTGAGCCTGGTGTTCGCGGTGGGCGAGGCGCTCACCATGATGAAGGAAGAGGGCCTCGCGAACGTGCACGCGCGCCACCGGCGACTGGGTGCCGCGGTGCGCGCCGGAGCGCAGGCGATCGGCTGGACGCTGTTCTCGAAGAGCCCGGCGGACTCGGTCACCGCGCTCGAGCCGCCCGCCGGCGTCGACGCGAGTGCCGTGGTGAAGCGGTTGCGGGACACCCACGGGATCACGGTCGCGGGCGGCCAGGACCACATGAAGGGCAAGATGCTGCGCATCGGGCACATGGGCGCCTACGACCTCGCGGACGTCTTCGTCGTGCTCGGCGCGCTCGAGGAATGCACGCTGGCGCTGGGCCGTGCCGGCACGGGAGCGATCGAGGCGGCGCGCCGGGCCTGGGAAGCCGCATGAAGGTCCTCGCCTGCGACGGCATCGACCCGGCTGCCGTCAAGCGCATCCGCGACGCGGGTCACGAAGTGGTCGAGGCGAAGGGGCTCGCCGCGCCCGACCTGCTCACCGCGCTCCGCGGCGTGCAGGGACTGCTCGTGCGCAGCGCCACCAAGGTGACCGCCGAGGTGCTCGCGGGCGCACCCGATCTGAAGGTCGTGGTGCGCGCGGGTACCGGGCTCGATAACGTGGACCGCGCCGCGGCGGAGTCGCGCGGCGTGATCGTCCGCAACACGCCGAACGCGAACAGCGTGTCGGTGGCCGAGATCACGTTCGCCATGCTGCTCGCGCTCGAACGTCACATCGCGGACGCCGCCGCGGACCTGCGGGCCGGGCGCTGGGAGAAGAGCAAGTACCAGGGGCGGGAGCTCCACGGCCGCACGCTCGGCGTGATCGGGTTCGGACGGATCGGGCAGGAGGTCGCGAGCCGGGCGCGCGCGTTCGGGATGGCGGTGATCGCCTACGACCCCGCGGTGAGCGCGGGCCCGGCCGGCTACGAGTGGGTGCGCCATACCGGCCGCGACGCGCTGCTCGCCGAGGCCGACGTGGTGACGTTGCACGTGCCGCTCACCGACGACACACGCCACTCGCTCTCGACCCGCGAGTTCGAGCTCATGAAGCGGGACGCCGTGCTCGTGAACGCCTCGCGTGGCGGCGTCGTGGACGAGGTGGCGCTCCACGCGGCCCTCGCCGGTGGACGTCCGCGCGCGGCGGCGATCGACGTGTTCGAGAAGGAGCCCGCGCCCGCCGGCCACCCGCTCCTGGGCCTCCCGAACGTCCTGCCGCTGCCGCACCTCGGGGCCTCGACGGGCGAGGCGCAGCGGCGCGCGGGCATGGACGCGGCCGAGGCGCTGCTCGAGGTGCTGGCGGCGCTGCCCGCGCGCTGACGGCGCTTCGCTCCGCGACCGCGGTCGGCCCCCTCGCGCCGGGGCGGCACGGCACCGCGCCCCGGTGGACACCCCCCGGGGCCTCCAGTAAGGTGCCGCGTCCTTTTCGGCAGGGGGTCGCACGGTGCCGTGCACGGTGGTGGTGGGTGCCCAGTGGGGCGATGAAGGCAAGGGCAAGATCGTCGACGCCCTCTCCGAGGCGGCCGACGTGGTCGCCCGCTACCAGGGGGGCCCGAACGCCGGCCACAGCGTGATCCACCGGGGCGAGACGGTCGTGCTCCACCTCGTGCCCTCCGGCATTCTGCACGCGGGCCGGCGCTGCCTGATCGGGAACGGCGTGGTGATCGACCTCGCGCGGTTGCACGAAGAGGTCGCACAGCTGGAATCGCGCGGCGTGCCGGCGTCGCGCCAGCTGGGGGTGAGCGCCGCGGCGCATCTCATCCTGCCCTATCACCGCGCGGTCGAAGCCTCGTCCGAGCGGGGGCCCGGTGCGATCGGAACCACCGGGCGTGGGATCGGCTATGCCTATCGCGACAAGGCGGCGCGGGTGGGGCTCCGCGTCGGCGACCTCTTCGATCGCGAGTACTTCGTGGCGCAGGCCGACTCCAATCTCGCGCGCCTCGCGCTCGAGTACCCGGACGTCGCGGGCGAGCTCGCGCGGATGAGTGGCGCGGGGCTCCACGCCGAGCTCCGCGAGGTGGCCGCATGGCTCCGGCCGCTCGTGACCGACGTGGGCGAGGAGCTGTCCGCGGCGCTCGCGGACGGGCGGCGCGTCCTGCTCGAGGGGGCGCAGGGCACGCTGCTCGACCTCGATCACGGCACGTACCCTTACGTCACGAGCTCGCCCGCGAGCGCGGCCGGCGCCCCGCTCGGCGTGGGCCTGGGCCCCATGGCCGTGGACGAGGTGATCGGCGTGACGAAGGCCTACGCCACACGGGTCGGGCTGGGGCCCTTCCCGAGCGAGATGCCGGAGGCGGAGGCGGCGCGGCTGCGCGAGGCGGGCGAGGAGTACGGCGCCACGACCGGGAGGCCCCGCCGCTGCGGCTGGCTCGACCTTCCGGCGCTCCGCTACGCGGCGCGCATCAACGGGCTCTCGAAGCTGGTCGTGACGAAGCTCGACGTGCTCGACGAGTTCGACGAGCTGCGGGTCGGGGTGGGTTACACCTGCGACGGCCAGCCTGTCCGCGGCTTTCCGTCCTCGGCACGCGAGCTCGAGCGCTGCACGCCGGTGTGGCGCGAGTTTCCGGGCTGGAGGGCACCGACGAGCGCCGCGCGCCGGTGGCAGGACCTGCCCGCGGCCGCGCGCGACTACCTGGAGTGGATCGAGCGCGAGCTGGGGGTGCCCATCGGCTCCGTCTCGGTGGGTGCCGAGCGCGCGGCCGAGGTCCCGCGGCGCTGAGTCCCCCGGCGCCGCGTCCCCCGCGGGCGGCGAGGCGCCGCGCCCGCGGCGAGGCCTCCCGCGACGACTCAGGCCGCGAGGCGACGGCTCGGCTTGGTCTCCGGCTGCGCGCGGAAGTAGCCCGCCCGGACGCCGTAGTCGCGGCTCACCAGGTACGCGGCCGTCCACGTGCCGAACAGCTGCCAGATCTGGAACTGATAGACCGGGTTGCGCAGGTAATCGATCTTCAGCTCGTTGATCATGAATACGAACAATTGCGTGCGGGCCACGATCAGGTAGGCGTCGGCATAGCTCTCGTGGTGCAGGTCGTCGACGACGGGGCGCAGGAGTGAGAACAGCCCCCAGAGGATGAGCAGGTAGAAGCCCAGGCCGGGGAATCCGACCAGGTTGGCGATGAACAGGTACACGTTGTGCGGCCACCAGGTTTCATAGCCGGGCAGATCGCCGTAGTAGGGGCCCTGGCCGATGAGCGGGTGGACGAGCGAGCGTTTCCAGGCGTTCGTCCACGGGCCGGCGCGGGCCTCGGGCACGATGCCGTGCACCACCTTCGTCTGGCCGAGGCGCTCGAACATGTTGCCCGAGTTCGTGTAGTGGGCGACCAGGAAGTTCATGCCGACCGCGAGCGCGAGAATCAACGACACGGCGGACATGAAGCGAACCGGATTCAGGCGGCGCCGGATCACGTAGAAGAGGTAGGGGATCGATGCCGCGAGCGCGACGATGACGCCGCGCGTCACGGTGGTGAACATGGTGTAGAGGTTAAGGATCCCGAACAGGCCGAGCAGCACGCGGCGGGTCTGGGAACGCGCGCGGAGGAACAGGAACGAGGTGAGGAGCAGCGTGATTCCGCAGAACTCGGACAGCAGTTCGTAGTCGCGAAAGCTCGCGCCGACGCGGACGTTGCGCGTGTTGAAGTCGTTGCCCACCGTGGCGGTGAAATCGAGCAGGCCCGGGATCAGCACCCGGCCGGGAAAGTGGAGCTCCCAGGCCGCGATCAGGAACACGCCGAGCGCGGTGACCATCTGCGCCATGTGCAGGCGCCGGAGGTCCGCCTGCGTGTGGATGCTGTTGATGATCAGGTAGTAGAGCAGGATGCACGACGCGAAGAGCTCGAAGTTCACGATGGCGAGCTCGAGCCCCGCCTCGGTGCGCACGTTGTAGAAGGACAGGATGTACCAGAGCACGAGGCCGAAGATTGGGACGTTCATCGGGCTCGAGCGCGCGGGCGGGCTCATGCGCAGCGAGAGGCGCAGGAGCCAGATGACGAACACGAGCAGGATGAACGCGAGGTTCGTGCTGCCGAACACGGTGCCCTTCGGATACGGCAGCAGGAACACGAGCACGTTGATGGCCGCGACCATGCTCAGGCGCCACGCCACGCCGAACACGAGCAGCGCTGCGACGACGGGGATGACGCGCTTGTTCGGCGTCCAGTACTGGATGCCGAGGAGAACGCCGGCGATCGCGGTCGTGACGAGGCCGACGACCCGCCCCATCGGGTCCTCGCGCCAGGGCTTGCGCGGCTCTGCGATCGGTGCGTTCAGGAATCCCATCGGCGAGCCTCCACGATCGATGCGCGGGCGCTCATCGCGCCGGCTCCACCACCGGCAGCGGCAGCAGCCCGGCCGCGGACGTGAGTCCCTCGGAGATCCGCATGCGGCTCACCACGTCGGGGAGCGCGTACAGCGGAACGCCCCGCGCCTGTAGCTCCGCGCGCTCGGCGGCCGAAACCGTGCGGGTGAACGGCGCGGTGAGCGGACTCTCCGGGAAGAGATAGTACAACATGGAGACCATGTTCCCCGCGGCGATCCGGAAGTGCTCCGGCCGCCGCGGCCACCAGGCGACGAGCGCCTGCGCCACCTGTTCCATGCGCCGCCGCTTCGCGAGGTCGCGGAGCAGCGGGCCGCGCAGCGGCTCGACCACCACCGTCTCGCGGGCGACCGGGAAGCTGAGCGCGAACGCCGACGGCGTCGGGGGCGTGAGCCCCTTCTTGGGCGGCTCCACGTCCACGCCGAACAGGAACGGTGACGCGAGCAACGCGACACACAGGGCCCGGAACCGCCCGGGGCTCAAGCCCCCGGCGAGCCCCAGCAGCGCGAAGGGGACGGCCGGGAGCAGGTAGCCCTCGTCGTGCGGCAGTCGCAGGTAGACGATGACCTCGAGCAACCCGATGCCGGCGAGCGCGGGCCAGGTGCCGGGGGCGAGGCGCGCGGCGCGCTCGGACGTGCGCGGCTGCCACGCGAGCGAGACGAGCGCCAGCGCGATCGCGGCCACGCCGACGAGGCCCCAGAGCAGCACCGTGGCCTGCCCGGCCACGAGCGACCACGCGACGCCCGGATCCCCGGGGTGGAGCATGCCGGTGAGAAAGCGGAGCACCGAGGACTGCCCGCCGCGGATCTCGGAGTAGCTGAACATGCTCCAGCCGTAACGCAGGAAGCCCGGCACGTACCACGCCGCGCCCACGAGCGCCCCGATGCCGCCGAGCGCGAGGACGCGGCGCACGCGCTGCCCGCCCTCCCCGCGAGCCGAGTGCCAGACGAGCCACGCGAGCGGCAGGACGAACAGCGCCGAGGTGATCCGTGTTCCCACCGCGAGTCCGAGCCACAGCCCGGCGCGGGCGGCGCGGCCTTCCGCGGCGTCGAGCCAGGCCGCGAGCGCGAACGCGATCGCCCACAGGTAATCGATGCTCGAGGTGCCCGCGATGTACGCCGCCGGCAGGAACGCGAACGCCGCGCCCGCGAGCCACGCGTCACGCACGCCGGCACGCGCGAAGAGCCGCGCCGTGAGCCATGCGCAGGCCGCGGCCGCGACCGCGGAGAGCGCGTTCGGGGCCCACGGTCCGACGTGGGCGAGGGGTGTGCACAGCCATTCCATGAGCGGATACCCGGGCAGTCGGGACGCGGTGTAGCGGCCCGTGTCGGCGATCTCCCTGACGGCACACGCGAACTTCCATGTGTCGGTGTCGGTGCCGAAACCGGACCACACGAACGGCAATCGAGTCAGGAACACGCACACGGCCAGCAGCGCGCCGACGCCGAGCGTCACGTCGCTCGAGCCCTCCGCTCTCCGGGGCGAGTTCATGTGCGGTCCGCTTCTCCTGGGGTTCGCTGGTTGTCTCGGTCGCGGGCCGCGCCGACGTTATCGGCCGTTTCGCGCCCCCGCTTGCGCCGAGACCGGTCCCGCGGAACCGGCCCCGGGGCCGCACCGCTTGGGGCCGGCGGGGCCGCCCCGGGCCGCCACCCCGCCCGGGGG
>DATDEX010000096.1:0-8401 GCA_036522895.1 Candidatus Eiseniibacteriota bacterium | reverse complement strand
CCCCACACCGGGGTTCGGCGGCAGTCCGGGCGGCAGCCGAGCGCCAGCGAGAGATGCGCATCGAGGCTCGGCGTGGCGATGCCGGTCGTGGAGAGGAACAACACGTGGTCGAGGTCGGTCGCGGCGAGACCGGCGCGCTCGAGCGCGCGGCGGGCGGCCTCGGTACCGAGCGCGAGCGCGTGCTCGACGTAGCGCGCGTTCTGTTCCGCGAACGATCGCTCGCTGACGTACCAGTCGAGCGGCATGCAGAAGTGGCGCTGCTCGATCCCGGAGTGGTCGAAGACGGCGAGCAACCGCGCGCTCCCCGCCTCGCTGCCCGCGAACATCCGCTCGACCAGCGCGCGGACCACCGGCTGGGGGACGGCGTGCGGCGGCACGGCGGTCGCGAGCGAAACGAGCGAGGGTGCGGGAACGGGTGCGGGCACGGGCAATGGGGGCTTCAACGCACGGCGGACGGCGGGCGGTCGCGGTCGAGCGGGATGTCGTCCCACGACGCCGGGTCGTCCAGGGATTCCAGGTGGGTGAGCACGCTCGCGCTGGGGATCGCCCGCCGGATGTCGGCCTCGATCCGCTCGAGGAGCTCGTGCCCGCGCTGAACGCTCCACTCGCCGGGCACGAGCACATGGAGCGAGACGAAGCGGCGCACCCCCGACTGGCGCGAGCGCAGGGCATGCACCTGCACCGGCTCCACGACGTGCGGGGCGAGCGCGCGGCGGAGGATCTCCTGCTCGGCGGGCGAGAGCGCCGTGTCCATGAGACCGGTGACGGCGCGCCGGACGATCTTCAAGCCCGTCCACACGATGTTCGCGGACACGAGGAGTCCGACCACGGGATCGAGCCAGAGTCGCCGGGTGAGCGCCACGGCGCCGACGCCGAGGATCACGCCCGCCGAGGTCCAGACGTCGGTGAGCAGGTGGTGCGCGTTGGCCTCGAGCGTCACCGAGCCGTGCCGGCGGCCCGCGCGCAGGATGACGATCGCGACGGCGAGGTTCACGAGCGCCGCGACCGCCGAGACCGCGAGGCCGACGCCGATCTGCTCGAGCGGGCGCGGGTCCAGCAGGCGGCGGACCGCGGCGATGGCGATCCCCAGCGCGGCGATCAGGATGAGCGCGCCCTCGGCACCGCTCGAGAAGTACTCGGCCTTGTCGTGGCCGTAGGGATGGTCGTCGTCCTCGGGCCGGGCGGCCACGGTGAGCATGGCGATCGCGAGCATCGCGCCCGCGAGATTGACGAGCGATTCGAGCGCGTCGGAGAGTAGCCCGACCGAGCCGGTCAGCGCCCACGCGCCCGTCTTGAGCACGATCGTCACCAGCGCCGCCAGCGCGGACAGCCAGGCGAAGCGTGGCAACATGCGGGCGTCCTGGGCGTGTGCGCTCATCGGCTGGCTCGATCCGGCCCGGTTGGGGAGACGGGGGCTACGGGGGTTACGGGGTTCGCGGGCCTGGAGTCTCCGTGCCCGCCCGAGCCCGGGTCAAGCCGCAGGGTCAAGCGCGCCGCCGGCGCGCGTCAGCGTCCCGCGGGTTCCGTCCGCAGCCGGCTCGCGAAGTGTGCGCGGAGCTTCGCCACCTTGGGGCCGATCACCGCACGGCAGTACGGCTGCTCGGTGTTCCGCTGGTAGTACCCCTGGTGATAGTCCTCGGCCGCAAAGAACGCGGTGAACGGTTTCAACTCGGTGACGATCGGTGCGTCGTACACGCGGTCGGCGGTGAAACGCGCGATCACCTCGCGCGCCACGCGCTCCTGCTCGGGTCCGTGGAAGAAGATCGCCGAGCGATATTGCGTTCCCGTGTCGGCGCCCTGACGGTCGAGCGTGGTCGGATCGTGAAACACGAAGAACAGCTCGAGCAGGTCGCGGTACGTGAGCTCGGTCGGATCGAACGTGACCTGCACCACCTCGGCGTGGCCGGTCCGGCCGCTGCACACGTCGTGGTAGCTGGGCGCCGCGGTGCTGCCGCCGGAGTAGCCCGAGACCACGCGCTCGACGCCGCGCAGCCGCTCGAACACCGCCTCCAGACACCAGAAGCAACCTCCCGCCAGCGTGGCGGTCTCGAAACGTCGCTCGTTCATCGGGCCTCCTTAGGCTTCGGGTGGGTGTGTGCACTCATCCTACGCCAGGCCGCGTGCAGCGTGACGAGGCGCGCCCGGCGGCACTCCCGGGCTCCGGAGCGGGCTCGCTCGGGGCCGGTACCCGGCCGCGGCGGAGCAGGCCGGATCGAGGCGGGGTTTCGCTGGACGCGGCGGCCGATACCCTGTCAGGTTCCAGGCGCCCGAGGCAGCATCCCAGCGAATCCCGACGAGATCGCGAAGGAGGGTCGTGCATGTCGACGGAGCAGGTGCGAGCGCGCATCCGCGGCCCGCTCGCCGCGCTGCTCGTGCTGCTCGCCGCCGCGCCCGCGAGCGCGGGTGCGCTGCGCGGGAACGTTGCGAACGGGCGCACCGCGGAGATCCGCCGCGAGCGCGCACGCGACACCGTCGTCTGGCTCGAGCAGGTGCCCGAGAAGACCGAGCGCCAGCTCACGCACACGCGGTTTCGCTGGTTCCGGCACCGGCGTGTCGCGCCCCCGCTCCCGCAGATCGTCGAGTCGGGCCGGATGTTCGAACCGCACGTGATCGCGCTCGCGGCCGGGGGCACGCTGGTGATTCGCAACCAGGACAAGGTCTGGCACGGGGCGTTCAGTGTCTCGCCGGCGCGGGCCTTCGACCTCGGCAAGCGCGCGCCCGGCCGCGCGGACACGCTCACGTTCGACCGCCCCGGCGTGGTGGCGCTGCGCTGCGACATCCACCCCGCCATGTCCGCGTTCGTGATCGTGACCCCGAACCACGCGTTCACCCGGCCGGATTCCGCGGGCGACTGGCGCCTGCCCGATCTGCCCGCCGGCCACTACACCGTGCACGCGTGGCACCCGGCGAAGGGAGAGCTCCGCCGCGGCGTGGACGTCCCCGCGAAGGGCGCCGCGAACCTCGCACTCCGCTGGTGAGCGGGCCGCGGCCCCGCGACGGCGCCCAGGCCCGGCCCCCGTCCGATCGCCGGGCGGACGGACGCCGCTCGTTGTAGAGTGCCGCCCCATGGAAGACCTGCTCCTCGAACGGCGCCGGCGCGCCGCGGCCGCCTGGGCGCTCCGCGACGAGATCGTCCTGATCGGCGCGGGCCCGCTCATCCATATCCCGGGGGGCGCCGACCAGACCTACCCCTACATGGCGCACGCCGAGTACGTCTGGCTCGCGGGGCACGAGTCGCCCGACGCGGTGCTCGCGTACGACCCGCGCGCGGGCTGGACCGACTTCGTGCCGCCGGTGACGCAGGCCGAGCGCGTCTGGGAGGGCCGCACCGAGGCGAGGGGCACCCCGCTCCACGAGCTCGCGGGCTGGCTCGCCGCGCGGCGCGGCCGCCCGGTCGTGGTGCTGGGCTCGCGGCTCCCGGGCCTGGAGGGCGACGACGCGAGGGCGGGCACGCTCCGCGAGCAGTTGCTCCACGCGCGGCGGCCGAAGGACGCCTATGAGCTGGCGCTCCTCAAGAAGGCGTGTGAGGCGACCGCGGCCGGGTTCAAGGTGCTGGTCTCCGCGCTCAAACCCGGCGTGTCCGAGCGCGAGCTCCAGGTCGAGATGGAGCTGGCGTTCCTGCGCGCGGGCGGCGACCGCACGGGCTACGGCAGCATCGTCGGGGTGGGGAGCAACGCCGCCGTGCTCCACTTCACGCCCGGCGCCCGGCGCACCCAGCCGGGCGACATCGTGCTCGTGGACGCGGGCGCCGAGGTGGGCCGCTACACCGCGGACGTGACGCGCACCTACCGGCTCCCCGGCGGCGACGACGGCTTCTTCCGCTCGCTCCACGCGCTGGTGCAGAGCGTCGAGAAGCACGCGATCGCCCGCTGCCGCCCCGGCGCCGAGTGGCGCGACATCCATCTCGCCGCGGCGCTCGAGATCGCCGAGGGGCTGGTGGCGCTCGGCGTGCTCGTGGGGGCGCCGGACTCGCTCGTCGAGCGCGACACGCCGGCGCTCTTCTTCCCGCACGGGATCGGGCACATGGTGGGCCTCGGCGTGCGTGACGCGAGCGGCTACCTGCCGGGGCGCGCGCGCAGCGACCGACCCGGCCTCAGCATGCTGCGCACCGACCTGCCGCTCGAGAAGGGCTACGTGATGACGGTCGAGCCGGGCATCTACTTCATCCCCGCGCTCCTCCAGGACCCGGCGCTCCGCGAGCGCCACCGCGACGCCGTCCGCTGGGACCGCGTCGACCCCCTCATGGAGTTCGGCGGCATCCGCATCGAGGACGACGTCCTGATCACCGACGGAGCCCCCGAAGTCCTCACCTCCGCGATTCCCTAACCCGACCCCCTCGCCATCTATCTCCCCTAACGGAGACTGTGTCTACAGCGGTCGTCGGGTCAGCCTCCGAGCCGGCGCCGGAGCGCGGGGGGTATTCGTTCGCGGGGACCCCACTGCGTGGCCCCACTCACGAATACCCCCCGCGCTCCGACGCCTGGGGGGTGCTGATTCCCGTGACGCGAGTCGATGTTTCGCAGGCGTGTGGGGGTGGGGCCCTGTTTGAGAGTGGGGCCACGCAGTGGGGTCCCCGCGAACAAACAGGGCCCCACCCCCACGCGCCGGCTCGGAGGCTGACCCAGCCACCGCAAAAGAACACCCCCCCGAAGTCGATGAAGACTTCGGGGGGAGTAAAGAGTAAGAAAAAGCCTACGCCGTAGCGTTAGCCGATGCCAGCCGATTCTCCAGCGCGTTCAACTCGTCGAGAAGTCCGCCCGGCAGCCGCGAGCCGAACTTGTCGAAGTGCGCGCGCATGAGGGGCAGCTCATTCGTCCACCCCTCGACGTCGACCCGCAGCAGCTCCTGCAGCGCCGCATCGCTCACGTGGATCCCGGACAGGTCGAGCGAGCCCGGCGCGGGCAGGCGGCCGATCGGGGTGTCCACGGCGCGGGCGGTGCCGTGCACACGCTCGAACACCCATTTCAAGACACGGCTGTTCTCGCCGTAGCCCGGCCAGAGGTAGCGGCCGTCCGCGCCCTTCCGGAACCAATTCACGTAGAAGATGCGCGGCAGCTTCGTGGCGTCCGCCTGCGCGCCGAGCTTGAGCCAGTGCGCGAAGTAGTCGCCCATGTGGTAGCCGCAGAACGGCAGCATCGCCATGGGATCGTGCCGCAGCGCGCCGACCGCGCCCACGGCGGCGGCCGTGGTCTCGCTGCTCATGATGGAGCCGAGGAACGTGCCGTGCTGCCACGACAGCGCCTCGTTCACGAGCGGCACGGTGGTGGCGCGGCGGCCGCCGAACAGGATGGCGGCGATCGGCACGCCCTTCGGGTCCTGCCACTCGGGCGCGATCGACGGGCACTGGCTCGCGGGCACGCAGAAGCGCGCGTTCGGGTGTGCCGCCCGGCGACCGCTCTGCGGGGTCCACGGCCGGCGCAGCCAGTCGGTGAGCACCGGCGGCGGGGCCTCGGTCATGTCCTCCCACCAGATGTCGCCGTCGGGGGTGAGCGCGCAGTTCGTGAACACGGTGTTCGTGGTGATCGTGGCCATGGCGTTCGGGTTCGACTTGAGGCTCGTGCCCGGGGCCACCCCGAAGAACCCGGCCTCGGGATTGATCGCGTAGAGCCGGCCGTCCGCGCCGAACTTCATCCACGCGATGTCGTCGCCGATCGTCTGCACCTTCCAGCCCGGCAGCGTCGGGGTGAGCATGGCGAGGTTGGTCTTGCCGCACGCGGACGGAAACGCCGCCGCCACGCAGGCGCTCTTCCCCGCGGGATCGGTGAGCTTGAGGATCAGCATGTGCTCGGCGAGCCAGCCCTCGTCACGCGCCTGCACCGAGGCGATGCGCAGCGCGTGGCACTTCTTGCCGAGCAGCGCGTTCCCGCCGTAGCCCGAGCCGTACGACCAGATCTCGCGCGTCTCGGGAAAGTGCGTGATGTACTTGGTCGTGGGGTTGCACGGCCAGGGCGAATCCGGCGTCGTGGGCTTGGGGAGTGGCGCGCCCACGGAGTGCACGCCGCGCACGAAGTCCTCGCTCGACCCCAGCGTCTCGAGCACCTTTCGCCCGACGCGTGCCATGACGTGCATGCTCGCCACCACGTAGGGCGAATCGGTGATCTCGATGCCTATGCGGGAGATCGTCGAGCCGATCGGCCCCATGCTGTAGGGGATCACGTACAGCGTGCGGCCCTGCATGGCGCCCGCGAACACGTCGCGCAGGAGCTTCCGCGTCTCATCGGGATCGCGCCAGTTGTTCGTCGGGCCCGCGTCCTCCTTCGCCCGCGAGCAGATGAACGTGAACTCCTCCACCCGCGCGACGTCGGCGGGATCCGAGCGCACGAACACGCTGCCGGGCCGCTTCTTCGCATCGAGCGCGATCGCGGTGCCGGACTGCACGAGCTGCCGCAGCATCTCCTGGTACTCGGAGGCGGAGCCGTCGCACCACACGACGCGCTCGGGCCGGCACAGCGCCCGTACCTCCTCGACCCATGCCTCGAGCCTGGTATTGGTGGTCATGGCATCTCCGGTCGGACTTCTCTATCCTGTGCGGCGATCACGGCGACGCCGCGGCCGATGAATGGAAAATGAGCGGAAGCATTCTAGACCCCCGCGCACCGGAGCCGCAACAGACGCGGTCCGAATCGCTGTCCCCCCTTCACGGGAGCCCCGCCGTGCCGCGCACCCTCGACTGGCAGCAACTGCTCCCCGACAGCCGCACGGGCTCGACCGGCGAAGCGCCCTCGGCGGCGCGCTCACCGTTCCAGCGCGACCACGATCGCATCCTGTTCAGCGGTCCGTTCCGGCGCCTGGCGGACAAGACGCAGGTGTTCCCGCTCCCCGTCGACGATCACGTCCACTCGCGGCTCACGCACAGCCTCGAGGTGGCCACGATCGGGCGCTCGCTCGGCACGCTCGTGGGCCGGAGGCTCGTGGAATCCGGCGTCGCGCTGCCCGAGGGTCGCGATGCGCGCGACGTGGGCGACTGCGTCGCGGCCGCGTGCCTCGCCCACGATCTCGGCAACCCGCCGTTCGGGCACGTGGGCGAGCAGGCGATCCAGGAGTACTTCGCGCGCACGGCGCCGCCGGGGTTGCTCGACGAGCTCGGGGAGCGCGAGCGGCAGGACCTGCTGCGGTTCGAGGGCAACGCCCAGGGGTTTCGGATCCTCACCCGGCTCGAGCAGACGTGGCGGGGCGGCGGGCTCTCGCTCACGCACGCCACGCTCGGCGCGTTCATGAAGTATCCGTGCACGGCGGAGGTGGCGGATCGCGGCTCGGCGCACCGGAGTGGTCGGAAGCACGGCATCATGGCGGCCGAGCTTCCCGAGTGGGAATCCATCGCGACGACGCTCGGGCTCGTGCGCCGTAAGCCGGCGATCGACCACTGGCCGCGGCACCCGCTCGCGTTCCTCGCAGAGGCCGCGGACGACGTGGCCTACCTCCTGCTCGACCTGGAGGACGGCTTCCGGTTGAAGCACGTGACCGAGGCGGAGTACCTCGCACTGGTCCGCCCGCTCGCGGGCACGAGCGGCCAGACCGCGCCGGCCCGCTCCGAGATCGCGAACCGCAACGACCAGCTGGATCGCGCGGGGTGGCTGCGCGCCCGCGCGATCGACGCGCTGATCCACGAGCTGGCCGACGCGTTCGTCGCGCGGCTCGACGGGATCCGCGACGGCACGTTCGACGACGAGTTGCGGAAGTTCGTCCGCCACGCGGCGGAGCTGGACGGGGTCGAACGGGTCTGCGTGCGCCAGTGCTACCAGGCGCGCGACGTGCTCAAGATGGAGCTGGCGGGGGCCGAGGCGATCCAGGGACTGCTGGGCTGCTTCGTCACGGCTCTCCTCGAGCCGGGCACGTTGCGCGGGGCGCACCAGCGACTGTTGCGCTCGCGGGTCATCTCGGATGAAGGGTCGCGATACGAACAGCTGCTTCGGATTACGGACCACGTGGCGGGGATGACGGATAACTATGCGGTTCGGTTGTATCGGGAGTTACGGGGGATGAGGTATCCGGGGGGGCGGGACTAGCTTCCTCGTCGTGTGGTCGTGGCGGCTGGCGCGGTGGGGTTTCGCCCGGCGGTAGGCCTGCGGGTCACCGCGGCTCTGGGGGGCAGTGCTTCGCGTGGATATACGGCGGCTCCACGCGAAGCACTGCCCCCCAGCCCGCTTGAGCCCTCATTGGCCCTGCGCGAAGCACTGCACCCCAGCCGCTCGAGCCCTCAGAGGCCCTGAACAAAGCACTGCCCCGGCCCGCTTCAGCAGCCGGCTTTGCGGGCGGCACGCTGTTACATCCGCTTCCGGCCGGCTCCGGGGGGTTGGCGGCGGGGTTTGCGGCCGTGGATGGGTTCGGCGGGGGTCGAGGAGACCGTGCGGGCGGGCGCGGCGCGGGGGCGGTCGGTGAGACCGTGCGGGCGGGCGCGGCG
>DATDEX010000095.1:0-3792 GCA_036522895.1 Candidatus Eiseniibacteriota bacterium | reverse complement strand
CCGCTCGGCGGCGCCGTCGCCGAAGCGGCGCGCTCGGCCCGCCGGTGCCGCACCCGTGCATGCGGCGAGCACGAGCACGAGCACCGCGCTCGCCGCGGTGCGCGCACCCGCTGTGTGGCGCTCACCCGGCCTCATCACCGCTTCCACAGTGCCGCCCAATCCCTCTGCACGGGCATCAGCGGATTGCGGTGCACGAGCGGGTTGATCTCGAAGTCGGAGAGCCGCCCGCTCTTGAGTGCCTCCGCGAGCCTGTGGTCGAGCCCATACACGTCCGGGCGGAAGTGGACCACGCTCGCCGAATCCACCCACGCGGTCCGGTATTCGACCAGCACGGGCACGCGATGCTTCAAGCCCACGCGCCGCCACGTGCTGTCCGCCATGACCGCGGCCAGCGACTCGGGTGCGGCGAGCGGCGTGTCCTTTAGCAGGTAGGTGGCGAGCGCGAGCGGGTCCTGTACGCGCACGCAGCCGTGGCTCAGGAACCGCGACGTGCGCTCGAAGAAGCGTCGGGCCGGCGTGTCGTGCAGGTAGACGTCGTATTCGTTCGGGCACATGAACTTGATCTGCCCGAGTGGGTTTTGTCGGCCCGCGTCCTGCCGCACGGTGAAGGGGAACGTATCCTCCGCGACCCGCTCCCAGGGGACATCGCGCGGGTCGACCTCGAGGGGGATCTCGGAATGCACCTCGAAGACGCGGATCGAGTTGGTGGCGAAGTAGTCCTTCTGCTTCTTGAACTTCGGCAGCATCTCACCCATGAGGATCTTTTTGGGCACGCCCCACGTGGGGTGGAACTCGAGATACGTCACGATGTCGGCGAACACCGGCGTGGGGTCCTCGGGGCTCCCCACCACGACCGTCAGGCTGAGCGAATCGGCGCCCCGCTCGAACACGCGCAGCTCGGACTCGGGGATGTTGACACGGATGAGCGGGTCGGGCAGTGACCGCGGCAGCCAGCGCGCGCGCTCGAGGTTCAGCTCGAGCGTGCGGCATCGCTCGCCGACCTTCACGTTGAGACTGCGGCGTGTGTCGTCGTCCAACCGGCCGGTCGGCTCGAGCCCCATGCGCAGCTGGTATTGGCGCACGCCTGCTTCGAGCGCGGCATCGAAACGAGCATCGCCCGATGCGCGATGCAGGTCGTTCGTGGCGGCGAGTCGCGCGCGGAGCGCCCGGCAGCGGTCGTCCTGCATGCCCGGCCGGAGGATCGGCCCAGCCGGGATCTCCGGCCAGCCGCCCCGCGATTCGAGATCGCGGTACGCGCGCAGCGCGTCGCGGAGCGCCTTGTATTCGGGATCGGTGCGGCCGAGATCGGCCACACGGCGCGCGGCGCGCGCCGAGCGGATCGCGTGCGAGAGCGCGTCCTGGACGTCGAGAGTGTCGCGGAGCGCCACCCAGTCCGGGTCCAGCCGCGAGGCCGGGAGCCGGCCCTCGGCGGCATCACGCACGTAGCGAACGAACGCCGCCGTGAGCCTCAGGTCCAGCGCCGCGATGCGCGCCGCTTCGAGCTGCGGGCGGGGCGGCCCCGGGAGTCGGCGGGCTGCGAGCTGTTGGCGGAGCGCGCGCTCACCGTAGTCGGCCGGGTCCAGTCCCTCGCGCGGAGCATCGGCCAGTGCGCTCGTGAACGCAGCCGCGGACACACTCGGCTCGCCATCATGGCTCCACAGGAGGTGCATGCGGTGGTTCGCGTAGCTCGCCACCACTTCGGCCCACACCTGCCACCGGCGGTCATCGTCGCCGCGCAGCCACCTGGGGATGCCCTTTTCGAGCAGAGCGCTCAGATAGGCCTCGCGGAGCGCCTCGGCACGCACCTGCTCACCGTGGATTTTGAGCCCCACGCGCACGGAGAACCCCACGAGCAGGATGACGCCGGCCCAGACCCCGATACGCGCCCAGTCCACGCCGCGGCGCAGCTGTGGGGAATCGCCCGGCGGGGGAGCGCTCGGCGCGGAATCGCCCGGCGGGGGAGCGCTCGGCGGGGGCGCCGGGGGAGGAGCCGGAGGGATCAGCTCCGGATCCATGACTCGATCCCACGGCTGCCGACGTCCATGTGCGCCTGATGAGTCACGCGAAGTCCCCGCTCTCGTTGCCGACGTTGCCCTGGACCCTCGCACCCGGAGCGACCGAACGCCACCCGGGGGCGGGGCGCGAGCGGGTCGGGGGGCTGGTCCGGATGGTCCAACGGGTTATCGGCCGCCCGGCGGGGGCTCAGCATGGCGGCGGGCGGCGCCGGCGGGAGCGAGGCCTGATTGGATGGAGCCCTTCGCCCGGACACTTGCCGCGGCAAAGAAGTACTTCGCGTCGGGCACCCTGGACCGGGTCGATTGGAGCGCCGTACTCCCGCGCGACAAGGGGGATATTCATGCGCGGGAACCGAACTCTTTGTCCAAGTCGGGCCTCTTAGGTGGTGAAGGGAGGCAAATGGTCACTCCGAGGCAGGAGTCACAGTGGGTGTTGCGAGCACAATGCGATGACCGCGATGCCCTGGAACTCCTGCTTCGAAGCATCCAGCCGTCGCTGCACCGTTATCTGTGCGGATTAGTGGGCACGTCTCACGCCGACGACGTGCTGCAGGACGTGCTCATCTTGGTCGCTCGGAAGCTGGTGTGGCTGCAACAGCCCGAGCTGCTTCGACCGTGGGCATTCCGAATCGCCAGCCGTGCTGGATTCAGACACTTGAAGCGAGAGCGACGCTGGCTCGGTGACGATGCTGGACTTGAAGATGTGGCGGCGCCAGACGTGCCTCCGCCGGACGAACTCCTGCGGGAGTTGCGGACCATGGACGGCATTTCGCCCGCGAGCCGCGCGGTTCTGGTGCTGCATTTCCAGGAAGAGCTGCCGCTGGCAGCGGTTGCCGCGATCTTGGAAGTCCCGCTCGGTACGGTCAAATCACGTCTGGCATACGGACTGCAAGCGATGCGGAAGCAACTCGGACACGACAGGAGGCTCTGATGTCGCAAGAAACTGAGCAAGCTCTCCGGAAATCCCTGGACGCTGTCGACCTGCAGCGAGGGCGACTGATGTGGCTGTTGGGGATCGCGGGACTCACCGTCGCGTGGGAGTTCTACAGGTTGGCCCAGGTCGAGCCCACGGGTGACGTGCCCAAGATGATCCTCGCGGCAGTGATCGTGCTGTTCTTCTGGAGTCTTGGCCTGGCCGTGTTGATCGTCTTTCAGATAACGATCGCTACAAAACGGATTCTCCGGGCGATCGAACTGGCGTCGAGACCGGCCGAGTAGCCGTCGTGAACGCACGCGCGAATCCTCGAACGCCGGCAAGATGACCCGGGTCATCTCCGTCTCGCACGTCGGCAAGCGGTATGGCTCCACCGTGGTGGTCGACGACGTCTCCTTCGAGGTGTTCGAGGGCGAGATTTTCGGGTTGATCGGGCCCAACGGCGCCGGCAAGACCACGACCATGGAATGCGTCGAGGGCGTCCGCACGGCCGACGCGGGGCGGACCACGGTGCTCGGCCTCGATCCTGCCCGTGACGCCAACGCCCTGCAGCAGCGCATCGGCGTCCAGCTCCAGCAGGCGCAGTTGCAGAAGCGGATCCGGGTCTGGGAAGCGGTCGATCTCTGGGCGTCGCTCTACCCGCACACGGTCGACGGTCGAGCCCTGCTCGAGCAGCTCGGCCTCACCGAAAAGCGCCAGGCTTCGTTCATGAGCCTCTCGGGCGGCCAGAAGCAGCGACTCTTCATCGCGCTCGCGCTCATCAACGACCCCGAGGTCGTGTTCCTCGACGAGCTCACCACGGGACTCGACCCGCAGGCCCGGCGCGCGATCTGGGACCTGGTG
>DATDEX010000094.1:0-6700 GCA_036522895.1 Candidatus Eiseniibacteriota bacterium | reverse complement strand
CGGAGCCGCCCGCGCGGGGCGGCTCGCCCGTCGTGGTGCACAAAGTGCCCGATGCCGCCGCGGGCGCGCTCCTCGCGGGGCTCCTCGAGCACCACGGCCTGCGCGTGCATCTGCGGAGCGCCACGCTGCCCGGCTACGGCGACGTGCGCCGCGACTGGGGCACGACGGCCTGGGGCGAGCTCCTCGTCCCGTCCGACGAGGCGGACGAGGCCCGCGAGCTCATCGCAGAATACCTCGCGGCGCTCGAGCGCGGCGGCCGCGTGCGAGACGAGGACGTCGAGGGCGAGAGCGGAACGTAGCGGCTACTCGTCCTCGTCCATCTCCACGCCGATCGTGCCCTGGGCGGCCGCCTCGCCGGGACCCGTGTCGGTGCCCGGGTCCTCGATCACGAACTCGCCGTTCATGTTGTGCGGCAGGATGACGCGCGAGAGCGAGCAGGCGAACACCTCGTCCATCGTCTCCACGGCGATCAACTCGAGCCGGTCGCGCACGTCGAGCGGGATGTCGTCGACGTCCTTCAGGTTCCCGACCGGGAACATGAGCGCGCGAAAGCCCGCGCGGTAGGCCGCGAGCGCCTTCTCGCGCATGCCGCCGACGGGCAGCACCTTGCCACGCAGGCTCACCTCGCCGGTCATGGCGATGTCGTGGTGGATCGCGCGGTCGGAGAGCACCGACGCGATCACCAGCCCCACCGTGATGCCGGCGGAGGGCCCGTCCTTCGGCACGCCGGCGGCCGGGAAGTGCACGTGAATGTCCCAGCGGCCGAACGCGTCCGTCGGAATGTCGAGCGACGCCGCGCGCGAGCGCACGTAGGAGTGCGCGGCCTGCACCGACTCCTTCATGACGTCGCCCAGCTGCCCGGTGAGCACGACGCGGCCCGCACCCGGCATCTTGATCGCCTCCACCACGAGCACCTCGCCCCCGGCGGTGGTCCACGCGAGCCCCATCGCGACACCCACCTCGTCGTCCTTGCCCGCCATCTCCGGCTGGTAGAGCCGGTGCCCGAGGTACTCCTCGAGCTGGGCCGGCGCCGGCGTGTGGCGGCGCGGATCGCCGGTGGCGCGCGCCCGCGCCACCCTGCGGCAGAGCGTCGCGATCTGGCGCGACAGCGCGCGCACGCCCGCCTCGAGCGTGTAGTGGCGCACGATGGCGCGCACGGTCTCGTCGTCGAGCGAGAGGTCGCGACCGGAGAGCCCGTGCTCGGTGAGCTGGCGCGGCAGCAGGAAGCGGCGCGCGATCTCGAGCTTCTCGTCCTCGGAGTAGCCCGGCACCTCGATGACCTCGATCCGCTCCTGGAGCGAGTCGGGCACGAGCTCGAGCTGGTTCGCGCACATGATCACGACCGCGTGCGAGAGGTCGATCGGCATGCCGAGGTAGTGGTCGGTGAACTGCGACGCGCTCTCGTGATCGAGGAGCTCGAGCAGCACCTCGGCCACGCCGTGCCCGCCCTCGCCGACCAGGCGGTCGACGCCGTCGATCAAGAGCACCGGGTTGCGCACGCCGGCGGCGCGCATCGCGCGCAGGATCTTCCCGGGCTGGGCCCCGGGCAGCGTGCGCGGCTCGCCCACCAGCTCGGCGGCGTCCGACGTGCCCGACACGTTCACGCGCGCGAACGGCCGGCGGAGCGCACGCGCCACCTCGGAGCCGAGCGAAGTCTTGCCCGTGCCGTGCGGGCCCACGATGCAGAGCGCGGGGCCGGGCAGGTCGCGCTTCAACCGGCGCACCGCGAGGTACTCGAGGATGCGCTCCTTCGCCTTGGTGAGGCCCAAGTGCTCCTGCTCGAGCTCGGCCTGCACGTGGCGGAGGTCGGCGTCCTCGCCGGCCGAGGTCTCCCACGGGGTGCTCCAGAGCCACTGGAGGTACGCGCGCACCTGCGCCGCCTCGGGCGATCCCGTGGGCAGCCGGCGCAGCCGGTCCATCTCGCGCTGCGCACGCCGCGCCACCTCGGGCGGCAACGAGTTCGAAACCGCCGCCGGCACGCCCGGGTGCGTCGCGTCCGGCGCGTGCGCCGACGGCGCATCGAGCGCGGCGGTGGCACGCAGCGTGCGACGCGCCTGCGTCGGGCGGGTTCGGGACGGCCGGGGCATTCGCCCTCCGTGGCATCTGAGGTGGGGCTTCCGGACCAAGCGGGGTGCTGGGCACGGCTCGCCCCGTGGAGAGACATGCAAGCGGGCTGCCGCGGCGGATGAGCGCGGTTGCGCGCGGCACCGGCCGGCGGCAAGTCGCTGGCGGCGCGGGCGTTCACGCGCCGGCGCACGGGCGTGGCCCGGAATGTCGCGGCGCACGGGGTGAACACGCTGCCACCGCTCGGCTTGCCTCATCGACCGGCGCTCGAGCGCCCGCGCGCGCCGTGCGGGGTGCAACGGCATGATTGCGGGATGTTACGCCGACCGTGCGCGAGCGAACCCGCCTGCGCCATTGCGCCCACGGCGTGGTCAGCCCCGCACGCGGGCCGAAACGAACGGGGCCCCGCCACTGGGCGGGACCCCGTCGGGTTCGAAGCCGGAGGTTCGATCGACCCCGCGATCGCGGGGCCGAGCGACTACCGGAACAGCGCCTTGACCGCGCTCCAGTTGCTCTTGCTCGTGGGCACCGGGATGTTGTCACCCGTGACGCGGATCGAGTCGATGCCGATCCACTCGTCGCTGCCGATCGCGTTCGTGGTCAGGATGCGGATCTGGATCTGAGTCTGGTTGTTCGCGCTCGCCGGCAGCACGACGCTGATCGGCGTGACCAGCGTGGCGAGCGAAGGACCCGTGGTGGCGTCCGCGATGTACGAGCCGGCGATGTTCGTCCACGTGCCGCTCGTGCCGACGCGGAACTGGGCGCAGCACTGCTGGGTCGCGTTGTCCGCCGTTCCGTCGATGTCGCGCACGGAGTACGCGAGGCCGATGTTCTGCTTGCCGAACGTGTTGATGTTGAGCAGCAGGTAGGGCGCATCCGCGGTGCCCGAGCCCTGCAGGCCCACGACTGGATCGGTCAGGCCGTCGAACTCGCCGACGCCGCCGGCCGTGTTCGTGGTCACCGCCTGCGCGATGACGTCCTGCTGCACGGCCACGTCGGCCGTGAGCGTCTGCGGGTCGACGGCCGTGACGGCGCCGACCGGATCGGAGTCGCCGAGGAACCCGATGATGCCGGGCACGGCCGTCCAGTCATCGTTGGCGGTGATCAGCCCCGTGTTCGTCCAGTCCTGCGCGAACGGCAGCGACTGCACCGTGCCGTTGGCGAGCGCGCTGACGGCGAAGGCCAACGCCACAGTGGAAACAGCCAGCGTCGTACCAAGCTTCTTCATCGTGGTCTCCCTCTTGGTGTGGATGGCGGGATGCGATCCTGATGTCACACGATACGCACCTGTGGGATCCAACGACTCCCGTCTCTGCGGCATCGTTTCTTGCAGCCAGTGGACGTGAGCTGGGTGGATGTGGTCGGTGAGCATACTGGAGGGTGAAATGCCCAAACAAGGGTCATGAGCGGAAATCGCCGGTATTTTCGCGGTCATCGCGCGACCCGTCCGTCCGGCTGCTGACCCTGAGTGTGTCTTCCCACCCGCGAAAAACGAAACCCCGCACCCTTGCGGGTGCGGGGCTCGTCGCGAGCGAAGAGAATCCGCTTTGCAGCGGATCGCCTTCACATTCGAAATTCGAATTGGAATTCGGCGCGCCGACGCAGCGCCAGCATGAGGCGACGGCACACGGAAAGCATACGCCAGTATCGGCCCGCATGGGAGAACGTTCGTGCTCAACGCTCTCTCCGGCCGGCTCGCGAAGGCAAAATAATGTTGTCGTGGACCAAACACGCGCGGCGCGGCAGCGGGCGTTCGAGCGGCCCGGCTCCAGTGCGCGAATCGGGAGACCATGCGGCATCCGGGCAACCTGGGGCAAGAACTGAATGCCGGTCGCGAAGATTTTTCTCGTTTTTCTCGTAGGATTGCTGAACGACGAGATACTTTCCGCGAGCGCTTCCGGGGCTCCGGCGTATGGAACGTTGTGAGTACGACCGCAGGGCATGCGCCGCGGGTCGAGGGGAGCGAGCGCCGGCATCCACGCGTGCGGCAACGGACTAACTGGTCGCGGCCTTCCGCTCCGCGCGCCGGGCCGTCCACCCGATCCGGATCGCGTTCGCGACGAGGAACAGCGCAAAACCCCGTGCGAGTGGGGCCTGCGGCAGCCTTTGCGCCGCCCACGACGCGAGCGGCGCGCCGAGCAGGGCCCCCGCCGCGAGCGGGGGCAGGAGCGGCCGGGCGACGTTGCCATGGCGATCGTGCTCGAGCGCGCCGAACGGGGCCGTCACGAGGATGAGGGCGAGGCTCGTGCCCTGCGCGGTCTGCTGGCTCATCCCGAACAGGATCGTGAGCGCCGGGACCGCGATGATCCCGCCGCCCACGCCCATGAAGCCCGCGAGCAGTCCCGCGCCCGCACCCACGCCGAGCGTCGCGAGCACGCCCAGGACACCCGGGAGCAGTTGCTCCGCCGAGCCCGCGGGCGTTCGCCAGAGGATGCGCGCGGCGACGAGCAGCAGGAACCCGGCGAACGCCCCCGCGAGGCGCTGGCGACTCGTGCGGGCGGCGAGCCGGGCACCCAGCCGGGCGGCCGGAACGCTCGCCATCGCCATGAGCGCCGCCGCGAGCCAGGCGACGTGACCGTGGAGCCCGTACACGACGAGCCCGGCCACGGCGGTGGCGCCGATCGCGGCGAGCGAGGTGCCGTGCGCCTGGTGCTGGTTCAAGGCGAAGAACGCCGTCAGCACCGGGACCAGGATGATGCCCCCGCCCACGCCGAACAGCCCGCCCGCCAGCCCGGCGAGGAATCCCGCGAGCGCGGCCGCGAGCCATCCACGCGTCGTCATCCGGCCAGATTAGCACTCCCCGCGCGGACGACGCCGGCCGCGGGGCGTCCCGCGCCGGCGGGCGGAGTGGTCACGATGCGTCAGCTCACCCGCCGGCAGCCGCGAACGACGCCGGCGACGCGACTACGGCTGCGTCGAAGTCGCCGCGGGCTGCGAGACCTTCTGGATCAGGCGCACGGCATCCGCGAAGCGCGTCGCGTTCGTGGGCGCGCCCAGCACCACCGCGATCAGATCGCGGCCCTGGGTGCGGACCCACGTCGCGAAGCAATAGCCGGCCTCGAGGATGAACCCGGTCTTGCCGCCGAGGATCTCGTAGCGGCCGTAGAGCAGGCGGTCGGTGTTGTTGATCGCGTGCCGGCGGCGCTCGGTCCGGAACTGGTAGGACCGCGTCGTGGTGATCTGGGCGATCAGCGGCTCGTTCGCCGCCGCGTGGAGCAGGCGGGCGACGTCGGACGCGGTGGCGACGTTGTGCTCGTCGAGGCCGGTGAACTCCACGAAGCGCGCGCCGGTCAGCCCCAGCTCGACGGCCTTCGTGTTCATGCGCGCGATGAAGTCGGCGGGCGAGAGGCCCGACTCGAGCGCGATCACGCGCGTGGCGCAGTTGTCCGAGCACATGAGGCTCATGTGCAGGAGCTCGCCGAGCGGCACGCGCTCGCCGCGCCGGAGCTGCGTGTGGCCGGCGCCGGCGATCTCGCCGGGCGTCACCTCGACCTCGCGCGTCAGGTCCGGCTTCTGCTCCAGGAACACGAGCGCGGTCATGAGCTTGGTGAGGCTCGCGATCGGCACCGAGCGCGACGAGTTCTTCTCGTAGAGCACTTCGCCGGTGGCCGGGTCGAGCACGATGGCGTTGCGGGCGTACACCCCGCCCGGCGGCGGCGGCCGGTGGTGGTGGACGCGACGGTGGTGCCGCACGGACGGCCTCGCGGCCGTGCCGGCGCGCGTGGCCAGCGTTGCGGGGGTGGCGCTTCCAGCGGCCAAGGGAGCGGCCCCGGCCATCGTGGCCACGGTCGCCAGGAGGGCGCTCAGCAACAGCACGCCCGGTGCGCGAAAGCGCATGACAGAACCTCCTCGAAGAGCCCCCGGACCGTTCCGGGTACCGAACTCCATCCATGGTATCGGCAGGTGCAGACGTTTAGAACGTACAGGTCGAACGTGTCGAACGTCAACGTTTGATGCATGCGGCCCATGCGAACCGCAACGATTTTGCCCGCCGGGCGCCTCAGTCCCCGCCGGTCAGCCACTGGCGATACCGCGCGAGCGACGCGGCGGCGAGCGAATCCGCCTCGACGAACTCGGCGCGGTGCCTCGCCTCCTTGCAAGGTTCGGTCCGGGCGGGAAGGTCTTGACGAAAGAGCCGTTCCACCCGCGTCAGACGGGCTTCCAGGGCCGCCGCGTCCGGGGGTGGGGCCGTGCGCATGAGCACGATCGCACCTCGCAATGCCTCGGGCAATGTCCGCAATTGCAGCGTGCCGCGCCGGGTGCGATCGCACCCATTGGCCGGACCGATCGCGAACGGTGCGCGCGCCGCCGCGTCGATCACGTCGAGCCAGAGCAACGGGTCACGGCGGAGCGCCCCGTCGGGGAGGGTCTCCGCGATCTCCCGGCGGAGCCGGACGCGAAGCGAATCGGCCCGGCTGCCCGCGGGCAGCGTGTCGGTCTGGGCCAGCATCTGCTGGAGCTCGCGCACGTGCGGGGCGGCGGTCACCTCGTCGATCGGCACGAACTTGACGCTGTACGGCGTGGCCCCGTAGCGCTCGGCGAGATCGGGCCGGTACCGGGCGAGGAGTTGCGCGTAGCGGTCTTCGAGGCGCTCGAGGGCCAGCTCGGCGGGCGCGGGGTGCGCCGGCGCGGCCGG
>DATDEX010000093.1:0-4656 GCA_036522895.1 Candidatus Eiseniibacteriota bacterium | reverse complement strand
GACCGCGGGCCGGTCCGAGGGCGGCGTGGCGATCGCGGTCCCCGTCATCAAGGCGCCGCCCAAACCCAGGCCGCGCGCGAGCCGCCCGGAGCCCGAGCGGCCCTCGGGGCCGGTCCCGCTCGAGGCCCTGCCGCCGCTCTCGCTCCTCGAGCTGCCCCAGCAGCCGGAGGATCTCGTGACCGCCGCCGATCTCACCACGCAGGCCAACCTGCTGGTCGCGAAGCTCGCGGACTTCTACATCGACGGCCGCGTCACCGAGATCCACCCCGGCCCGGTCGTCACGATGTTCGAGTTCGAGCCGGCCGCGGGGATCAAGGTGGGCAGCATCGTGTCGCTCGAGGACGACCTCGCGCTCGCGATGCGCGCCGCGAAGATCCGGGTCATCGCCCCGCTGCCGGGGCGCGGCACCGTGGGTGTGGAGATTCCGAACCCGCGGCGGCGGACGGTGTATCTACGCGAGGTGCTCTCCAGCCAGGCCTACGAAAAAAGCGATGCCGCGCTCAAGGTGCCGCTCGGGGTGGACGTGAACGGCCAGCCGTTCGTCGCCGACCTGACGCGCATGCCGCACGTGCTGGTGGCCGGCGCCACCGGCGCGGGCAAGAGCGTGTGCCTGAACTCGGTCATCACCGGGCTCCTGTTCCAGCACGATCCGAGCACGCTGCAGATCGTCATGATCGACCCCAAGATGGTCGAGCTCTCCATGTACAACGGCATCCCGCACCTCGCCATGCCGGTGGTCACGGAGGCCAAGAAGGCGGCGCGGGCGCTGCGCTGGGCCGTGGGCGAGATGGAGAAGCGCTACAAGCTGCTCGCCCAGGTCGGCGCGCGCAACATCAACACGTACAACGAGCGCGTCGCGACGGGGAAGCTGCCGCCCGCCGAGGGCGAGGACAAGCCGCCGGGGCGGCTCTCGTACGTGGTCGTGCTCGTGGACGAATTCGCCGACCTCATGATGCAGGTGCCGGGCGAGGTCGAGGAGCCGATCGCGCGGCTCGCGCAGATGGCGCGCGCCGTGGGCATTCACCTCGTGCTCGCGACCCAGCGGCCGAGCGTCGACGTGATCACCGGTGTCATCAAGGCCAACTTCCCCAGCCGCATCGCGTTCCGGGTCGCGAGCAAGGTGGATTCCCGCACCGTGCTGGACATGAACGGCGCCGAGAACCTGCTCGGGATGGGCGACATGCTGTTCCTGCCCGCGGGCAAGGCCGAGCCCTACCGCGTGCACGGCGCGTTCGTCTCCGAGGAGGAGGCGACGCGGGTCGTGGACTTCTGGCGCGCGAAGGCCGTGGCGCTCGCCGCCCCGCCGCCGCTCGCGACCGAGGTGAAGCTCGCGGAGGGCGACGACGAGGCCGAGGCGGCCGACGACTTCATGGACGACGAGCTGATCCCCGAGGCCGCACGGCTCGTCGTGATGCACAACCAGGGGAGCACGTCGCTGCTGCAGCGCCGGCTCAAGGTGGGTTACTCGCGCGCCGGCCGGCTCATGGACCAGTTGGAGCAATTGGGCGTCGTCGGGCCGTTCAACGGCAGCAAGGCGCGCGACGTGCTCGTGGACCAGAACTGGCTCCAGCAGAAGGGCTTCGAGTGACCCACCCGAAGCGAGCGGCCGCCGCGCCGGCGATCGCGTTCGTGACGCTCGGCTGTCCCAAGAACACCGTGGACAGCGAGCACATGCTGGGCGCGCTCGTCCGCGACGGCTTCCGCACCGTGGGCGACCCGGGCGCGGCCGACGTCGCGGTGATCAACACGTGCGCCTTCCTCCAGAGCGCGGTGCGCGAGTCCAAGGCGGCGATCGCGTCGCTCGCCGAGTTGAAGCGCGGGGGCGCGCTCCGCGGCCTCATCGTGACCGGTTGCCTGGCGCAGCGCGCGGGCGGCTCGCTGCTCGAGGAGTTCCCCGAGGTGGACGCGGTGCTCGGCACCGGCCAGTGGCGCGAGGTCGTCGGCGCGGCGCGGCACCTGCTCGCCGGGGGCGGCGAGCGCGTCGTGCGGCAGGCGGATCCGGGCGGCGCGCTCGAGGCCGGGAGCCCGCGCGCGTTGAGCACGCCGCGGCACATCGCCTATCTGAAGATCAGCGAGGGGTGCGACCACCGCTGCACGTTCTGCATCATCCCGCGGCTGCGCGGTGACCAGCGTTCCAAGCCGCTCGCACAGATCGTGGACGAGGCCCGCGCGCTCGCGGCGAGCGGCGTGAAGGAGCTCAATCTCATCGGCCAGGACACGACCGGGTGGGGCCTCGACCTGCCGGGCGGACTCGAGCTCGCCGATCTGCTCGAGGCGCTCGACCGGGTGGAGGGGTTGACCTGGATCCGCGTCCAGTACACCTACCCGCGGCTCTGGAGCGACCGGTTGATCTCGACCTGGGCGCACGCCCGGCGCGTGGTGCCGTACGTGGACATGCCGCTCCAGCACATCGCGCAGGACCAGCTCAAGGCCATGGCGCGCGCGATGACCGAGCGCGACACGCGTGCGCTGGTGCGACGGATCCGTGTCGGCATCCCCGGCGTGGCGCTCAGGACCAACTTCATCGTAGGGTTCCCCGGCGAGACGGACGAGCACTTCCAGACGCTGCTCCGCTACATCGAGGAAGAGCCGTTCGAGAACGTCGTCGTGTTCGCGTACGAGCGCGAGCCCGAGACGCCGTCTTTCGGCTTCACCCCGCGCGTGCCGCTCAACGCGCGGCGGTCGAGGCGCGCGACGCTGCTCGCGCGCCAGCAGGTGCTGTCGAGGGACCGGCTCGCCCGGCGCATCGGCGAGAGGCTCACGGTGATGATCGACGGAGCCGCCGGGCGCGGGCAGTGGGCCGCGCGCACGGCGGGTTCGGCGTGGGAAGTGGATGGTGGCGTGGTGGTGGAGGGCGTGGGGCTCACGCCCGGGCAGCTCGCGACGGTGCGCGTCACCGGGGCGGCCGCCTACGACTTGTTCGCGCGCGTGGAACGGCCCGCCGATCCCGCGCTGAACGTTCTCGGCTGAGAGAGGACCCAGGATGCGATCGCTCAAGTTGGTCCTGCCGCTGGTGCTGCTGGCGTCGCTGTCGCTCGTCCCGGCGGCGGGGGCGAAGAAATTCCGCTACGCCAGCGGCCCCAAGCCGCCGGAGGACTCCACGCTCTCGGTCGCGAACTCCTACCTGGAGCCCGTCGTGCGCTCGCGCGGGCCCCGCGTGCCGTACACGAACCTGCAGCTCACCCAGTTCGTCGCCGACACCGCGGTCGCACGCGCGCTCGCCTCGGCGGTCGTGGATTCGGGCACGCACGCCGTGCTGGCGCCGGCGCGCGACCACCCGTTGAACTTCGTGCTCGAGCACGCGCTCCTGAAGGCCCTGTCGCGTCGCGGGGCGGACGTGACCGTGCGCCACTCGCCGATCCCCGACGACAGCCTGAAGTCGCTGTTCGGACGTCCCGGCGACCCGGTGATCGAGTACACGCTCGGCTCGGCGAAGGTGACCTACCTGCGCCTGGTGGGCCTGCTGCCGGGCCGCGTGAAGATCGAGCGACAGTCGCTCGTGACCGGCTCTCTCGGCATGCGCGACCCCAACAGCGCGCGCGTGCTGTGGACCGCGGACATCGGCCAGAACTTCGTGGACCGCTTCGCGCGCAACCAGTTGCCTCTGGTGGAGGAGGAGCGCTACCCGGACTTGAAGTCGGAGCTGCCACAGCGCAACGCCGACAAGGTCGTCGAGCCCATGGTCGTCGTGGCCGTCGTCGGCGGCCTCGTGGCGCTGTTCTTCCAGAATCGCCCGTGAGCCACGCTCGCGCGGCGGCGCACCCCGCGAAGGCACGCCGGACGGCGCGTGCCGCCGGCGCGATCCTGCTCGCCCTGCTCGCCGGCTGCGGCGGATCCGTGCTGCCCCAGATCCACGACGAGGGCGGCCGGCTCGACCTCGCCCGCCGTCTCTACGCGAAGGGCGACGCTTCGCTCGCCATCGAGGTGCTGGCGCCGTTCTCCACGTCGGGCAGCGGCTCGGCCAACGTGGACGAGGCGGTCTACCTGCTCGGGCTCTGCCACCTCAAGGCGAAGGACTACGCCGCGGCGCAGGGGGATTTCGAGCGCCTGGTCCGCGACTATCCCGAGAGCGATTCCGCCGCGTCCGCCGAGTTCCGCATGGGCGAGGCGCTGTGGGGACAGTCGCGCGGCCCGGACTTCGACCAGGAGTACACGCTCAAGGCGCTCGACCAGTGGATGGCGTTCCGCCGCGATCATCCCGATCACTGGCTCGCCGACGAGGCCACGCGCCGCATCGCCCAGGCGCGGACGCGACTCGCGACCAAGCTCTACCGCACGGGCGACCTGTACGTGAAGCTCAAGGAGTACGACTCGGCGCGGCGCTACTTCCGGAACGTGCTCACCGAGTACTCGGAGAGCCCGGTGTACGGCGAGGCGCTCATCGGCTGGGCGGTCGCGAGCGCGCGCCTCGGCGAGCGCGACACGGCGCTCGCGACGCTTGGCGAGCTCGAGCACGAGTTCGCCGGCAAGCCCCTCGGCGAGCGCGCGGCGAAGACCCGCGCGATGATGGCGCGGTGGAAGAACGAGAAGGTCCCGATCCGGCGGCACACGGCGCCGAACGAGCCGCCGCAGGCCGGCACGCCGAACGGCATCACGCCGTGAGGCGCGCGCCCGGGAACCGGACGCTCGCGGCACCCAAGCCCGGCGCGCCCGGCC
>DATDEX010000092.1:0-4022 GCA_036522895.1 Candidatus Eiseniibacteriota bacterium | reverse complement strand
GCCTCTCGCGCGCCGTCGTGGCGTGCGAGGCGTGCCCGCGGCTGCGCGCGCACTGCACGGCCGTCGCGCGCGTGAAGCGCCGGGCGTATCGCGACGAGGACTACTGGGGTCGTCCGGTCCCGGGCTTCGGTGACCCGGCGGCACGGCTCGTCGTGGTCGGGCTCGCGCCGGGCGCCCACGGCTCCAATCGCACCGGCCGCATGTTCACCGGCGACTCGAGCGGCGACTGGCTCTACGCCGCGCTCCATCGCGCGGGCTTCGCCGCGCTTCCCACGAGCGTGTCGCGCGACGACGGCCAGCGGCTCACGGATTGCTGGATCACGGCCGCGGCCCGCTGCGCGCCGCCCGACAACGCGCCGCTCCCGGAGGAGCTCGCGCGCTGCCGGCCGTTTCTCGAGCACGAGCTCCGCCTGCTCGTGCGCACGCGCGTCGTCCTGGCGCTCGGGCGGATCGGGCACGAGGCCTGGCTCCGGGCGAGCGGCTGGTGGGACCGGCTGCCCGCGCGCGAGCGCCCGCGCTTCGCGCACGCGAGCGAGCACCTGTTCCCGGGCGGCCCGACGCTCCTCGCGAGCTTCCACCCGAGCCGCCAGAACACGCAGACCGGCCGGCTCACGCCCGCCATGTGGCAGCGCGTGTTCGAGCGGGCGCGGGAGCTGGTCGACACGGTGGATTGAAGCGCCCTGCTTCCAGTTGCTCAGCCACTCCCCGCTTCCTGCCTCGCCCTCGACAACAATGTCGACAGACCGAGTTCGGCGGCCCACCGATCCATGTAGCCGTCGTCCAACCGGCCGCGCATGGCGCCGAGGACGCCGATCACGTCCCGCCACTGATGGTCCGAGACCGCGCCGCCGAGCTGGAGCCATTCGAGCTTCCGAAGGATGAGGTCTTCCGGGCTCTTGAGGCGCACGGTCACCCGTTCGGGTGATTCCACCTGGAGCGGGCGGGCACGGCGGAATTCCTCCCGATCGAACGGGCGATCCCCACGGATGAAGAAGTCGATCTTGAACGGGCCATCGAGCGCGATGGCGTTGAATGAACGCTGTTGGGTCAGCGCCTCGCTCATCGCCTCGGGCGACACGTAGTACTCGGGTTGCAGCGCCTTGGCAAGGGCGTGCAGCCGCGCCTCGTCGGCCTCGATGACCACGTCCAGATCCGCGGTCGAGCGCGGATGGCCATACCACGAGCTCGCGACGGACCCACCGACGTGGTACGGGATTCCGAGTTGGTCGAGGAGCCGAACGATTCGCGAGAGGAGCTGCGCCGGCGTCGTCATGCCCGGGAATCGCCGCTCGTGCGGATCCGATCGCGGTGCGCGAGAACCCGGCCGGCGAGCTCCCGTCCCAGCACCAACTCGAAGTGGGCCCGTTCGATCTCCGCCGACGAGGCCCCGGGCATGCGATCCCGTAGCCCGGCGAGCGTCAATTCGTGGACGAACCGCGTGAGCGAATCGACCGCGGCGAGCTTTTCGGACGCGCTCATCTCGCCCAGGATCCGGTGGTGAACGCGCCGGGCGTCGGGACGAGTGTCTCGATGGGCCATGGCGCGAGTGTACTGCACGGCCCGCGCCCATTCCGGGTTGGTTCCGGGTTGGTGCTTGAAGTGCGCCCCGCCCAGCGGCTAGCGTCTCGCGGCCCGCGCGCCGCGCCCGGGCATCACGCTCGCCCGAGGACACGCCGCATGAGCACGCTCGAGAGCAAACCCCGCCTGGGTCCACTCGACATGAGCGGCTACCAGTGGACCGTGCTGTTCGCGGCCTGGCTCGGCTGGGGCTTCGACGTCTTCGACGGGTTGCTCTTCAACTACGTGGCCCCGAACTGCGTGCCCACGCTGCTCCACCTGCCGCTCGGGAGCCCCGAGGCCAGGGCGGCAACGCTCCGCTACACCGGCATGCTCACCTCGTTGCTGCTCCTGGGGTGGGCGGCGGGCGGCATCCTGTTCGGGCGCATCTGCGACTCGCTCGGCCGCACCCGCACACTGCTCCTCACCATGCTCCTCTACTCGGTCGGCACCGCGGCGTGCGCGCTCGCGCCTAACCTGGGCTGGCTCGCGTTCTTCCGGCTCGTCGCGAGCCTGGGGATCGGCGGCGAGTGGGCCGCGGGCGCGGCGATGGTGGCCGAGGTGGTCCCCGAGCACCGGCGCGTCGAGGCGGGCGCGATCCTCTACAGCTCGTCGCCGCTCGGGCTCTTCCTCGCCACGTTCGTGACCTGGCAGATCCAGGGCGTCCACATGAGCGCGCACCCGGAGACCGCGTGGCGCTACGTGTTCCTCACCGGCCTCATCCCGGCCGCGGTGGCGATCATCGTGCGGCTGTTCGTCCGCGAACCCGACCGCTGGGCGAGCGCGCGCGGCGCCGCGCCGCCGCCAATGCTCCGCGAGCTCTTCTCGCCGCGCTGGCGCGCCACGACGCTCTCGGGCCTCGCGATGTCGATCGTCGCGCTCGTCACCTGGTGGAGCTGCAACGCCTTCATGCCGATCGTGGCCAACGGACTCGCCGCGGCCACGGCCGCGGCACAGCGTCTCGAGCCAGCGGCGGCGCGCGCGCTGGGGGAGAGCTGGAAGGCGCTCGCGACCAACTGCTTCAACCTCGGCGGGCTCGTGGGCACGCTCGCCACGGTGCCGCTCGCCAAGCACCTCGGCCGGCGGCCGATGTACGCGCTCTACTACCTCCTCGCGGGCATCGCCGTCATGTGCGCGTTCGGGCTCCCCATGGCGAGCCACACGCGGCTCTACATGTACTTCTTCATCGGCCTCACCGTGTTCGGCGTGTTCGGGAGCTTCACCTACTACCTGCCCGAGCTCTTTCCCACCCGGCTGCGCGGCACCGGCGCGGGCTTCTGCTACAACGCGGGCCGCGTGGTCGCCGCGATCGGCCCGTTCGTGGTGGGCAGCATCGCGAGCCGTGGGGCCGACGCGCTCGCATCGTCGCTGCGCGTGCTGTTCTGGGTCGGCGCGGTGCCGCTCGCGGGACTGCTCCTGCTGCCGTTTGTGGTCGAGACCCGGGGTCGCGTGCTCGCCGATTGAGTGCGACAGGCTGAGAACTCGAGCGAGCTGCACGCGGCAGATCGTTCGCCTCGGCGGGCTTCCGCGCGCGCGACATTTTGCGGTTGACGCGCGCAAGCGGACGCGGCATGGTGCGCGTGACATCTTCCAGGTGCCCCGCACGACGCGGGGGAAAAGGGAAGCGGGTGAGAATCCCGCGCGGTCCCGCCACTGTGATGGGTGATGCGCCTCCGAACGCCACCGGCGATGCCGGGAAGGCGGAGGCGCTCCGGACGTGACGACGCATTCGCGGCGCGCGCACCGGCAGCCCTCAGTCAGGAAACCTGCCCGGGAGCCATGGACCCGCCGCCTCGAGAGACAGGCGCCCTGGGATGAGCCGTTCGCGGCCCCGGAGCGCAGGTTTCAAGGCGCCGGGGCCTTTCGATTCAGGCGCGAAGGACGCCATGATCGAGACGCTCATCTCGCTCCTCCTGCTCTGGGCCGCACCCACTGCGGCCCCGCCGGTTCGCGTGCGCGACAACGCGGCATCGCTTTCCGACTCGGAAGCGGTCGCCGTGCCGTCCGACAGCCTGCTTCGCGCCTTGTCGCGCACGCAACTGCTTCCCGCGCCGGTGGTGACGCTGCCCCCGGTGCGCGTGAACGCCACGCTGGAACGCGCGCGCCGCCGCGCGCCCACGGCGTTCGTCACCACGCTCGCGGCCGCGAGCGACACCCGCGCGATGGTCTCGCTCCGCGATGCCCTGGTCGAGGCCGCGGGCGTGCGCGTCACGCAGTACGGCGGCATGGGGGCGTTCTCCGCCATGTCGCTCCGGGGCGCGCCGCCGGGGCACGTCACGCTGCTGCTGGACGGCGTGCCGCTCACGTCCGCGGCGCGCGGCGTCGTGGATCTCGCCGACCTGCCCGTCACGTCCGTCGAGGCGATCGAGGTCTATCGCGGCGCCGCGCCGGCGTCGCTCGCCACGCCCACGCCCGGCGGCGCCGTCAACCTGCTCACCCGGGCCGGCGCCGAGGCGCGCGCGCTG
>DATDEX010000091.1:0-11864 GCA_036522895.1 Candidatus Eiseniibacteriota bacterium | reverse complement strand
CGGCGCCCGGCGCCGCCGGCGCCGCGGGGACGCCCCCGGCGCCGGCCACCGGTCGATCGTCGCTCACGACTGGCGCAGGATGCGCATGATCTCCGGCAGGTTGGGCGACTTGCCGTAGAGCAGCATGCCGAGCCGGAAGAGCCGCGATCCGAGCATGAGCGAGCCCAGCGCGAAGAGCGCGAGGAGCCCGATCGAGACGGCGATCTGCCACGGCGGGATGATCGCGCCCGAGACGCTCGCCGCGCTCATCCGGAGCATCATCGTGGTGGCCGCGGTGGGCGGGAATATCGACAGACCCACCGCCAGCCCCGAGTTCGGCGTGTTCAAGATCTTCACCAGCATCCAGAACGGCACGAAGTTGAGCATGGTGAGGATGCCCGACATCTGCGCGGCTTCGCGCAGGTTGCTCGTGATCGCGCCGATGCCGGTCATGAGGCTCGCGTAGAAGAGGTAGCCGAGCAGGAAGTAGCTGAAGCCCAGGAGCAGCAGCGACGCCGGGATGCTGATCTGCATGAACGCCAGCGTGGACGCAGACGCGAGCGTGCCCGCCACCACCCACACCGCGACCAGCGTCAGGCCCGCGCTCCCGAGCCCGATGAGCTTGCCGACCAGGAGCTCGTCGGGCGTCACCGTGCAGAGCAGCGACTCGAGGATGCGCGACTCCTTCTCCTCGCTCACGCCCTGCAGGAGGTACTGGCCGCCGCTGATGATCGACATCGCGAGCAGGAACCCGAGCGCGAACGGGAGCAGGAAGCCCGCCCACTCGCGCGCGTCGTCCTTGATGGCCCAGCGGCCGTCGCGGTCCTGCGTGTAGAAGTCGATGCTGCGGCCGAGCCCGAGCGTCCGCTCGATGTGCGCCGCGTCCGCCTGCCCCGCGAGCAGCCGGTGCGTGAGCCACATCCGCAGCGGCCGGTCGTCGCCGCTCCGCGTGAACGCGCGGGTATCGTGTTCGTACAGGCGGAGTCGTCCCGACTGGAGGAAGTCCGCCGCCACGACCAGGACCTGCTTCACGTTGGCGTGCTCGAGCGAGTCCAGCGCCACCGCCTGCGAGGGGTAGCGGCGCAGGATCACCGGCACCACCGCCGGTTTCACCACCGGCTTGCCGGCCTTGCGCGGATCGATGTTCGCCTCGGTCGGGGGCTGGTACTGGTAGGTGAGGTCGGCGTTCTGATAGAGCCCGGACGAATCCACGAGCGCGACGATGCGGGTTTCGGCCTGGCGCGCACGCGCGTCGTCGTCGGCCATCTTGTTGGAGAGGAATCCCGACACGAACAGGATCGCGGGGGTGAGCAGCAGCGAGACCACGAACGCCTTGCGGCGCACCGTGGTGAGGTACTCGCGCCGCGCGATGATGAGCGACTTGCCGAAGGAGAAACTCATCGCGCGCCTCCCAGGGCGAGAGGCTCGTCGACGGTGGGCGGCCCGCTCTTGCCGTGGTCGAGCCCCAGCCCCTGCTGCACCACGTTCACGAAGATGTCCTCGAGCGGCGGGACCAGCGGCACGAACGCGCGCACCGCGAGCCCCTGGTCGAGCAGGCTCCGGAGCACCGCCGCCGGGTGCGCGCTCCGCTCGAGCGCCACCTTCCAGCTCCCGTTCTCGGCGACCAGCGACTTGATGCCGGCCACGCTGCGCGGCGTGCCGTCGGCCTGGAGCTGGTACTCGTTCTCGGCATGCTGGCGGCGGATCTCGCCGACCTGGCCGTACAGCACCATGTGGCCGCGGTTGATCATCAGCGCGCGGTCGCACTGCTGCTCGACCTTGTTCATCTGGTGCGTGGACAGGAGCACCGTCGTGCCCTCGGCGCGGCGCCGGCGCAGCACGTCCTCCAGCACCTGCACGTTGATGGGATCGAGCCCGGTGAACGGCTCGTCGAGGATCAGGAGCAGCGGCCTCCCGATCAGGGCGGTGCAGAGCTGGAGCTTCTGCTGCATGCCCTTGGAAAGAGCCGACACCTGCTTCTTCGCCCACGAGGCGAGCCCGAACTCCTCGAGCAACTCGATGCCCTCGCGGCGCGCGTCGGCCGCGGACAGGTCCTTCAACTCGCCGTAGTAGGCGAGCGCGTCCAGCACCGGCACCTTCTTGTAGAGCCCCCGCTCCTCGGGCAGGTAGGCGAGGCGCGGCCGATCCGGGCCGCCGAGCGAATGCCCGGCGAACGTGATCGTGCCGGCGTCGGGACGGACGATGTCGGTGATCATGCGGATGAGCGTGGTCTTGCCGGCGCCATTGGGGCCGAGCAGGGCGAAGATCTCGCCCGGCGCGACGTCGAAGCTGACGTCGTTCACGACCGTGCGGCCGTCGTAGACCTTGCTGACGTTACGGACCTGGAGCATGTCGACCTCGGGCGGAGGGTTCCTGCGCGCCGCGCGCGCATGGCGGCATCTCGCCGCCTGCCGGCGCCCCGGGAGGGGACCGCGCACGGTGCGGGCCAAGACAGTAGGCTGGCGCTCCCGGCTGGACAAGCGCAGAGCGCCGGACGTCCGCCCGCCGCAGCTGAATGCCGGGTCCGCGCCCCGCCCGCACGCGATGCGGGCGCCACCGGCCGGGCCGGATCGGGGTGAGGGTGGGGCACCTGGCCCGCTCCCGGCGGGGTCATGCCGGGGCGGGGATCGGCCGATAACCCGGGGGACGATTTCCCGCGGCCCGAAAGCCGTGCGCCCCGTTACCTAAAGGTGGGGACGGACCCCCAAGCCCTCCGAGGACCCTTCGCGATGCGTCTCCGCCGACTCCCGCTGGCCGCCCTGATCGCCTCCGTGTGCGCCGCGAGCTTTACCGGCTGCAATTGCGGCTCCACGCGCGTGGTGGCCCCGCCGCTCCCGCCGCTCTCCGCGGTGGTGCTCACCCCGGCGACCGACACGCTCAACGTGGGGGACACGCGGCAGTTCGTCGCGACCGCGCTCGACACCGACAGCGTCGTCGTGGCCGGCGCGGCATTCGACTGGACGAGCGGCGACCCGAACGTGCTGACCGTTTCGAGTACCGGCCTCGTCAGCGCGGTGGGCGAGGGCGTCACCAGGCTGATCGCGGCGGCGGGCGGCAAGGCCGACACCGCGATCGTCGCGGTGATCGTCCAGAACGGCTGGTACGTCCAGCCGAGCAGTACGACGAACGACCTGAACGGCGTGTACTTCCTGCCCGACGGCCGCAACGGCTGGGCCGTGGGCAACGCGGGCACGATCGTGCACACGAGCACGGCCGGCGCGAGCTGGGGCGTGCAGGCGAGCAGCAGCGCGTTCAGCCTGAACGGCGTCTGGTTCACGACCGCCGCGACCGGGTTCGTCGTGGGCCAGGGCGGCACGGTGCTGATCACGCGCAACGGCGGCGCCTCGTGGTCGCGGCTCACGGGCGTTCCCGCCGGCGAGAACCTGTTCGGCGTGTGCTTCGCCGACAGCTCGCACGGCTGGGCGGTGGGCGCGAACGGCACGATCCTGCGCACGGCCGACACCGGCGGATCGTGGACGCGGGTGAACCCGACCGCGCAGCAGCTGAACGGCGTCTCGTTCAGCGACACGACCGACGGCTGGGCGGTGGGCGAGGGCGGCGTGATCGTGGGCACGCACGACGGCGGCCGGAGCTGGTACGTCGTCCAGCCCGCGGTCACGGCGCTTTCGCTCCAATCCGTGTGGCGGCTCTCGACGAGCCGCGCGGTCGCGGTCGGTGCCCAGGGCGTGAACCCGTTCACGACCTCCACGCCGGACTCGCTCCAGTGGAACCTCGGCTCGCTCGGTGCCGCGAACGACCTCCGCTCGGTGCGGATGGCGGACGACCTGGTCGGCTACACGGTGGGCACGAACGGAACCGGCCTGATCCTCAAGACGCTCGACGGTGGCCTCAACTGGTCGCCGCAGGTCTCGAACACGGCGCAGACGCTGAACGACGTCTGGTTCGTGGACGAGCTTCGCGGCTGGGCCGTGGGCGTCGCGGGCCGCATCGTCCACACGTCGAAGGGCGGGCACTAACTCCGGCTGTGGCCGCCTCGCCGCGGCGGCGCCACGGCGCGCGGCGCGCCGACGCTCCGATTGACGCCGGCGCGCGCGCCCGCGACCATGCCCGCATGCAGCCGCGCCTCGTCATCCTGGATGGCTACAACCTCATCCTGCGCTCGCCGCGCCTGAAGCCGGGCGCCAACCGCACGCTTCGCGAGTCGCGGGAGAAGCTCGTGAACCTGCTCTCGTGGATGATGGGCGCGAACGACGTCCGCTACCTCGTCGTGTTCGACGGCGCCGAGGGGGGAGGCCGCGACGAGCCGAGCGGGCGGGTGCAGGTGACGTACTCGCGCCCTCCGGACAAGGCCGACGACGTGATCCGCCGCCTGGTCGAAAAGCGCGTCGGCGGCGACGAGGCGATCACCGTCGTGACCTCCGACATCGAGGTGGCGCGCCATGCGCGGGCGATGGGCGCCGACATCTCGCTCGCCGACCTGTTCCTGGCCGCGGCGCTCGGCGACGCCGGCCGCGCGGGCGGCGAGGCGCCGGACGGCCAGCCCGAGGCCCCGGAGAAGCCGGTGTCGTTGTCGAAGAAGGAGCTCGAGGAGTGGGCCGAGCTCTTCCGCCAGCGTCGCACGCCGATGCCGGACGCGGGGGGCGAGCCCGAGAACTGACACCGACCGCACGCCCGCGCGGTCACGCCGGTAGGGGTTCGCGCGTTCTTCTCCGTGAACCAGCGCAGCGCCCAACGCATCGGAGGCCCATGATGAACCCCCGCACCCCCGCGATCCTGCTGCTTTCGTTGCTCGTCGCGCTCGGCTCGGCGCACGCCGCGCCGGCGGCACCGGCCAAGGCCGCCCCCCCCGCGCAGCGCGTGGAGGTGGCGACGTTCGCGATGGGCTGCTTCTGGTGTGGCGAGACGCAGTTCGAATCGCAGCCCGGAGTCCTTTCCGTGGTCTCGGGCTTCGCCGGCGGACGCGAAGAGCATCCGACCTACGAGCAGGTGAGCGCCGGCGAGACCGGGCACTACGAGTCGGTGCAGGTCATGTTCGATCCCACGAAGACCAGCTACGCGAAGCTGCTCGACCTCTTCTGGCACGGGATCGACCCGACCCAGGGGGACGGCCAGTTCTGCGATCGCGGCAAGCAGTATCGCTCGGTCGTGTTCGTGGTCGATGCGCGGCAGCGGAAGCTCGCCGAGGAGAGCAAGCGCGCGATCGAGGTCTCGGGCGTGCTGCACGCCCCGATCGTCACCCAGATCCTGCCCGCGACGCGGTTCTGGCCGGCCGAGGATTACCACCAGGATTTCTGGAAGAAGGACCCGATCCGCTACCGGAGCTACCGGCTCGGCTGCGGCCGCGACCGCCGGCTCGCGGAGCTCTGGGGCGACAAGGCGTCGAAGCCGCTCGTGCACTGACGCTCGTGCCCGGCCGCTCGTGCGCCGCAGCTAATGCACCCCGCTCCGCTCTTCGCCCGTCACCACGGGCCCCGGGACGCCGCCGAACCCGGGCACGAGCAGCAGCCGGTAGCGCACCTGGACGCGGTCTGCGACCCGGAACGTGCCGAACATCGAGCTCGGCGGACGGATGCCGTAATCCGTCATGAGCAGCGCCGCGCTCCCCGCCACCCAGAGCCCGCCGTCGTCCGCATGGATCACCCCGGCAAGCTCGATCGGCCGTTCGCGGCCGCAGATCGCGAGGATGCCGCGGGCGAGAACGCTCTGCGCATCGCCGCCCGCGCGAGCGGGGGCCAGCGCGAAGTTCGTGAGCTCGCAGCGGACGATCGGGAACTGATCGCCGCGCAGCACCCGCCAGATGTCCTTGTCCTGCCCCGGATCCTTGGCGCGCAGCGAACGCACCGGCACGTCGACCACGACGCCACGCACCCCCCGCGATTGCACGAGCGCAGTGAGATCGCGCACGTTGGCCGGCCGCGGCGTTCCGGGGGCCACGCGCAACGCCAGCCCGAGCGAGTCGGTGCGGCTGCTCCAGGCGCGAAGCGTGGACGTGCCCTCGATCCACATCTGGCTCCCGACCCCGAGCACCACGGGCCAGCACTCAGCCATCGCGCCAGGCTCGACCGCGGGGGCGATCCCCGGTGTGGCCGCGAGAACGCACACGCACCACACCAGGGTCGCGAGGGGCGCCCCATGCCCGCGGCGCCCGACGCTCGCAGCCGTCCGCACCGCGGCCCGCCCCATCCCCACGGTCGCACCCCGCGACCGCTTCATGAAATCCTCGGTTCCCTCCACCCAAGCTCGTCGGCTACGACGTGACCCGCCGTCCGCTTCACCACCAGCACACTGCACGGTGCATGGCTGACGAGATGTGCGGACACGCTCCCGAGCAGCAACTTCGTGAAGCCGGTTCGGCCGTGCGAGCCGACGACGAGCAGGTCCACGGACTCGTCGCGCACCGCCTGCAGCAGCGCACTGGCCGGCTCGCCCATCACCACCTTCGTCTCGCAGGGCATTCCTGCCACCGTGAGCGCGTGCGAGGCGTTCGCCACGAGCTCCTCGTGTTCGCGCACGTCCATCGCCTCGATCTCGGCCGAGGCCGCGGCCGCTTCGAACGGGGCCGCGACCATGCTGGCGGCCGCGTTCGCGACGCTCACCACCATCGTCCGGCTGCCGGCCGGCCAGCGCATGCGAGCCACGAACTCGACGACGGGCTCCGAGCACTCCGAACCGTCCACGGCAATCATGATCTTCATTTTGAGTCCTCCTTCCGAGGCACAGAAAGCTTCAGGCCGGGAGGGGCTCGACCGCTATGGGACGGATGAGGCAGCGGGACTACCCCCTTCGGGGTATTCCTTTCGGTGACCGAACCGTTAGGATAAGAGGGCTGAACGCAGCGACCATCGAGTACGGGAAAGACGCCGCGGATTGCTCGCGGTTAAATCAGGAGAGGCCATGTCGAAGACACGAACCCTGCCGCCCAAACTCCGGCCGCGTTCCGCGCGGCACGTGGAGGCCCCCCGCACCGCTTGCGTGCGGATCATCGTGGCCGACAGCCAGGCGATCGATCGCGGCGGCCTGGTGGGACTGATCGACGACGAACGTGATCTCGAAGTCGTGGGCGAAGCGGCCACGCTCGAAGAGACCATTCGCCAGTGCTCCGCGCTCAAGCCCGACGTGCTCGTGCTGGCGCTCAACCTGGCCGGACAGGAGGAGCGGCCGGCGCTCCCCGCCATTCGCACGGCCCTGCCGAAGCTCAAGGTGCTCGCACTCGCCGAGCGGTCGTCGGCGCACTGCCTGGTCCTGAACCCGCCGTCGCGCCGCGCGCGCGCGGGCGAGAAGGTGCCCACCTGTGCGATCGGCACGGATTGCCTGAACCTCGCCGTGGCCCAGGGCGCCATGGCGACTCTGCGACGCACCGCGGACCCCGAGGAGCTGTTCCGCGCGATCCGCGCCGTGGCCTCGGGCAGCGCGTGGTACGACTCGGCGACCGCCGCGTCGTTGCACGCGAAGGCCGACCAAGACAAGGGGCGCTCCTCCTCGCGCCAGAAGCTCACCGGGCGCGAGCTCGAGGTGGCCGCGCTGATCGCGGACGGTCGCTCGAACAAGGAGATCTCGTCGCTGCTCACGATCAGCGAGGCGACGGTTAAGAAGCACGTGGGCGCGATCCTCGTGAAGCTCGAGCTCGAGGACCGGCTGCAGGCGGGCCTCTACCTGGCGCGCAATCCACTCATGTTCCGGCCGGCCTGAAGCCGCGAAGACCCCGGGGGTCGGGAGAGGGCCGGCGCCCTCCGGGACCCCCGGGGTCTTCGCGTGCTTCAGGAACCGCGTCGTGAGCCGCCCCGCCCGCCACAGCCGCCGGGGCGGGCCCCCGGCGCGCTACTGCCCGTCGACCGGCGCCCGCTGCGCGTCCACCGCGTACGCGAACACCCACGCGTTCGAATCGTACGCGGCCTGATCGTCGAACAGCGTGCCGTGGGAGAGCGCATCCACGCCGAAATAGCGCAGGCCGGGGAAGCGACCGGTCGGGAACGTGAACGTGAACGTGCCGTCGCCGTGGCTCGCGAACCGGCTTCGCATGTCGCGGCCGTAGAAGAGCACCACGTCGTCGGCGTTACCCGTGTTGGCCGTGAGCGTCACCTGCTGACCGGCCTCCACGAGCACGACGCGGCGCAGCCGGTGCAGCTCGAGCGGGTCGGTGATCGTGGTGTCGAGGGTCTCGGTCTGGATGCGCAGGCTCACGAGGTGGGTGGAGCCACCCCGCGTGTGGACGTCCACGCCGGATGTGCCGACCAGGTGCCAGCGGCCGGGGCCGGTCTCGCCCGGCGCCGTGATGCGCGCGAGCGCGAGTTTGCGGGTCCACAGGTCGTCGAGCGGCTTCTGGACGAGCGAGCGGGACGTGTCGGCGGGGTCGGGAGAGCCCGCGACGATGTCGAACGTCCCGAGGAAGTGCTGGTGGACGGTGACCAGCGCCCGGGTCGGGCGGCCACTCGAATCGGGCACGCCGAACTCGGTGTCCGTCGTGCGATCGACGCTCGTGATGTCGCGCCAGAAGCGCAGCGGGCGGATCGCGGCGTAGCTGCCGGTCGCGGTGAGCGCCTGCGCCTGCTGGGACTGCCAGACGTCCTCGTTCACGAAGTCGGGGTTGTTCTGGAGGACGGTCGCGACCTGAGCCTGGTCGCTGCCCACGGGCGCGCCGTTGTCGACGCCCGCCTGGAGTGAACTCGTCGTCTTCCCGCAGCCCGCGAGCGCGAGGAGCGCGAGGACGCCGAGACCGAACCCTGAGCGCTTGTTCATCGGTAGCACCTCCATCGAGAGAGAGAGCCGTGCGAGCGAGCCGGGACCGCGGCCGCGCGATCCCCCCGAAGATCGGGGAGCTCCGTTGAACGGGGAGAGATGCAGCGCGCATGCCACGCGAGACGGGGCGCTAACCCGTTGCCCCGCATGGGAGGAGTCGCGCTCGCGCGGCCGACGTGTACCGCCGCGTCCAGGCGCGGCCCCGCGCCGTACCCGGCCGGGACAGTCCCGCCGGGCGCGAACGCTGGCCGCGAACGGACCGGCGGCGCGACCCGGGAGGGCCGCGCCGCCGTCGTGATCTCGCGTGGGGGTCGTCCGCGTCAGAGCTTGAGCTTCGTGTCCTTGTCGACGTGGAAGACGAGCTCGGCGCCTTCCTTGACCGTGGCCTGGTAGCCCTTCGAGTTCGCCACCGCGCCGGTCGCCGCCGCACCACCCAGGATGCCGCCGATCAGCGCGCCCTTGCCCGAGCCGCCGACCGCGCGGCCGATCAACGCACCGGCTGCCGCGCCACCCGCGACCGCACCCACGTTCCGGCCCCGCGTGGAGCCCGCGACGATGCTGTCCGCCGTGGCGCTGATGTTGTGCGACTTGCCGTTCGCCTCGATCGAGGTGACGCGCAGCACCAGCACCGCGCGGTCGCCCTTCTCGGCCGGCTTCACCCCGTCCACGACGCCGTGCACGACGCTGCCGGCGGGGAACGGGGCCATGCTGCCCACGACCACCGCCTCGGAAATCGAGCCCGACCACTCCTGGCCGATGCTCGCGGTCTCGGAGGAAAGCGGCGAGTTCATCGTGATCTTGAGCCCGGTGCCCGCCGTGACCGTGGCGGTCGGGGCCGCGGGCGGCGCGGGCGGGGTCCGCTTCGGCTTGGGCTGTTCGGTCTTCGGGGCCGGCGTCGGCGAGGGCGTCGGGGTCTGCTCCTGGGTGACGGGCGCGGGCTGCGGCGGGATGTTCGTCTGCGGCTGGATCTGCCCCTGCGGCTGCTCGACGGGGCTCGAGGCGAGCAGGCTGTCCGTGCTGGCCGCCGAGGCGGGCGTGTTCTGGGCGGCCTTCTGGCCGCAGCCGGCGAGGATGACGAGCGCGAGGGTGGCGAGGGAGTACGTCGAAGTACGGCGGAGAGTCATGGGGTTCCTCCATGCGGACCCGGCTTCCGTGCCGGGGCTGGGGGCGAACGAGGCTGGGAGCTCCTGCGTGATCCGCGAATCCTGCGGACGAGGAAGCCACAGGATGCCCGCGGGGCGCGGGCGACGCAAGCGGAGAGCGCGGTCCGCCGGCCCGGGCGCGTGCGCCCGTCGATCGCTCGCCGAGTCCTTCGCGCGTGCGGTGAAGATCGTGAGTGGGGCCACGCGGCGGCCTAAGTTGTTGCGGCGTCACCGGCGCGCCGCCGGCCCGCTCCGTCGTGGAGCGGGCCGGCGAGCGCCGCGTCGAAGCCGTCGGCCGCGACGAATCTACTTGAGGACCGGGACCACGAGACCCTTGGCACTGGCGCTGAACGTCGCCGTGGTGCCGTCCGGAGCCTTCCCGACGAACGTCATCGTCGCATCCAGCACGTCACCGGCTGCCACCGCGGGGTTCCGCTGGGCGAGCTGGAGCCGCAGGATCGGCGGCCCGGCCGCGAGTCCCGTGAGCGCCGGCCAGACGATCTCGAGCACGTTGCCGGCCGCATCCTGAGCAATGACGACGCCCGGCTCGAGCGCGAGCCCGGGGAAGAGCAGCGGCCCGAACGTGAGCGCGGCGCCCGTGGCCGTGACCGAGGTGCTCGTGCCGGCGCGGACCAGATTGCCCGTCCCCGAGATGTAGCTCACCGCGGGGAGGTCGACCGGAGCGCAGCTCCCGGTCGTGTTGATCGCACCGTTCGGAGTGTCCCCGCTGATCTCGACGCGCAGGCGACTGGCGCGGAACTGCGGGATCGCGGCGGTCACGTTGACCACGGTGGCGGTCTGTCCGGCCATCGAGACGCAGGGCGAAACGACCACCGGCGGTGGCGGCGGCGCCACCACGGCTGCGGGGGTCACCGCGAGCGTCGCCGAGCGGACCGCGCCGCCGAGCGTCGCGGTGATCGTGGCGCTCGTGGCGGCGGTGACGGCGCTGGTCGTCGCGGTGAACGCGGCGCTCGACGCCCCGGCCGCGACGGTGACGCTCGCGGGCACGCGGGCGACGGTGGTCCGATTGCTCGCGAGTTTCACGACGAGCCCGCCGCTCGGTGCCGCGGCGGTGAGCGTGATCGTGCCGGCGGACGACGTTCCGCCGGTGACGCTCGCCGGGTTCAGGCTCACGGCGGACAGCGTCGCGTTCGGAAGACCGCCCTGGAAGGAATCCGCGCCGCCGCGATCGGGACCCATGAGCGAGTCGGAGACGGACTGGGAGCGGCTGCAGGCGCCGAGGGTGGCGGCCATGAAGACGATGACCGCGGCGCGCAGCGAGACGGGAACGATGGAGCTGCGGAACAGCATGGTAGACCTCCGGGGAGAGTGACGGACAGTACCGATGCACGCCATCGCGGGTCTCGGCGGGGAGCCGAGTGCAGGGTCCCGCGAGGGTGCCTGCGTAGGGAATCACTCGCTTCTACTCGACGCGACGAGGGACGTCGCGTCCATCCACATTCGAATAGAAGAGACACGTCTCGCAAATAGATTTTTTTCTCGCAATGCTAATTCACAATCGTGCTCGATGACGGTTCACAACGCTCAGTGTCGGCGCTCAAGTGGCACCGGCGCGCGAAAGTGGTCGGGTCCGCAGCGTTTGGCGAGAGCGCTCGTCGTTCGGCCGTGCGTAACCGTCGGCTCCGACTGGCCGGCGGCGACGGGGGCGGCGTATGGTCGGCGCGAGACCTTGGCCGTGAACCGCCCGTGACCCGGCCGTGAAGCGCAGCGTCCCCTGTCCGCCCGGAGAGCCGCCCATGGAGACCGTGATTCGCCGTGCCGAGCTGAGCACCCGCCCCGCCGGCCTGCTGGCCGTGGGGGTCGCCGAGGCCTCCGCCGGGGCCGGGAAGCCCCGCAGCGCCGACTTCGCCGCCCGCCTCGACACCGCGGGCGGTGGGGCGCTGCGCGCCCTGCTCGAGAGCGGCGATTTCACGGGCCGGGCCGGCGAGACGGCGCTCCTCTACCCGAAGGGCATCAAGGCCCGGCGGGTGCTCGCCGTGGGGCTCGGGCGCGCCGCGGACCTCGCCGAGCGCGGCGTCCTGCTCG
>DATDEX010000090.1:0-6415 GCA_036522895.1 Candidatus Eiseniibacteriota bacterium | reverse complement strand
CGACGCGCCGGCCGCGGCCACGGGGTCCGGGGGCGCGCCGCTCGCGTTCCGCGTCGTCGACGCCGTCGCGCCGTTCACGCTCCTCGACCCCGCCACGCTCGCCCTCGACGAGGCGCGCAAGGTGGACATGCTGCGGCGCGCGAACGCCGCGGCGCGCGAGCACGATCCGCGCGTGCGCGAGGTGTCCGCGTCGTTTTCGAGCTCCGCCCGCTCCTACCTGGTGGCGAACAGCGACGGGGTGTGGGCCGAGGACGGCTCGCATCTCTCGCGCCTCGTCGTCTCGGCGCTCGCGCTGGACGGCTCCGAGCGCCAGGAGGGCTTCGCCGCCGCCGGTGGCAACGTCGAGGCGAGCTACTACGCGCGCGAGCGCACGCCGGAAGCGGTGGCGCTCGAGGCCGCCTCGGGCGCGGTGCTGCTGCTCTCGGCGCGCGAGCCCGAGGCCGGCTCCTACCCCGTCGTGGTGTGCAACGGCTGGGGCGGCGTCATGGTGCACGAATGCTTCGGCCACAGCATGGAGGGCGACACGATCCGTCGCAAGACCTCGATCCGCGCCACGCAGATGGGGCAGCAGGTCGCCGCGCGCGGCGTGACGATCGTGGACTCGGGGCTCGTCCCCTACAGCCGGGGTTCGTTCCGCGTCGACGACGAGGGCACCGCCGCCCAGCGCACCGTGCTCGTGGAGAACGGCGTGCTCGTGGGCTACCTGTGGGACCGGCTGAACGCCTCGCTCACCGGCAATCGTCCCACCGGGAACGGCCGGCGCGCCTCGTACCGCGACTACCCGCTCTGCCGCATGACGAACACGTACATCGAGCCGGGCCCGCACGCGCCCGACGCGCTCCTCGCCGACGTCAAACGCGGCCTCTATTGCAAGAAGCTGGGCGGTGGCTCGGTGAACCCGGCAGACGGCAACTTCTCGTTCCAGGTCACCGAGGGCTGGCAGATCGAGGACGGCCGGCTCACGTACCCCGTGCGCAACGCCACGCTCACCGGCAACGGCAACGACGCGATGCTCAAGATCGACGGCGTCGCCTCGGATCTCGCGATCGACGGCACGACGGGCTCGTGCGGCAAGGACGGCCAGTGGAAGCCGGTCGGCGTGGGCCAGCCGACCGTGCGCTTCACCGGCATCACCGTGGGCGGCACCGCGGTATGAACGCGCGCTACGCCGGGCCCGGCGAGCTCCAGTCGCTGTGCGAGCGGGTGCTCGAGCGCGCGCGCGCGCACGGCGCGCAGGTCGCCGACGCGTGCGCCGAGAGCTCGCGTGCGTTCACCGTGCGCGTGCACGGCGGCACGGTGGATTCGTTGAAGCAGAGCGGAACGCTCGGGCTCGGGGTGCGCGCGATCGCCGGCGGCGCCGTGGGCTTCGCGTCCGGCACCGATCTCTCGCCCGCCGGGCTCGACGACCTCGCCCGCCGCGCCGTGGCGCTCGCGCGCTTCGCGACGCCGGACGAGGCGAACGGCGCGCCGCAGCCGGACGAGACGGGCGGCGACTTCGCCGGCGACCAGCAGCTCGTCGACCCCGCGGCGTTGGAATTGCCAGTCGACCGCAAGATCGAGATGGCGCTCCAGCTCGAGCGCCTGGCGCTCGCCGCCGACCCGCGCGTGTCGCGTTCCGACGGCGCCAGCGTGTCGAGCGCGGGCGGCGCGTTCGCGATCGCGAACACGCACGGCGTGGCGCGCGCCTGGGAGGGCACGAGCGTGTCGGCGTGGGTGGTCGCGCTGGCCGACGACCGCGACGGCCGCCAGCAGACCGGCGCCGAGGGCATGAACGTGCGGCATCTCGCCGATCTCGCCTCGCTCGAGTCCATGGCGAAGAGCGCCGCGCAGCGCGCGGTCAACCGCATCGGCGCCCGCGGCGTCCCGAGCGCGCGCGTGCCGGTCGTGATGCACCCGGACATCGCCGGAGCGTGGCTCGCCGAGATGGCCGACGCGTGGAGCGGCGAGTCGGTGCTCAAGCAGTCGAGCTGGCTCACGGGCAAGCTCGGCGAGTTGATCGCATCCCCGCTCGTGACACTCGTCGACGACGGCACGCTCCCGCGCCGCGTCGGCAGCTCGCCCTACGACGGCGAGGGCGCGCGCACGCGCCGCAACGTGCTGCTCGAGCGCGGCCGCCTCGCGATGTTCATGTACGACCACTACCACGCCCGCCGCGCGAACGTGCCGACCACGGCGAACGGCCTGCGCGGCTGGTCGAGCACGCCGGGGATCGGATTCCACAACCTCTACATGGAGCCGGGGGCGGACTCGCCCGAGGCGATCCTGCGCAAGGTGGATCGCGGCTTCTACTTCGACGACCAGGGCTCGTTCGGGTTCAACAGCGTCACGGGCGACTACTCCTTCCAGGCGCAGGGCTACTGGATCGAGCACGGCGAGAAGGCGTTTCCCGTGGACGGCGTGACGGTCGCGGGCAACTCGCTCGACATGCTCCTGGCGATCGCGGCCGTGGGCAACGATCTGGTCTGGCGCTCCTCGGTCGCCTGCCCGACGCTGCTGATCGGCGAGATGACCGTGAGCGGGGCGTAGCTTCACCTTTCCCGAGTTCGTCGGGCCGTGCGCGGGGGCTAGGGCCCGCGGCGAACGGTCGGTCGAAGACCCCTGTCCTCCCCCTCGATTGCTCACTCGAGCTCGTCGGGCCGCGCGCGGGGGGCCTCGCTCGCGGCGAACGCTCGGTCGGGCCATCCATGGCCCGACCTCCCTGACGCGCGTTTAACGGCCTACGCCATTCCATGGCTCCGGCCTACGCGCGACTCGCCGCGAGCGAGACCCCCCGCGCACGACCCTCGTTCTGGCGATGGCGAGGGTGGTGTCCGGGGGCTTTCGATCGAGGCCAGTCGCGAGCAGGCCGGAGGCCAGGGATGGCCGGAGGCCGTCCGCGAGCGTCAGGGAGGGCCGGCCAGGGACTGGCCGGACCGAGCGTTGGCCACGATCGAAAGTCCCCGGACACCGCCCGACGAACGCGAGAGAGCGAAACGGCAGGACACGGCGTCCGGACCGAGCGTTCGCCGCGAGCGAGGCCCCCCGCGCACGGTCCGACGAACTCGATATCGCGAGCGGCCGCTACGACGTCCGGTACGTGCTCACGAGCGCGACGCCGCGGCGGGCGGTGGGGGGCGGGGTCTTCGCGTGGCCGAGGCGGACGAGCAGCAGCGGTTCCTCGCCCTCGGCGTGGAAGCGGCGCGCGAGCAGCGCGCGGTGGCGCTCGGAGCCGACCGGGGCCGCGAGCGGCTGCTGGGCGATGCCGAGTGTCGCGGCGCGGAGCGCGAAGCGCTCGTAGGCCTGGCCGCCCATGATCCAGCCCGCGTCGCTCCGCTCCGGGAGCGTGAGGAGCGCCAGCGCGCCTGAGGTGCGCACGAGGTCACGCGTGTCCTTCGCCATGCTCGCGGTGCCCCAGCCGTAAAGGTGGCTTTGCGGATGCAGCGAGTGCCCCGCGAACCAGCGCGCCGGGCCGCCGAGGCCTAGCCGCTCGGCGGTGACGCCGTCGCCGTGCGAACGCATGTCGCCGTCCGAATCGCGCAGCCATTGCACCCGTTCCGCCTGCGCCGGCCGGTCGGACATCACCTGCTCGACCGCGTCGTGCACCAGGTCGCTCACCGCGTCGATGTCGCCGCGGTCCTCGAGCCAGTGGACGCGTACCTCCTCGCCCACCTGCGCGAGGAGCTGGCCGCGGCTGGGCATGGCGATGGCGCGGCCGTCGTAGGGATGCGGATTCGTGCGGCGGTCGGTGAGCGCCAGGAACAGCAGCCGATCGCGCGGGCGCTCGGCCGGCTTCCACGACACGGCCGCGGCGACGAGCGAGGAGCCCGGGCGCGGGGCGGTGCCCCACGGCAGGTAGCGCGCGGCCGGTTGCTGCCCCCACGCGCGCGCCGCGACGAGCAGGTTCTCGAGCGCCGCGCCGATCGACATCTGCGCGAAGCGCTGGTCGGGATCGTCGAGCGGCAGCACGCGCGTCGGATCGAGCAGCACGCGCAGCTCGTCGGCGTCCACCTCGAATCGCCACGGCTGCGCGTTCCAGTGACTCGGTGCGAGCACCGCGGCGCCGACGAGCGCACGCCCGGCCTCGATCGGATTCGTCGGCAGGAGATCGGGCAGCGTCCACGGCTGAAGCCTGGGGAGCGTGCCGGCGGCGCGGCGGGCCAGCGAGAGGGATGGCGCGAGCGCGTGCAGGGCGGCAGCGCCACCGAGCACGACCAGAAACCGCCTTCGATCGAGCGTGGCGAGGGCGAGCCCGGGCGCGGGATCGGCGGGCCCGGGGGCCCCCTGGGGGCTTCCCATAGGCGTCGCAGCGTGCGCGAGGCCGCGGTGCACGTCAACGGCACGCTTGGAACCCGCTGCGCGAGTAACCGTTGCAACCGCGGCTCCGGGCCCTTGCTGGCGTCCGATGCGGCCATTAGCGTGCCGCGCCATGCGCTCACCCACGCGCTTCGTCACCGATTCCGCGCTCGAGCTCCTCGCCAGGAGGCTCCGTTTCCTGGGCTACGACGTGATGACGCATCGCGGCGCCCGGCTCGAGGAGCTGTTCGCCGCCGCCGCCGCGCAGGGTCGCACGGTGCTGACACTCTCCTCGCGCCATCCACGGCGCTACGCGAGCGTGCCCGTCGTGCTCGTGCCGCGGAACGACGTCGCGACCGCCGTGCGCGCGGTCGCGGAGGCCCACGCGCCGGCGGGCGCACCCTGGAGCCGGTGCCCGAGATGCAACGTGGCGCTCCACGCCCGCTCGTCGTTCGAGGCGCGGGGTGAGGTGCCCGGTCGGGTCACGCGCATGGGCGTGCCACTCCACTGGTGCCCGTCGTGCGCGCACTGGTACTGGCCCGGCAGCCACGTCGCGCGCATGAGCGCGTGGCTCGAAGCGGCGCTCGGCCGGCCGCTCGCGGGAGCGGAGCCGGGCTCGGGCCCCGAGCGCTGAGCGCGCGCTAATGGCGTGGCCGGGTGTGGGCGGGCTCGGTCGAGCCCCTAATGATTGTAAATTCTTATCGGGGTGCGCGCAGGCGCCCAGACTGTCGGTACCGGCGACACGCCCGACCCGCCGGCCGGGAGCGAACTGTCGCATTGGCAATATATTGGCCGGTCAGTTGGGAGGGGGAGCCCCAGCTTAAGGTTGTTTGTAACGGTGTAACCTTCGGCGGTTGAGGGGTTTGGAAACAGCAACCTCAACCCGCGAAAAAGTGACCTCAACCGCAATCAGCGGTTGCACGAATCGTAGCCTTCACCGACAATCCAAAGCGACGAACGAGTGCAGACTCGAAGTCGGGCCCGGAGAGAGACGTGGGGAGAGGCTCGATCAAAGTCGCGCCGTTCGTCATTTTTTTGGTGACACGCCGGGTGTTGAGCGGACGTCGCGTCTGCTCCGCCCGGCGTCATCGTGTCGGGTAGAGTCGCCGCGCATCGCACTCCCTCCCACCCGCACTCGCGCATGGACCTGAGCGTCGTCGTCGTCACCTACCGCTCGAAGGAGCATATCCTCGCCTGCCTGCGCTCGCTCGCGGTCGGCGTGGACGCGCGTGCGCCGGGGGGACCCGGGCTCGAGTGGGAGTGCGTGGTCGTCGACAACGATTCGCACGACGGAACACCGGAACTGGTCGAGCGCGAGGCGCCGTGGGCGCGACTCGTACGCACGGGCGGGAACCTCGGCTACGCGCGGGCGGTCAACCGTGGCTTCGCCGAGACCCGCGGCACGTTCGTGCTGGTCTCGAACCCCGACTGTGTCTGGCACGCGGGCGCGATCCGCGCGCTCGTCGCGTGGCTCTCCGCGCACCCGCGCTCGGGGATCGCCGCGCCGCGGATCTCGAACCCCGATGGCTCGCTCGAGTACAGCGTGCGCTCCTACCCGGGGCCGTTCGTGCTGCTGTTCAATCGCTACTCGCTGCTCACGCGGCTCTGGCGGGGCAACCCGTGGACGCGGCGCTACCTGCTCTCGGACTGGGATCACCGGACGCCGCGCAACGTGGACTGGGCCTCCGGCGCGGCCCTGCTGGTGCGGCGCGCGGCGGTGGCCGAGGTGGGCGGGATGGACGAGGCCTACTTCATGTTCAACGAGGACGTGGACTGGTGCCGCCGCATGAACCTCGCCGGGTGGAGCGTGGACTACGTGCCCGCGGCCGAGGTCGTGCACCACATCGGCGCGAGCCAGGGCGACGTCTCGAACCGCGTCATCCTCGAGCGCCACCGCGGCATGATCCACTACTACCGCAAGCATCACCCGGTGCCGGCGCCGATCGACGCGCTGGCGGCGTTCGTGGTGATGGCGCGGGCCCGACTCCTGATGCTCCTGAACGGGCCGGACCGCTGATGCCCTATTCGCTCCGGCTGGCCCTCGGCGCCGCCGCGCTGGCGCTGGCGCTCACACCGCTCGCCCGTGCGCTCGCGCTGCGCGTGGGGGCGCTCGACCATCCCGGGCCGCGCCGGATCCACGCCA
>DATDEX010000089.1:0-3875 GCA_036522895.1 Candidatus Eiseniibacteriota bacterium | reverse complement strand
CGTCACCACCCCGCCCACGCGATGCCCATGGCGCGCTCACTCGCGCCGGCGGTACGCTCCCCCTGTCCACGCCCCCCGGCACCCGCCCCCCGTCCGGTAGCCATGCGCGTCATCGTCCTGACACTCGCCGCCCTCCTCCTCGCCGGACCCGCGTGGGCGGGCGGCCCGACCCGCGAACTCGTCGTCCAGCTCTCCTCCGCCGCGGTGGGTAGCACCTCCGTGCGCTCCCTCCGTTCGGGCGCGCTCCCGGCCGCGGTGCGGGCCCGCTTCGGCGCGCTGGCCCTGCGACCCACGCGCGCGTTCGCCGAACCACTGGCGCTCGCGCGCGCGCCGTTGCCCGATCTCTACGCGTTCCATCCCGAGCGGATCGTGCTCGTCGAGGCGCCCGACTCGGGCCTCGCCACGTCGGCGCTCGCGGCGCTCGCGAACGATCCGCTCGTGGACTGGGCGGAGCGAAACGTCACCCGCCGGGTGGCGCTCGTGGGCTTGGGGGCCGCGCCCCCGCCCGGGCTCCCGCGCGCGCGCCCGCCGGGTCCTGCGCTCGCCACGGCGCTCGACACGCTCGCGAACGACCCCTATCTCCGCAGCGGACGGCAGTACGGGCTCTGGAACTTCGGCCCGGGCGGATTCTTCGGCGGGATCGAGCGCGCCGACGTGCACGCGCTCGAGGCGTGGCGTGTCTCCGTGGGGAGCAACGCCATCAAGCTCGCGGTGGCCGACACCGGGATCGATCCCGACCAGCCGGAGCTGGGCGGGCTCATGCCGGACGGGAGCCCGCGGATCACCGACGCGCTCAACGTCTCGGGCGACTCGGACGGAACCACGATCGAGCTTTACGGCCACGGCACACCCGTGACCGGCGTGATGGCGGCGCGCACGAACGACGGCCCGCACTTCGCCCCGGACGCGGGCATCGCCGGCGTGTGCGGCGGCGATGGCGCCGGGAACGCGGGCTGCCGGATCGTGCCCATCAAGATCTCCCCCGATACCACGGGAGAGGCCACGAGCTTCGCCATCGCGAGCGCGCTCGTCCACGCCGCCGACGTCGGCGCGAGCGCGATGAACCTGTCGTTCGCGGGCGACGCGCCGAGCCGGGTCGAGCGCCTGGCGCTCACGTACGCGCTCTTCAACGGCTGCGTCGCGGTCTGCGCCGCGGGCAACTCGGGCGGCCCCGAGGATGCGCCGCGGCTGCCGCTCTACCCGGCCGCGTACGCGCGCGACGGGCTCGCGATCTCGGTCGGCGCGACCGACTCGTTCGACGAGCGCGCGCCGTTCTCGTCCTACCCGGCGGGGCTCGACCTCGTGGCGCCGGGCGTGAACGTCTACACCACGTTCATGACCTATCCGAGCTGGCACGGCGCGAGCTACCCGGGCTACGTGCCCGGCTCGGGCACGTCGTTCGCCGCCCCGTTCGTGACCGGCGCCGTGGGCCTGCTCGCCGCCGCCCGCGGCGACCTCGTGGACACCGATTACCAGCACGTGATCCGCGAGTCGGCCGACGACGTCGGCGCGCCCGGCTTCGACGAGCAGACCGCGTTCGGGCGGCTCAATCTGCAGCGCATGCTCGAGCGCGTGCGTCCCGGCATCGGCGTGTGGCACGACGAGACGGCGGCCGACTCGTTCACCGTGGAGGGCGAAGGGCAGCTCTTCGTGGGCGAGCGCGGGCCGGGCACGCTCGGGCTCCACTTCGGGAGCCACTGGAGCACGCGGCTCGCGGCGTACGCCACGGTGAGCATCCCCGACAGCTTCCTCACCGTGACCGGGGTGTGGCTCCACGTCGCCGGCACCATGGCGGCGCGCGGCGATTTCTCGATCCCCTACTTCGCGCCGAGCGCCCAGGTGCTGCGCTCGAGCAACACGAGCGCCACGTTTCGCGGCTTCCTCTACCGGATCACCCTGGACTCGTGCGACGTCTGCGACGACCGCTACGTGCCGCTCGCGCCGAGCAACGTGCGCTTCGCGTTCACGGTGATGGGCGTCGTCGACCGCCCGCCGGTGGTGGCGATCACCACCCCGCCCGCGGGGACCGCCGCGAGCCCCGGCAACCTGCTGCTCGTGGGCTGGACCGCCACCGACCCCGACCAGGTGACGCGCGTGCGCGTGGTGTTCGCACCCGATCGGGGGGGCAGCGTGGCGCTCGGGGAAACCGGCGGCGGCGCACCGGGCGGGGGATTCACGCTCCCCTGCCTGGGGCCGGCCGACGTGCCGGGGCGGCTCGTGGTCACCGCGTACGACGAGCACGGCCACCCCGATCAGGCGAGCGCGTCGATCCCGTTCACGCTCCGGGGCGGCGGCTGTGCGGCGCCGCTCGCGACGTTCCGGGTCACGCCGTCGCCGTTCGCGAACTCGCTCGAGGTGTTCGCACCGGGCGCGGGCACGCTGCGGGTGATCGATGCGAGCGGGCGGGAGGTCCGCCGTCTCGTCACGCGTGGGGGCGCCGCGCGCTGGGATGGCCGCGACGACGGCGGCACGGCGACGGCGGCGGGGGTCTACTGGGTGCGCTTCGACGGCCCGGCGGGCTCGCTGACCCGGCGCGTGGTGAAACTCGGGCGGTAGCCGTCCGGCCACGCGGCCTCCCCGGGGGCCCCGGTGTCCCCGGGAACGGCCCCGGTTCGTGCGCACCGGGATTCTGCCCACTTGCGATTCCCCGGCCAGATTTCGGATCCTATTCGGGTGCCCGCGATGAGATGATGAAGCTATTCCGTCGGTCCCTTGCGGGACCACGCCTGTAGGCCCGTCCCTTCTCGACCCGGCTCACCCGCCCGGAGCAGCGCCCGGAGTCCCGCATGAACCGCCCCCGACGTTCGCTCGCCGCGGCATTTGTCGCCGCGCTTGCGCTCCACCCGCCCTCCGTCGCCCATGCGAGCTGGGCCTCGGACGGCAACCTGCTCGTGGGCGGCGTGAACAGCCCCGTCTCGCCGACCGTCGTCGCCGGGGCGGAGAACAGCGTCTTCCTGGCGTGGCTCGACGGACGTTCCGGGGTCGATTCCGATCTCCGCGCTTCGCGATGGACCGCGGGCGGGGTGGCGGCGAGCGGCTGGACCGGCGACGGCGATCTCGTGGCCGAAGAGGTCTGCCTCAAGTCCGGCCTGTGCGCGGCACCCGATGGCCTGGGCGGAGCGCTCTACGCGTGGAGCGATCTCCGCTGCCTCAGCTACCGGCAGGTCTACGTGTCGCACGCGCTGCCCGCCGGCGCGCCCGCGGGGAGCTGGGGCACGGAGGGCATTCCGGTCGCGACCACGACGGCCGATCAGTCCGCCCCCGCGATCGCCGGCGACGGTGCGGGCGGCGCGTTCGTGGCCTGGCAGGACCTGCGCGGCGCCGACGCCGACCTCTACCTCCAGCACGTGGACGGCACCGGCGCGGTCGTGGCGGGCTGGCCGGCGACGGGACTCGGGATCGCGGTCGTCCCCGGAGCTCAGAGCGCACCGGTGATCGTGGGCGACGGCGCGGGCGGCGTGTTCGTGGCCTGGCAGGACCGGCGGGCGGCCAACGACGACGTCTACCTCCAGCACGTGACCGGCGGCGGTGCGCTGGCCGCGGGCTGGGCGGCGAACGGCATCGCCGTCTGCAACGCGCCTGGCGACCAGCGCGGGATCAGCATGGTCGGGGACGACGCGTCCGGGGTGTTCATCGCCTGGCAGGACCATCGCGCCCTCGACTGGGATCTCTATGCGCTTCGGGTGCTGGGGAACGCCGTGCGGGCGCCGGGCTGGGTCGCGAACGGGGTCGCGGTGACCCAGGCGGGCGACGATCAGCTCGCCGTGCGCGCGGCGCGCGACGGGGCCCACGGCGTGCTCCTCGCCTGGCAGGATCACCGCGGGGCGGATTGGGACGTGTACGCGCTCCGGCTGGCGGCGGACGCGAGCGTGGCG
>DATDEX010000088.1:0-28828 GCA_036522895.1 Candidatus Eiseniibacteriota bacterium | reverse complement strand
CGCGGTCGCCGTGACCACGGTGGCGATCCTGTGCATGGGCTTCGTGGTCGCCAGCTGGGTCGGCACCGCGAGGTTCGCCCAGTTGACCGGCAGCGCCGTCTTCTACCCGATGCTGGGGGTTTCGGGAATGTTCGTGCCGCTTGAATCGATGCCCCGGCCGTTGGCGGTGGTCGGCGGCGTGTTGCCCATGTCGCACGCGGTCGCGCTCCTGCGCGGCGCGTGGATCGGAGCGAGCTGGCTCACGCTGCTGCCGCACTTGGGCGCCCTCGCGCTGACGATCGCGATCTGCCTCGCCCTCACGACGCGCGTCTTTCGCTGGGAGTAGTGGCTTGCAGTAGACTCCGGCGATGCCATTTCGCGCGAGCTTGGGGATCGCGGGCCGGAAACGCTCATGAAGGCCATCGTCTGCCACCGGTACGGCGCTCCGGAGGCACTCCAGGTCGAGGACGTCGACAAGCCGACGCCGGTCGACGACCAGGTCCAGATCCAGGTTCACGCGGCTGCTTTGAACGCGCTCGATTGGCATCTCATGAAGGGTCGGCCCCGGATCGGCCGATTGTTCTCTGGCCTGCGCCGGCCCAGGATCTCGCGACCGGGTCACGACGTGGCCGGTCGGGTCGAGGCGGTGGGTCGGAGCGTGACCCGGTTCAAACCGGGCGACGAGGTCTTCGGGGCGTGCCGCGGGTCACTGGCCGAATACGCCTGCGCCACGGAAGCGCACCTGGCCACGAAGCCCGCGAATGTCTCGTTCGAGGACGCGGCCGCCGTTCCCGTGGCGGGGCTCACCGCCCTGCAGGGCCTCCGCGATCACGGGCGGATCCAGCCGGGACAGCGGGTCCTGATCAACGGTGCGGCCGGTGGCGTGGGAACGTTCGCGGTGCAGATCGCCAAGGCGCTCGGTGCCCACGTGACGGGGGTCTGCGGCACCGGGAACCTGGACTTGGTCGGTTCGATCGGTGCCGACTCGGTGGTGGATTACAGCCGCGCGGACTTCACGCGAGGCGGGCAGCGCTACGACCTGATCCTCGACCTGGTGGCGAATCATTCGTTCTTCGCCTGCTGCCGCGTCCTGAACCCCCGGGGAATGATCGTCGCGGCGGGAGGCGGGGGAGCCGACGGGCGTGCGTTCGGCCGCCGGCTCGTTCGTACGTTGACGGGGGCGCTGATCTCGCGGTTCGGGAGTCGGAGGATGGCCCTGTTCGTGGCGCGGCTGAATCACGCGGACCTGGCCCGCATGGGCGAACTCCTCGCGTCACGTCAGGTGACCCCGGTCATCGACAGGCGCCACCCCTTGAACCAGGCCTCCGAAGCGTTCCGCCGTCTCGCGACGGGGCATGCGCGTGGGAAGATCGTCGTGACGATGCTCACCGCGCTCCTGGTCGCCGCGCCCGCGCTCGTCCGGTGCGAGACGCTTCGCGAAGACCTCGGAGGCCACAGGACGTTCGCGTTCAGCCCCGACCGACCCGAGCGATGCGACTACTTCTGGGTGACCGAGTTCAACACGAGCGTCACCGGCGTTAATTCGCAGGACGCAGGGGACCACTACCTCTTCACCGACGCGCTCGGCCTGATGCGGAACATCGATCGCACGCGTGCCGTGGGGGTTTCGGTCGACGCGCATTTGACCGGCGGCGCGTTTCGCTTCACGCCCACGCTCCGTTTCAAGCAGTGGCTCGCCGGCCGGAGCAGCATTGACCTGACGCTCGGCTACGCCCACAGCTCCATCGTGCAGGAGGGCGTGGCTGGGCCGATCGCCGACCTGCGCTACAGCCCGAACGCCTGGTTCCACGTCCAGGCCGGCGCATGCCGCATCCGGAACGTCACGTCCATCTTCTACCTTCCCGACTACCAGGTGAACGAGACCACCCGGCTCCAGCTCTACGCAGGCGCCGGTCTCGGGGGTGCGCCCGGGGTCGCCTCGTGGGGCGCCCAGGTGATCGGATTCGCCGCTCTCGTGGCGGCGCTCAGCGGAATGGACTGACGTCAGGGGGGAATACATGCGCGTTCTGGGCGCCTGGTTGCTGGCTCTCGTTGTCGCCGTTCCAGCCATGGCCGCGGATTCACTCTCCACGTCGCCACGCGGTGTGCTTTCGCTCATCGACCACGTGGTGCTGGCCTACGGTGGGCGCGCAGCGCTCGAAAGCGTCCACGCCTACCGCATGGAAGGACGCGTCTTCGCCGTCCAGCAGAAGCGCGAGGGCCCAACGTCGCGGCTCTTCCAGCGGCCGGGTCGACTGCGCGTCGAGTTGCACTACCCCGATCGCGCCGAGACCCGCATCGTGAGCGGCGAGAGCGGCTGGCGCGGCCTCGGCGCCGAGGTCCTGACCGCGAACGGCCCGATGCTCGACGCGATGATCCTGCAGGCCGCGCGCGCCGACTTGCCGTGGTTCCTGCTGCAGCACGCTTCCGACGCGCACGCGATCGAGCCGCTCGACCACGACGGGCATTCGATCGTCGGCGTCGAGGTGCCGCTCGAGCGCGGGCTCTCGATACGCGCGTACGTCGACACGACGAGCGGCCGCATCGAGGTCAGTCAGGGCCGCATGGTGCGGGAGGGCGGCGGCGAGACCGTGTTCCAGACCGACTACTCGGACTTCCGAAAGGTGGGCCGCGTCGTATTCGCGTTCCACGAGGAGAACTTCGCCTCGGGACAGCCAACGGGAACGACCACGTTCGACCGTGTCGGGTTGAATCCCAAGCTCGTGCCCGCCGACTTCGGCGCGCCGGCGGGGGCCGGGAACGGGGCGGATTCTCTCCACTGACGCGGCCCCGCACCCGAGCCCGAGGTCGCCGCGTCCATGCGAAAGCTCGGGCTGACGAACGGGATCCACACGCGTATGCTCCCGCCCATGGGCACGCCGGAGCATTGGGACGCGATCTACGGGAAGAGGCCCGCGACCGAGGTCAGCTGGTACCGACCGCATCTCGAACGGTCGCTGCGGTTCGTCGAGCAGGCTCGCCTTCGAGCAGACGCGGCGATCCTGGACGTCGGGGGAGGCGCCTCGACGCTGGTCGACGACCTGCTGGATCGTGGCTTCACGAACCTGACCGTCCTGGACCTCTCCGCGGCCGCGATCGCCCGATCGCAGGCTCGGCTTGGCCCGCGAGCCGGCGCGGTGACCTGGATCGTCGGGGACGTCACGCAGGTGGAACTGCCCGCACACCAGTACGACTTCTGGCACGATCGGGCGGTCTTCCATTTTCTCGACGAGGCGTCCTCCCGCGACCGCTACGTCCAGGCCGTTCGAAGCGCGCTCAAGCCCGGCGGGCACATCGTGGTGGCGACATTCGGCCCCTCGGGGCCCGAGCGCTGCAGCGGCCTGCCGGTGGTCCGCTACACCCCCGAGGGCATTCACGAGCAGTTCGGCGGGCAGTTCCGCAAGGTGGGTAACGACAGCGAGACGCACCAGACCCCGTGGGGCAGCGAACAGGAGTTCGTCTACTGTTACTGCAGGCTCGCCGACTAGCGCTTTTTTCGAGTCGAAGGATCTCCGCCCGCGTCGTGCCTCGACGGCCTGCCGATCGCAGGCCCATGCGGGTCCGCCTGGCGCTCTTGTCACACCCGCGCGATGGCGTAAGATGGCGCCATGAAGAGCCATGAGCAGGCGACCGGGAAGCCCGCGTCCCGCCTCATCGACCAGCGGATCCGCGAGCTGGGGGATTGGCGTGGGGACACCCTCGCCCGCATGCGGGCGCTGATTCTCGAGGCCGACCCGGGGATGACCGAGGAGTGGAAGTGGATGGGCACTCCGGTCTGGTCGCACCTCGGGATCGTCTGCACGGGGGAGACGTACACGAAGGTCGTGAAGCTCACGTTCGCCCGCGGGGCCAAGCTGCCGGATCCCTCGCGCCTCTTCAACTCCAGCCTGGACGGCAACACGCGAAGGGCGATCGATATCCACGAAGGGGAGAAGGTCGCCGCGGCCGCGTTCAAGGCGCTCGTGAAGGCCGCCGTGGCCCTTAATGGCCTGCCGGCGAAGAAGCGCTGAGCCCCGCTTCCGCCGTCCGGACGCCGCACGCCTGGAGCCGCCCTGCGCCTGAGCGGGCGTCCCCGCCACGGTTCCAACCCCGCCGGTGGGCAACCTGTCCAACCCCGAGACCGTAGTCAGGCCACCCCCTATGCCAACGTTCGCGCGCATCGCCGTGCTTGCCTGCCTGTTCCAGAGCCCCGCCGCAGCGTCGCCGGCGGGGCCGGTTCCGCCCACGACCGCCGCGGCAGCCCGCACCCCGGAGCCCGTGGTCATCGATGGTCGCGACGACGACGCCATCTGGCGGACCGCCCCGGTGATCGGAGAGTTCACGCAGTTCGCGCCGCTCGAGGGCGGCCCGACGCGATTCCGAACCCAGGCCCAGGTCGCCTTCGACGACCACAACTTCTACGCGTTCATCCGCGCGTTCGATCCCGAGCCCGCGAAGATCTCCACCGTGCTCGCGCGTCGCGACGTGCGGCCCCCCACCGACCAGCTCAAGATCGTGATCGATGGGTTCCACGATCGCCGCTCGGGCTACGAGTTCGCCGTCAGCCCGGGGGGCGTGAAGCGCGACTACGCCATCTACGACGACAGCAACGAGGACGGGTCCTGGGACGGCGTGTGGGACGTCGCCACGCGGGTGGACTCCCTGGGATGGACGGCGGAGTTCAGCATTCCGCTGTCCCAGTTGCGTTACCCGTCGTCTCCGCAGCACACGTTCGGCTTCGGGGTCTGGCGCGACCTCGAGCGCTACAAGGAACGCTTCTCGTGGCCGACTTACCGACCGTCGCAGATCGGCTTCGTTTCCCAGCTCGGCGACATCACCGGCATCGACGGCATCCCGGCCCCGCGACGATTCGACGTGATGCCCTATGCCGTGGCGAAGAACTCCCCGCGGACCACGGCGGGAGGCTTCGAGCGTGATCAGGGCTTCAATGGAGGCGCCGACTTCAAGTACGGCATCACCTCGAACTTCACGCTCGATGGCACGGTGGCCCCCGACTTCGGGCAGGTCGAGCAGGATCCCGCGGTCCTGAACCTGAGCGTGTTCGAGACCTTTCTCCAGGAAAAGCGACCCTTCTTCCTCGAAGGCACGGGGATCTACCAGTTCCCGGTGAACAGCAACCAGGTGAACAACTCGAGCGAGGGCCTGTTCTACTCCCGGCGCATCGGGCGGGCGCCCCAGCTCGGCGACCAGTTCGGGGATGCGTCGTCGCCCACGTCCACCACGATCCTCGGCGCGGCCAAGCTGACCGGTCGCACGGCGGGCGGACTCACCGTGGGCGCGCTCGAGGCCGTGACGCGGCGCGAGCTGGGCCGATCGGACCTGACCATCGAGCCGGCGACCAACTACGGCGTGCTGCGCCTGCAGCAGGACCTGAACAACCACAAGAGCGGCGTGGGCGCGATCTTCACCGCCGTGGACCGCTCGCTCGACGCCACGACGCGAGACCCTCTCCGCCGCTCCGCCTACGTGGGCGGGCTCGACGCGCGCCATCAGTTCGGGCCCGGGAAGAACTACCTCCTCACCGGGGCGCTCACCGCGACCCAGATCGAGGGCAGTCGCACGGCGCTGCTCGCCACCCAGACCGACCCGACGCACTTCTACCAGCGGCCCGACGGGAAGCTCGTGGTCGATCCCGGGCGCACGGCGCTCGCGGGCGACGCCGAGACCATCCACCTCGCCAAGTACGGCGGCGGCATCGTCCAGTTCGAGACCAGCTATCAACGCATCTCGCCGGGTTACGAGCTCAACGACCTCGGCTTCCTGAACCGTGCGGACTGGCAGGACCAGAGCACCTGGATGGGTCTGCAGTTCAATCGCCCGACGAAGGCGTACAACTCGCTGCGCTGGAACTTCAACCTGTGGCAGGACTGGACCAGCGCCGGCGACCTGCTCCTCGAGCGGGCGTTCAACACGAACGCGCACGTACAGTTCCACAACAACTGGTTCGCGCATGCGGGCGGAACCGTCGGCCAGCTCGGCACCACGTTCGGCGATCGCATCACCCGCGGTGGACCCGCCCTGCGCCAGTCCCCTTACACCGCTCCATGGGTGGAGATCCAGGGCGACCAGCGCCGCGTGGTCTACCCGGACGTGTTCGCGCAGATCGTGCGCACCGACGAGGGGCGTACGCGCCGAACGTTCGTGAGCCCGTCGGTGCAGGTGCGCGTCTCCACGCGCACGACGCCGTCGCTCGGGGTGAACTACTCGCACAACCAGGACAACACGCAGTTCTTCAACCCGGAAGTGGACGGGGCGTTGGTGAAGCATTACCCGCTGGCTCACCTGGACCAGACGACGGTCGGGGTCACGTGCCGGGTGGACTACACCGCGTCCCCCACGCTCACGCTGCAGCTCTACGCGAACCCGTTCGTGAGCAAGGGCACCTATTCGGACGTGCGCGAGGTCGTGAACGCCCGGGCCGCGAACTATGCGGATCGCTTCGCGCCCTACCCCGGCAATCGCGGCGGGTTCAACTTCAAGGCGTTCAACTCGAGCACCGTGCTCCGCTGGGAATATCGCCCGGGGTCCTCGATGTACGTGGTCTGGACGCAAGGACGGCAGGACTTCGAGCCACGCGACGGCGGACGCGCGCTGTCCGGCGACCTCGACCGCCTGTTCCAGAGGCACCCGGCGAACACGTTCCTGGTCAAGGTGGCACACTGGCTCGACTGGTAGCCTCGCGGCGAAGCGTCGACCCCGCAAGGTCCAGGGTTCCATTCCCTCGTGGATCCGGCCCCGGGAGGGGAACGAGATGAGCGGAAGAACCTTGCCGGTGTCACTGGGGCTCGCGCTTACCGCGCTGGCGGTGATCTCGGCGCGACTGCCGGCGCCCGCACCGGGGCCGATCGTGATCACCGATGTCACGATCGTGGATCCCTCCGGTGCGCACGACTTCCCGCGGCCGGTCACCGTGGTGGTCGAGGCGGGGCACATCGTCTCGGTGGGTCCCACACCGCCGACCTCGGCGCGACACGGTGCGCAGGTGATCGCCGGGCGCGGCCGGTTCCTGATTCCCGGGTTGTGGGACATGCACGTCCACGTCGTGGACGCGGGGGAGGGGGCGCTCGGCGAAGCCGTCGCGGCAGGCGTCACGGGCATCCGGGATCTCGGCGGCGAGCTGCCCGTCCTCGATGCCTGGCGCCGCGAAATCGCAGCCGGCGAGCGGGTCGGGCCGCTGATCGTGCGTGCCGGGCCGGTCCTGGACGGCACGAACCCGGGGGCGCCGCACCGTGTCACCGTGCTCGATTCGGCGCGCGCGGTGTTCGTGGTGGACTCGCTGGCCGCGCTGGGCGTCGATTGCATCAAGGTACACGCCGCGCTTCCCCGCGCGGCGTTCTTCGCGACCGTGGCCGAGGCTCGCCGCCGCGGCCTGCCGGTCGCCGCGCACCTGCCGAAGGCGGTCACCGCGGCCGAGGCCTCGGATGCCGGCGCGGCCAGCCTGGAACACGTGGCCGAAACCCTGCTCGGGAGCGCGATCAACGATCCGAGGCATCCGGCGAAGACCATGGCCGAAGCCATCGCGGCCAACCGCGGGGAGCGCGGCGATTCGCTCTTCAGGAAGTTCGTGGCCAACGGTACCTGGTTCGTGCCGACGCTGGTCGCCTACCGGGCGTTCGTGAACTGGCCGGGCACCGCTCCCGAGTCGCGGGTCCGGCGCGCCGCGGTGCTCGACTCCCAGATCGCGATCACCGGCCGCATGCACGAGGTCGGCGTCCACCTGCTCACCGGGACCGACTTCACGAACAGCGACAGCGGCGGCGTGCGGCCTGCGGACATCCACGACGAGCTCGACTTCTTCGTTCGCGCCGGCCTCACGCCGACCGCGGCGCTGGCGTGCGCGACCAGCGGTCCCGCGAGTTTCCTCGGCATGGCCGACTCCCTGGGCGCGATCGCGCCGGGGATGCGCGCGGATCTCGTCCTGCTCGACGCCGACCCCCGGCTCGACATTCGCAACGCGCGGAAGATCGCCGCCGTGATCGCGGGAGGGAGGCTCGTGCGCCCGCCGTGGGGCCGTTAGGCTAGAGGAACCATGGATCGGCTCCCAGCTGCGCGGTTCTTCAGAATCCTCGGCGTCACGTTGCTGATCGCGCTCGCCGCGCTCGTGCTGTGGCAGAACGTGCTCGAAGCCCTCGAGAATCGCTCCCATGTTCGCGGCCGCATGGTCGATGCCGGCGGCCATCGGGTGCGAATGATCGTCTCCGGGACCGGGCACGACGGCCCCACCGTGATTCTGGAATGCGGCATCGGCGGCTCGACGGCCGCGAGTTGGGGCTGGGAGCAGCGCGCCGTCGAGCGCTTCGCGCCCGTCGTGTCTTACGACCGCGCCGGCCTCGGGGCGAGCGATCCCGGCCCCATGCCACGCGACGGGGAGCGGCTCGTTGCGGAGCTACACACGGCGCTCGATCACGCCGCGGTCAGGCCGCCCTACGTGTTCGTCGGCCATTCCTACGGCGGGCTGCTGGCACGACTCTTCACGGAACGGTACCCGACCGAGATCGCGGGCGCGGTGCTGGTCGAGTCGTCGTATCCCCGGGTATCGACCGCCGCACCGGGTCCCGTGCGGCGCTACATGCGACTGCTTCCCCTGGCACCCTGGGCGGCGCGCCTCGGGCTCATGCGCCTCTACCTCGCGTTCGCGCGCACCGACGTCGATCGACTGCCCGAGCCCGAGCGACGCGAACAACGCGCGTTCCTCTCCTCGTCCCGGCACTGGGCGGGAATCGTGCGCGAGCTCCGGGCCTGGGGCCCGCTCACGAATCCCGAGAGCGCGCGGACGCACGGCTTCGGCTCCCGGCCGCTCGCCGTGCTCACCGCGGAAAAGAGCGGGCGGCGTTGGGACGGGTGGGCCGCGATGCAGGAGGCGACGGCGCGGCTCTCGAGCGACAGCATCCACGAGATCGTCCCCGGCGCGACCCACGGTTCGGCGGTCACCGATTCCGCCTCCGCCGCCTTCGTGAGCGCGGCGATCCACGACGTCGTGACCGCGGTGCGCGAGGGGCGGGACCTGCGGGAGATCGCGTCGCGAGCGCGACGGCGGTTGCCCCACGAGGTCGGCGGCGTCCCGGGGGGTCACTGAATCACGCGAGCTCCGACATGACCCCTGGGCCGGCTCAGAAGTGCCTTGACAGGCATATACCCATGTGGGAATATACGTGACATGGAATCTACGTTCGCCATCCTCGCCGAGCCGAACCGCCGCGCCATGTTGAAGCTCCTGGCCTCGTCGGAGAGGTCCGTCGGGGAGCTCGAACGCCGGCTCCGGATGCCCCAGCCGTCGGTGTCGAAACACCTCCGCGTGCTGCGGGAGGCGGGCTTCGTGGAGTCGCGCATCGACGCGCAGCGCCGCGTCTATCGCCTGCGGCCCGAACCGCTCATGGAACTGGATACCTGGCTCGCCCCATTCCGACGATTCTGGTCCGCCCACGTCGATGCGCTCGAGCGCCACCTGGATCGCCTGGATCGCATGAAAGCGCAGCCCGCGCCGAAACGGAGGAAGCGAGGCGCAAGCCCGAAAGGAAGGAAACGATGAGCAACCGCGAGAGCTACGTGCCGGGCTCCGCCGCAGGGGCGGAGGTGCGTAAGGAAGGGGAACAGTGGACGCTCGTTCTGGTTCGTGACCTTCGACACCCGCCGGCGATGGTGTGGAAGGCATTGACCGATCCGGCGCAGCTTCGGGAATGGGCGCCGTTCGATGCCGACCGGAACCTCGCAGCCGTCGGGCCGGTGAAGCTCTCGACGGTCGGAACGCCGCAGGAATCCCAGGCAACCGTGAATCGAGCCGAGGCCCCGAGGCTCCTCGAGTTCAGCTGGGGCGGCAAGCTCCGCTGGGAGCTGGAGCCGCTCGGCAGCGGCACGCGGCTCACACTCTGGCACAACATCGATCGCGGCTTCATCTCGTGGGGCGCGGCGGGCTGGCACATCTGCTTCGACGTGCTGGAGCGCCACCTCGCGGGTCAGCCGATTGGACGCATCGTCGGCCCCGAGGTCATGAAGTTCGGCGGCTGGCAGCGATTGAACGCCGAGTACGCGAAGCAGTTCGGCATCGAGTCCGCCGGCTGACCGCGTATCGCCGGGCAGCGTCGAACCCACGAGCTGGATCTGTTCGAGCGCCCCGCGTCCGTCGAACCCGGCCTCGTGCGGTCCGGCGCAGAGCAGCTTCCGGGCGCGAATCGCGGAACCACCTGGTTAGCGGTAGGAAACGCAGGCGTGCCGCCGCATACGCCTGCGAATGCGCGGCGGATTGGCGTGAAAACGCTTGCACGCGACCCGTGATCGCGTACTGAATTGGGGCGAATCATCGGGCTCGATGCACCCGAATCGAGTCGCGCAACCTCGTTCAGCGGATCGACGCGGACGCCTCTCTTTCCGAGAGGGCGACGACGTCGGTTCCGGCCCGCGGAGGCCCCATGTCGTTCCGCTCTCGAATCGTCCTCGCGGTGGTGCTGCTCGGCGTGCTGCTGATCGCTTCCGGCGGCTGCGGGAACGAACCCGTGCTGGCGCCCGTCAAGCGGGGAGCGTCGAGCTTTCAGGGCGGCTTCCCCCCGGTCTCATCGATCGCGTTGAGCCCCAGCTCGGTCACGGCCGGCGGCACGTCGACGGCCAAGGTGACGCTGCAGGGTTCCGCACCCAGCGGCGGTGAGGTCGTCACCCTCACGAGCAGCAACACGGCGGTCGCCACCGCGCCGGCCAGCGTCACGGTGGCGGCCGGGAGTCTCTCCGCTTCGTTCACCGTGACGAGCCAGGCCGTGACCGTGGCTGGCTCCGCCACCGTCTCGGCGTCGGCGGGAGGTGGCACGAGCTCGGCCGTCCTGAGCGTGGCGCCCGCTGGCGGCGCCGGCGGCGTCGGCACGGTGGCGTCCGTCAGCGTGTCCCCGACGACGGTCGTCGGGGGCAGCACCGCGACGGGGACCGTGACGCTGGCTGCCGTGGCACCGGCCGGTGGTGTTGCGGTTGGCGTGATGAGCAACAACACGCTGGTCGCAACCGTCTCTCCCAATCTCACCGTGCCCGCGGGGAGCCTCTCCGCCACGTTCACGATCACGAGCCACCCCGTGGCCGCTCCCGACTTCGCCGCTATCTCGGCGACCGCGGGCCAGGTCACGCAGACCGCGGTGCTCAACGTCAATCCCAGCGGGAACCCGGTGCTGTCGTCCCTTTCGATCTCGCCCACGCTCATCAACAGCGGTGCCACCGCGACGGGAACCGCCACGCTGAACCTGGCTGCGCCCGCAGGGGGCACGGTCGTCGCGCTCATGAGCAAGGACACCACCGTCGCCACGGTTCCGGCGAGCGTGACAGTGCCCGCCGGCGCCTCGACCGCCACGTTCACGATCACGGGGAAGACCGTCTCGGTCGCCACCTCCGTTTCGATCAACGGTTCGGCGGGCGGCGTCAGCCAGTTCGCGTTCATCACCGTCAACACGCCGGCCCCGACGGGCAGGCAGGTCACGCTGCTGACGATCAATCCGACGACGGTCGTCGGCGGTCAGACCGCGCAGGGCATGGTCACGCTCGCCTCGGCGGTCGGTCCCGACACGCCGGTCACGCTGACGACGACGAATGCCGCCGTGGCGGCGGTCCCGGCCTCGGTCATCGTGCCCGCCGGACTCGCCAGCGCCACGTTCGCCATCACGACGTCGCCGACGACCTTCGCCAACTTCGCCGAGATCGCAGCGGCCGCCGGCGGCACGTCCTCGGCGACCACCATCACCACGGTGCCGCCCCCCACGGGACCGTCAATCGTGTCGGTCGTGTTCTTCCCCGCGAGCCTCGGTGGAACCGGCCCCGCGACGGGCAGGGTCACACTCAGCGGGTCCGCCACGCAGGGGGCGCTCGTGAACCTGACGAGCGCGAGCCCGGCCGTGGTGCAGATGCCGGCGCAGGTCGTCGTCTCGGCCAACACGAGCCGCGTCGACTTCCCGGTCACGACGAGCCGGGTCGCCGCCAACACACCCGTGACCGTGAACGCCGTGGCGTGCTGCGGCGGCCTCGGCTCCGGCGCCGGAACGATCACGGTCACGACCGCGGCGCCGCCGCCCCCGGATGTGGTCGGGATCGACCTCGCCGAGTTCATCCCCGGCGGCCGAGGAGGCACGCTGCACGTTAGGGCGCGCAGCACGAGCACGACCGCGATCCTGACCGTGTTCCGCGACGGCTCCACGGTCCCCACGTTCGTGCTCTCGAACCTCGGAGGCGGGCGCTACGAGGGCTCGTTCAGCTTCTCCGGCCTGAAGCCGAACTTCGTCACGGTGACGAGCAATCTCGGAGGCTCGGCCACGTCCGCGGTGAAGTGATCTCAGCAGTGAGATCGCCCGCGGGACGGGCCTGGAGGGCGTGGTCAAGCGGAGTTCCCGCGGGACCACGCGCTCAGTCTTTGCTCGGGAACCGCTCTACGACCACGGGTTTGATTCTCGAGGTCATGGGGTCATCGCACTGCACCGGCCGTGCCCGCAACAATCTTCAGCGCACAACCTTGCCCGAAGCGAGATCCCCGGTTACCGCGCTGTCCGCTTCGCGTACTTGAGGCCGAGCGCAAGGCCCGAAGCGTTTGCCCCGCCGGAGTTGCCGAACCGCGAGCGCACGCTGACGTTCCAGTCGCCCACGTCGTACCCCACGCGCAGCGCGAGCCCGGCGCCCTCGTAGGGCCCGCCCGCGCCGAGCCCCGTGAAGAACGTCACCGGACCGTCGCCGGGTCGGCCGCCGACCCCGAGGTTGAACATCCCGCCATCCGCGTAGAGCGGCATGCCCTCCATCCAGCGCGTCTCGAAGTATTGTTGTTCGCTTCCGATCCGGAGGTGAGCGCTCAGGAGGTTCATCGGCCGCGCCGGGAGCTCGCGTGCGCCTTCACCCGCGGTGGGGAACTCGCGCTCGTGCCAGACGTAGCCAAGCCCGACCGAGCTCCCCGGCGTGTCGTACGTGAAGTACGGGTTCAGGTAGCGGTTCGTGGACAGCTCGCGCGGAGGCTGCGGCTCGTTCGGGAGGATCAGGTCCGGCCGCACCAGCCCGTCGCCCCCGGCAAGATCGTCACGAACCGTGCCGGCGCGCACACCGAGCGCGAGCCCGGTGTGGCCGAGTGGCTGCTGCACGCGAACGGCGCCCTCCCGGAACGCCGCCGGATGGCGGCGAATGACCTCGCCGTTACAGCCCCGCGAGATGAAGGCGTATTCGCCCGCTCCGCCCGCGATCTCGAACTGCGTGCCGTCGGCGGTCGTGACGGTGGCGAGCGTGTCGCCTCGGTCGTGCAGGGTGATGCTGAACGGCGTGATCGCGGCGATGGCGACGAGCAGCCCGCGGCCGGGGTGCATGGCGTCCTCCTCTGGACTCGTTCGGGCGGTCCAGCGTACACCCACAGGGCGTGGCCGGTCCGGGCCCCGGACCGCGACCGCCCGCCTGATGTAGCTTCGGCCGGTGTTCACGAGCCCCCGCCCTCCGAGCCCTCCGCCTGCCACCCGCTGCGCGCGCCGCGACTTGATGGCTTGTCTCGCTTCCGCCTTCGTGCTCCTCGGCTGCCAGGCATACCCCGAAGGACCACGCGAGCTCGAGGTCCGCTTCGCGAACGAGGGCGTGGTGCTCGCCGGGACTCTCAGTCTTCCGGCCTCCCTTGGTCGGCGCCGGCCAGCGGTGGTGTTCGTCTCGGGCGACGGTCCTCAGGACCGCGACGGAAACCTCGGACGCGCTGGTCTCTTCCACGTGCTTGCGGACAGTCTGCTGGCGCGCGGCGTCATCGTGCTCCGCCACGACGATCGCGGGGCCGGCAGCAGCTCGACCGCGCCCGGTCCGCCGAGCTACCGCGCGCTCCTCGGCGACACGCGGGCGGCGCTCGCCTTCGTGCGCGGCCGGAGGGAGGTCGATCCCGATCGGGTCGTGCTCCTCGGCCACAGCGAGGGCGCGAAGACGTGCGAAGCGCTGGCCGTTGAAGATTCGAAGCTCGCCGGTATCGTGCTGCTGGGTGGTGCAACCGCGGTCAACGTCGACTCCTTGCTCGAGGAGCAGGCGCGGTCGAACCCGGGCGGGCCCGCGGCGCATCTGCTCCCGACGCTTGCCCGCGCGAAGCGGGGCGAGCGGGCGCAGGGGGCCACCGACCTCGCAGACTGGATGCGGGAGCACCTCGAGCTGCCGCCTCGTCGGCTGCTTCCCAGGATCCGGTGCCCGGTGCTGATCGTTCAGGGAGGCGCCGACCAGCTCGTCCGCGAGCACCACGCGCGCGAGGCCGCCGCGGTGCTCGTAGCCGGCGGGAACCCCGACGTTTCGCTGCGCATCTTCCCGGGGCTGTCCCACGTCTTCAACCACTGGACGCCGGGAGCGCCGCGCTCGCCCGAGCTCGATGCCGCGGACCCGGTCGTCGCGCAGGCGATCGCCGAGTGGGTGTTTGCGAGGACCTCCGCAACGACACACCCCTGATCCACCTGCGCGAGCGACGGCCGAGCCGAGCCCGGTCAGCGCGTGAGCGCCAGCCTCCGCACGACCTGGTCGGCCCCCGCCTTCACATACAGGAAATAGAGACCCGCCGCGGCGCGCACGCCGTCGTCCCGCGACCCGTCCCAGGTGAGCGTGGAGGTCCCCGAGCGCCGCTCGGCAAGCAGGCTCCGCACCCTGCGGCCCGAGCAATCGACCACGAACGCATGGACCAGGCGCTCGGAGGGCAGCGCCAGGGTCGCGGTCACCGAGGTGCGGAACGGATTGGGAGACGGCTCGCTCAGGTTCAGGCCTTGGTGTGGGCTCGGGTCCACGGCGGTCGAGGTCGGACTCCAGACATCGCTCGGCGGGGTCGCGGTCGACGCGTTGGCGAACGGGGTGAGCCCGAGCGCGTCGCAGATGGTCCGCACGACGGTGTAGTGCGTCATGGTCTGCGACGAGACGTAATTGGGCTTCACCGTCGGCCCGGCAAACACGGTGAGGATCTGGTTCGAGCTGCTCTTGTCGTCCTCGTCCCAGGTCAGGATCACGAGCCCCCGCGGTCCCACTGCCGAGATCATCGCCGGCAGGTTGTTCTTGAGCCACGTGTCCCCGGTGCTCGTCGAGCAATCGTGCGTGTCGTTGCACATGTTCGGGACCACGAACGACAGCGCCGGCAGCGTGCCGGCTGCGATGTCGATCGCGAGCTGACCGTAGGGGTACTCCTTCAGGTGGCTCAGGTTCGAGAAGTCGGGGCAGGGATGGTGTTTGCGCCGGTAGAGATTGTCCGAGCTCGCGCAGGCCGTGCTCCCGACCGAGGGCAGGTTCTCGCAGTACGACTTCCACGTCAGCCCGGCCGCCTCGCAGGACTTCCCCAGGTTGGAGGCCGTGAACGGCGAGCCCGGCGGTGGACAGGTGTCGTCTGTGTTCCCGAGCGTGCTGGCGGCCCATAGCGCCAGGTAGTTCGGTTGCGACGGGTGCGTGACCGCGAACGACTGCGAGAACGACGTGTACTTGCTGATGAGGCTCGAGGTGTAGGGAAGGGTGCGGACCTCGTCGTAGCTGTGGTTCTCCATCACCACGATGATGACGTGGTCCATCCGCGGCACGATCCCCGCCGCGGCCGCGCGGAGTGGCAGCGCCGCGGCGAGCGCGACCGGCAGAGCGAGCCCTGCGGCCAACTGCGACCAGCGGCGCAGCCACCGAAGTCGTGCCGCGCGGTCCGAGTACCGTGTATGGGGCACCGGGGTCGAGATGAGACAGCGGTTAGGGTCCATCGCCGGTCAGGCCTCCTTGACGTCCATTGGGAAGGTAACGAGCGGCCCGGGGATTAACTCACCCTTCGTCGTGCATTAGCTCGATCACCGGTCCCGTGGCGCTCGAGCATTCCGCAGAAAGGATCGACTGGAACACGAGAGCCTTCCCCTCACAAGACAAGAAACGCGCGTCTCGCAATCTTGTCAGTTCATCTCAGGTCAGCAGCCTCGGAGCGGATGCGTTCATCAAGTGCCCGCTTCATCGCGACCTCGTTTCATCGCGACAAGCAGTGACGAGCTCGTAATGACCCCCCGCACTCCGGACGCTTCTGCTCCCGACGCTTCGCGTGAGGTAGGGTCAGCACCGCACTGACCGCTGGAACGACAGCGTCGCCGTACGCGCCGCCGCCGGGGGCGCGCTCCATCGGTTGGCGTGATGCACGAACGACGTCGAGCTGATCGCGAAAGGGGGGAGCACAATGCCGATGAAGCCGCTGTCGCTCGCCATCTGCGTGATGTGTGCCGCCGGCGCTCTGCAGGCCCGGGCCGCTGTCTGGCAGCCCTCGCCCGGGCACCGGCAGATCCCGATCTGGCCGGGGTCAGTGCCTGACGCCGTGCCGATCACGAAGCCGGAGATCGTCGCGCAGGCGGAGAACCTCGTGGCGGGCAGGCCCTGGCTCTACGTGCAGGAGGTCGCGCAGCCCACGATGACCGTGTATTCACCCCGGGGAACGAACACGGGCGCGGCGGTGATCGTCTTTCCGGGCGGTGGCTACATGATCCTGGCCATCGACCTCGAGGGCACGGAGATCTGCGAGTGGCTGGCGTCCCGCGGGATCACGGCGGTGCTGCTCAAGTACCGCGTGCCCGCCTCAGGCCCGCACTGGGACAGCGGCTGCAAGTGCCACAAGGACCCGGTCGCTCCGCTCGCGTTGGAAGATGCGCAGCGGACGCTGGGGTTGGTGCGCGCTCACGCCGCGGAATGGCACGTGGATCCTCACAAGCTCGGGGTGCTGGGCTTCTCGGCGGGTGGCCACCTCGTGGCGGATGTGAGCACGCACTGGTCCAAGCGCGCGTACCGGGCCGTCGACGCGGCGGACACGCAGAGTTGTCGCCCGGATTTCGCGGTGGCGCTCTATCCCGGCCACATGCGCGAGCACGCGGCCGGTGAGTACGGCCTCAATCCGAGGGTACCCGTCACGCACGAGACGCCGCCGACCTTTCTGCTGCAGGCCGTGGACGACCCGGTGGACCCTGTCGAGAACTCGCTCGTCTACTTCATCGCCTTGAAGAGAGCCGGCGTTTCCGTGGAGTACCACCTGTATCCGCGCGGTGGCCACGCGTTCGGCCTGCGACGGACGTCGTCCGCGATCACCCGCTGGCCGGAGCTGGTGGAGACGTGGCTGGGGACGATCGGGGTGGCTGCGGTGGGTGCGCGGTGAGGCCCCGCCTCACCGATCGTCATTGCCCCGGGGGCGGCTGCCAGAGCTCGACCTTGTTGCCCTCCGGATCCATGACCCACCCGAACTTCCCGTACTCCGAGTCGTCGGTCTTCTCGAGGACGTTGCAGCCTTCCTCGCGCAGTGCTTTGAGGAGTCCCGTCAGATCCTCGACCCGATAGTTGACCATGAAGGTCGACTTGCTCGGAGCGAAGTGTTTGCCGTCCGCCGGACCGATCGACCAGGCCGTCGTTCCCCCGGTCGGCTTGCCTTCGGCGTCCGTCCAGTCGAAGGCGGCTCCACCCCAGGGCTGAACGTCGATCCCGAGGTGGTTCTTGTACCAATCGCAGAGCGCCTTGGGATCCCTGGCGCTCAGGAAGATGCCGCCGATGCCTGTGACTCTTCGCATTCGGACCTCCGATGTTGGCTGGAACTCCCGAGGGCAGCGTTTCCGACGTTCAGCGAGTGGGAGGTTGTATCAGGGAGAGAAACCCCCGCACAAGTGCGCTCAAGCGGTCGCCGGACCCGGTTCGGCCTTCTTCCGCCGGCTGAGCACGCCCGCCGTGACCAGCGCCACGACCAGCGCCACGGGCATCGGCTCCATGAACGTCATGGCCGAGTTGATGAGCGGGTTGCGGTACATCTCCGCGAACTTGGTCATCTCGGCCTGCTTCGCGGCGATCGCCTCGGCGCTTTCTCCGGCCTGCCGCGCCTTCTCGAGCATGTGCGCCTGGTACTTCTCGATGTAGTCGCTCTTCGTCCCGAAGTAGATGGCCTCCCAGGTCAGCACGTAGCAGCACGACGCCACGACACCGATCAGCGCGCCCACGGCCAGGGCCCGGCCGAAACTCAGCCGGCCGCCGGCGACGTTGTCGCGGTACGAGCGCACGCCGAAGAAGATGAGCAGGAACGCCAGCACCATGGACGTGTAGCCCAGGACCATGGCGCGGTCGTAACCGATGGCGTCGTGGAACGGCAGGGTGACGAGAAACGCGACCGCAAGGATGGCGCCGGCGATGAGCCCGTACACGAGGACGATCTTCCGCATCGGATTCTCCTGTGAGGGGTGGTTGCGACGGGGGGAATGCCAGCAGTTTGTGCTCCGGGGGCCAGCTCGCGCGTCACCCGAACGGGTGATTTTCGCGCCGAGGCCGCGGAAATCACCCGTTCAGGCGATGATTCCGGCCTCCTTCGCGAGCTGTACGGCCTGCGTGCGCCGGCGTGCGGCCAGCTTGGCGAACACCCGAGCCGCGTGGGTCTTGACCGTATTCTCGCTCACGAACAGCCGGCCGGCGATCTCCTTGTTGCTCAGGCCCGCGGCCAGCGCCTCGAGGATCTCGAGCTCGCGGGGCGTGATCCCCAGCTCGCGCAGGCGCGCTTCGTTGCGCACGAACGACCCGCCCGCGGGCACCGGCACCCGCACCTCCACCCGGACCGGGACCTCCCTCACGACCAGTCGCTCGCGGGGGCGGGTCAGCTTCTGCCCGAGCCAGATGCCCAGCACCGAGAACAGCAGCGCCACGATCCCGCCGTAGAGCTCGAGCGAGTGCTCGAGCACGAGATAGCGGTACTCGACCATCTTGAGCACGGCGATGAGCACGCCACCGAGCAATCCGTAGAGGAGGATGGTCTTCTTCACGAGCGGCTCTCTCGGGTGGTCCCGGCAGGCATGGGGGTTCGAGGGCTGACGAGGATAGCATGGAGGATCGGACCCGATCGCGCGCATTCGCGCTTTGTTTCCAGACGGAACCTGTGCTTAATGCTCCCCTGGACCCTTCCGGACTGGGTCCGGTCACCCGGCTCTGGAGGCTCGTTTCATGAAGAAGCTGCTCAAGATCGTCGGTGCGCTGCTCGCCGGCCTCGTGGCGGTCGCGGCGTGCGGGATCGCCTGGGCCAGCATCACGACCCAACGGCTGCGCGCGCAAACGTTCCAGACTCACTCGGTGGACTTCCCGATTCCCTTCCCGGTCGAGCCGGCTGAGGTCTCCGCGCTGGGACTCGCCCCGGACGCGGCCCGACAACTCGCCCAGGAACGCGCCATCGCACGCGGCAAGCACCTGGTCACGGCCCGCTACACCTGCATCGCCTGCCACGGTGCGACATTCGGCGGTGGGGTGATGGTCGACGCCTTTCCCATCGGCAGGCTGCTCGGTCCCAACCTGACCCTCGGAGCCGGGAGCCGGACCGCGGACTACCAGCCGCGGGACTGGGATCGAATCGTCCGGCATGGCGTGCTGAGAGACGGCCACCCCGCGGTCATGCCGGCGGTGGACTTCCAGCGGATGTCGGATCAAGAGCTTTCCGACATCGTCTGTTACATCCGTTCGCTGCCTCCCGTCGACAACACGGTGCCCAGGTCGACGTTCGGGCCGCTCGGCAACATCCTGGTGGCGACGGGCAAGATACAGTTCTCGGCCAGCGAGATCGCGAGCCACACCCCGCCGCACCTCGTATACCCGCCCGCGGCGTCGGCCTCGGCGGAGTTCGGCAAACACCTCACCGCCATCTGCATGGGCTGCCACGGGCCCGACCTGAGCGGCGGCCCGATCGCCGGCGGCGATCCGAGCTGGCCGCCGGCGCGCAATCTCACCCCCGATGCGACCGGGCTCGAGGGCTGGACCTACGATCAGTTCGTGAACGCGCTGACCGCGAGCCGGCGACCCGACGGGACCGCCCTTCGTTCACCGATGAAGGAGGTGGCGGCTTATGGGAAGAGCATGACCGACAGCGAACGACAGGCGCTCTGGGCCTACCTCCAGTCACTTCCCCCGGTAAGCAAGACCGTCACCAGACCGTGAGCCGCCGGCGGCTCTGACGGACCTGGACATCCGTCCGCACCACCGCGCGCCCGCTCACGTCCACGATCTCGAGCAACGCGTGACCGCGCCAACATCGCGCGACGCAATCCGAATCCGGGAGACCCGATGGCGGCAGAGCCCACGCGCACGCTGCGCCCAGAGGACGAGATCTCGCATTACCGGATCCTGGGCCCCCTTGGCGCCGGCGGCATGGGGGAGGTGTATCTCGCCCGGGACCGCTCACTCGACCGGAGCGTGGCGCTCAAGATCCTGCCGCCCGATCTGGTGCGCAGCGAGGATCGGGTGCGCCGCTTCGTGCTCGAGGCCAAGTCCGCCTCGTCGCTGAGCCATCCCAACATCATCACCATCTACGAGATCGGGCAGGACGGCGTGCGCTCGGCGAGCGAGCCGACCTCCGACCCCATGCACTTCATTTCGATGGAGCTGGTGAACGGCAAGACGCTCTCGACGCTGATCCACGACGAGAAGATCCACCTGCGGACGCTGCTCGGCTGGCTCGCCCAGGCGGCGGACGGGATCGCCAAGGCGCACGCTGCCGGCATCGTCCACCGCGATCTCAAGCCCGGCAACATCATGGTCACGAACGACGGCTTCGCCAAGGTGCTGGACTTCGGCCTCGCCAAGCTCACCGAGAGGAGCACTGCCGAAGGCGACGCCACGAACGCATCGACCGTCGCCCACGACCGCACGGCCGACGGGATGGTCGTCGGCACCACCGGCTACATGTCGCCCGAGCAGGTGCGGGGCAAGGGCGTGGACCATCGGTCCGACATTTTTTCGTTTGGCTGCATCCTCTACGAAGCGGCCACCGGTCGCCGTGCGTTCGCGGCGGACTCGGCGGTCGAGACCATGCACAAGATCCTCAACGAGAGCCCATCGCCGGTCGAGGAGCTGAACGCGCGGGTCCCGGGCGAGCTGCGTCGCCTGATCCGCCGCTGCCTGCACAAGAACCCGGAGCAAAGACTCCAGTCCATGAAGGACGTGGCGCTCGAGCTGCGCGAGATCGAATCCGAGTACGATACGCTGTCGGTGTCGTCCAGCTCCGGAGACCCGTCCGCGGCCTCCGTTGCCGCAGCACCGCCGAAGCGCGCGTCCATGCTCCCGTGGATCGTGACCGGTGTCGTCGTGCTGGTGGCGCTGGCGCTCGCCGTGTGGGGCCTGCGGCGCGGCGCACCGCTCTCGGAGTCGTTCCAGAAGATGCGGATGACGACGCTGACCAGTACCGGCGATGTCGTGGACGCGGCGCTCTCTCCCGACGGCCGCTACCTCGCTTACGTCTCGGAGAAGGCGGGCAAGGGAAGCCTTACGGTGCGCCAGGTGGTGACCGGCAGCGAGGTCGTCATAGTGCCGCCCGGTGAGGCGCAGCTGGGTTTCCCCTCGTTCTCTCCGGACGGGAACTATCTCTACTACACGGCACCCCGGGCGGATCAGCTGAGCTACCGGACGCTCTACCAGGTGCCTTCGTTGGGGGGTCACTCGAGCGAGATCGTGTTCGACGTCGACTCTCGCGCCAGCGTCTCTCCCGACGGCAAGCAGCTGGCATTCGTGCGAAACACATCGGGGCCGCAACAAGGACACCTGATCGTTCTCGACCTCGGCACGAAGCGGGAGAGGATCCTCGCCCAGGTGAACCTCCCCTCGGAATTCCTCGGCTCGCCGGCGTGGTCACCCGACGGCCAGCGAATCGCCGCGGCGATCGGCGACACCGGCCCGGGGCTCGAGTCCACCATCGCGCTCTTCGAGCCACGTGACGGGCGCCGGCGGGATTGGCTGAAACTACCGCTTTCGATTCCCACCTCGCTCGCCTGGCTCCGTGGCGGCACCGCGCTCGCGGTCACCGGGCAGTTCCTCCGCTCGTCGATCTACCGGCATGTCGTCGTGTACCCCTATCCGTCGGGCCGCGCGTCGCGCGTCACGAACGATTTCAGCGAATACGCCAACCTGACCGCATCGCTTGCCGACGAGACCATCGCGACGACGCGCGCGAGCCGCAATACCTCGATCTACATTGCCGCCGCCGATGCAGCCGGCGCACACCGGCTCACCTCGGGAAGCGGGCCCGAGAACTCGTTCCACCAGGCGACGGCGCTCGACTCGAGCACGATCCTCAGCACGTCACCGAGGAATGGCGTGCTCCAGCTCTGGGCGACCGGCACGGACGACGCGGAGTCGCGAGCGCTGACCGGCACCGAGGCTCATGCCTTCCGCCCGTTCGCGGCGGCGGGCACGATCGTCTTCGATCGCCTCGACAGCACCGGGATCAAGGTGTGGACGATGAACACCGGCGGTGGATCGGCGCGGGCCCTGACGCACAGCGCCCGGAAGCAGACGGTGGATCTGTCAGCAGACGGCCGGCACGTGCTCGTGGAGGGCGATGGCAGGGGCAAGCTCTCGGTGATCGCGACCGCCGATGGCCGCGTCGAACGCGATCTCGGGGCCGGCGTGTCCGCGATAGGGTTGTCACCGGACTCCCGTTCGGTGCTGGTGGGCCGCCCCGAGCCGGACACCCAGGGTCGCCTGCGAAACGTGTACGAGGTTCTCCCGATCGAAGGCGGCGCGGCCACATCGGTTGCCCGTCCACCCGCCAGTGCCGTCGATGTGCGGTGGGTTCCCGACGGCCGCTCGGTGAGCTACATCGACCGTAGCGATCCGGCGTGGAACGTGTTCCGCAGCTCGTTCGCCGGCGGCGCGCCCATTCCCGTGACGCACATCACCGACGGACGCGTCGTGCGGCACGCGTGGTCGCCGGACGGGCGACGTCTCGGGGTGCTCGTGCGTGCGGGTGAACGCGTGGACCTCTGGGTCACCGACGCCGAGGGTCGCAAGCCGGTCCGGGTCACGCAGATCTCGCCCGAGACCATCACCAGCTTCAGCTGGATGGCCGACAGCCGCCGCCTGGTGGTCGAGGCAAGCACGCGGCCGTCGGACGTGGTGCTGATCCGCGACTTCCGATAGCGCCCCGGGCTACGCGAGCGACGCAAGTCCGCAGGGTGTGCGGTGCAGTTGAACCGCCCATGGAGCACACCCTATGCTGACGCGCCGCCAGCTCATTCCGAGGGTCTTCGCATGAGATCGCCCGCCGCCACTATCGCAGTCATCGCATTCACGATTGCCGCAACTCCCGCGGCCCATGCCGCGCCTGGCCATTCCGCGACCGCGAGCCTGTCGGCCCACGCGGCCGATTCTCCCCCCGTGGCGCCGCGAGCGCCGGTGGTGGACGACTACTTCGGGACCAAGGTCACCGACGACTACCGCTGGATGGAGGATCGTCACGCACCCGCTTTCGAGAAGTGGTGCCGCGAGGAGGGCCGCTACGCGCGTTCGGTGCTCGACCGCATTCCCGGTCGCGACTCGCTGCAGCATCGGATCGCCGCACACACCGGCGGCGGCACGACGGCCTTTCAGGTGCATCAGGCGGGCGGCAGGGTGTTCTATCTCAAGCTCGAGCCGGGGCAGGACACGTACAAGCTCTACGTTCGCGACGGCGCGGACGGCGCCGAGAACCTGCTGGTCGATCCCGATCGCGGGGCAACGCCCGGACACCACTTCGCGATCGACTACCTCGAGCCTTCGCCGGACGGATCGCGCATCGCCTACGGAATCTCGCCCGGAGGCTCCGAGAAGAGCGTCATTCACATCCTCGACGTCGCCACGGGGCGCGAGTCGCCGGAGGTCATCGATCGCGCCGACTACGGCAGCCCCTCGTGGCGCGCCGACAATCGCTCCTTCTACTACAACCGCTTCGCCAAGGTCGGCCCCGACAGCAAGGACACCGACCAGTACCTGAACAGCCGCGCCTGCCTGCACGTGGTCGGAACCGACCCCGACAGCGACCGCGCCCTGATCGGCACCGGTGTTCCCGGATCGCTGCCCGTGACACCCGTGGATTATCCGTTCATCCAGTGCACGGTCGGCTCGCCTTACGTGCTCGCCGTCATCAGCCACGGCGCCGATCCCGCGGTCACGGCCTACGTGGCGCGCTCCGATACGAGCGGCCGGCTCTCGCCGTGGGTGAGGCTCGCCGACGTTGACGACGCGGTGACCGCGATCGTTCCGCACGGTGACAAGCTCTATCTGCTCACGCACAAGAACGCGCCGCGCTACCGGGTGCTCGCGGTGGACGCCTCGTCGCCGGATCTCTCGAAGGCCAGCATGGTGGTCGCGCCGAGCGAGCGCGTGATCCAGGAGATCGGCGCCACTTCGGGCGCGCTCTACGTGAGGGATCTCGACGGCGGGCTCGCCCGCCTGCGCCGTTACGACTTCGCGAGCGGCCGGCTCGAGGACGTCGTGCTGCCGGTCCAGGGCGCGCTCTACGGACCGTATCTCGATCCCAGGTCGCCCGTGGTTCTCGCCGGCATGGTGAGCTGGCTTTCGCCCCCGGCGTACTACCGCCTGGACGGCCCCGGCGCGGTGCGGACCTCCATCGTGCCACCGTGGAAGGAGGACCTGTCGGCGTACACGGTGGACGAGGTGAACGCACTTTCCTGGGACGGAACGCGGATCCCGCTCTCGATCGTGCACCGCCGCGACATCCGGCTGGACGGGAAGAGCCCCGTGTGGCTCACCGGTTACGGCGCCTACGGAATCTCCATCACCCCGAGCTTCGTCGCGCGCTTCCTCACGCTGCTCGAGGACGGCGGCGTGTACGCGGTCGCGCACGTGCGCGGCGGGGGAGAGTTCGGCGAGGACTGGCACCTCGCCGGCAAGCAGGCGACGAAGCCCAACAGCTACAAGGACCTGATCGCCTGCGCCGAGTACCTCGTGAAGCAGGGCTACGGCTCGCCGGCGACGCTGGCGATCGAGGGCCGCAGCGCCGGCGGCATCACGGTCGGCATGGCCACGACGGCCCGGCCGGATCTCTTCCGTGTGGTGTTCAACGGCGTGGGCGACAACAACGCGCTGCGCTGCGAGTACGGCACGGACGGTCCGGCCAACTCGCTCGAGTACGGATCGACCAAGACCGAGGCCGGCTTCCGTGCGCTCCAGGCCGTGGATGCCACGCAGCACGTGGTGCCCGGCACGGCGTATCCGGCCGTGCTGCTCACCTCCGGCTTCAACGATCCGCGCGTCGCACCATGGCAGCCGGGCAAGATGGCCGCGCATCTGCAGGCGGCCACCACCAGCGCTCGGCCGGTGTTGTTCCTGGTGGACTTCGACGCCGGCCACGGCATGGGCTCGTCCAAGTCGCAGCGCGACCGCGAGCTCGCGGATCAGCTGGCATTCCTCTACTGGCAGATCGGAAAGCCCGGCTACCAGCCGCCCGCGGCGCCCTGACGCCCGGGGCGCGAGGCGCCCGCCAATGACAAGCTCGGCGCGATGCCGTGACATCGTGAGCGAATATCGGAAAGAAGGGAGCACGGGAACATGAAGCCGAAGAACACGATCTGTCTCTGGTTCGATCACGATGCGCACGACGCCGCGCGCTTCTACGCCGCCACCTTTCCGGATTCCAGGGTGACCGCCGTTCAGAAGGCACCGGGTGACTATCCCGGCGGGAAGGCGGGCGACGAGCTGGTGGTGGAGTTCACCCTCATCGGGATTCCCTGCATCGGCATCAACGGCGGTCCGGCGTTCAAGCACAGCGAGGCGGTTTCATTCCAGATCGCGACCGACAGTCAGGAAGAGACGGACCGCTACTGGAACGCGATCGTCGGCAATGGCGGCCAGGAAAGTCAGTGCGGTTGGTGCAAGGACCGGTGGGGCCTCTCATGGCAGATCACCCCACGCGCGCTTTCCGATGCGTTGGCGGCGGGTGGCGCCGAGGCAAAGCGTGCCTTCGACGCGATGATGACGATGCAGAAGATCGACATCGCCACCATCGAGGCCGCGCGCCGGGGCTGACGGGGCGGGTCGCGCCGGACCTTGGCGTGACTGACCGGCGCGCGGCGCGGCCGCGAAGGCTTCCAACCCTTCTGCGGCGAAGCTCGTCCAAGCTGGTGGGCGGGCCGGCATGCACGTTCTTGACCCGATTCCGCACCCGCGGCGCGATCGACCGATCGAGCCCGACGACCCCGGCATGGAGAAGCCGGCGTCTCGAGTCACGATCGCGCCATGCGCACTTTCAACCTCGGAGGCCCGACGTGTCCATGCGCTCCTTCTACTGGATCCTCGCCTGCACACTCGCCTCGGTCGCCGCGGTACCCGCGCGCGCCGGCGGTCTCAGCTTCACCTGCAGTTCCGATGGCGACAAGCGCATCGAGTCCTGCTCGGACTTCAAGATGACGTTCTGGAAAACCGCGCTGGGTAAGGACGGCATCGTGACGGCGCGCCGGTCCCAGACCCTCGCGCTCGGGGCGTACGCTTCGAAGCCTCTCGAGGTGGGGGCCTCGGATCGCGGCGGCATCCGCGTGCAGCCCTCGACGGACGGGAGCTTTTCCGCGCTCGTGTGCATGGCCGCCGGCGCCGCGTCGAACGACCATGCCGAGGAAATCCTCGACGGCCTGCACGTCGAGAACCGCGATGGTCATCTCAGCGTGGACGGACCCGACACCGGCGACTGGGCGGCGACCATCGTGCTCTCGGTGCCCACGGGAGTGACGCTCGAGCTGAGCGCCACCAACGGAGGCCTGCAACTCAGCGAGGTGAACGGGCACTTCACGCTGCGCACGGAGAATGGCCCGATCGGAATGACCCATGCGAGCGGCGTCGTGGACGCCCGGACCGACAACGGCCCGATTCAGTTCCGGGGGCACGCCGGCGACGTGCGGCTGACCGGGCAGAACGGCCCCGTTCAAGTGGACCTCGACGCGCCCAGGTGGAGCGGGAAGGGACTCGACGCCAGCACGCAGAACGGCCCGATCGCGCTGACCGCGCCGGACGACATGAAGAGCGGGGTGGAGGTGACGGGCTCCCGAATGTCGCCGGCCACGTGGAACGGCACGCCGCAGCCGATCGAGGTACAGGGGAGCGGCTCGCGCAGGTATCACTTCGGCAGCGACGAGATCGTGGTGCGGCTCTCGACGGAGAGAGGCCCGATGGAGATCAAGGCGCCGAAGCGGCGTCGCGCGGACATGAAGATCTGAGCACGGAATGGACGCTCCGCGCCGACGTCAGCGCTTGATGCTCAACTCCTCGTCGAGGCTCGCCACGTTTCCGGCGCGGTCCGCCGCCACGATCCGCACGCGGTGCTCGCCGGGCGCGGGCGCGGCGGCGGGACGCCAGCGCAGGCACCCGGCCTCGGGATCCCATTCGGTTGGGACGCGGTGGCCGTCCACCTCGATCCAGGAGTCGCGCGGCGAGACGCCGCTCCCGGCCTCCTCCAGCGTCGCCTCCAGCGCCCAGCGACTGTAGGGACGCGCGGTCGAGTCACGTGCCACGACCCATCGCGGCACGCGCGGCGCGCGCGTGTCGCGAAAGAGCGCGAACGCGCCGAGCTGGCGGGTCGTGGCCGAGAGCGTGCGCGCGGAACTGTCGCCGGCGCCGCCGATCCACTCCCATTCGCCCTCGCTCCGCCGGTAGAGCCCCACGCCACGGCGTGACGTGCCGGGGGCCAGCGGCGCGCTCACGAGCACCGAATGCTCGAGCGGGAGCCGCTCCGGCTCCACGCGCCATGCGTCCCCGATCGGCTCCAGCTCGCCCGCGGGCTCGAGTGGGATCACGAACGCGACGAGCGTCGCGGCTTCGAAGAGCGCTCCCGCCGGGATCTCGAGCGTGCGCGCACCCGCATGCTCGCGCAGTTCGATCGCCTTCTCGGGAGCGACGCGCCACGCCTGAGCCATCCCGTGCCGATCGAGCGCACCGCCCGTGCCGGGCTCGCTCCAGCCGACCTCCACGCGATCCGAATCGCTCGGAAAGGTGGGGAAGACCGCGGACCAGCCGTTGTCGTCGCGGCTCGCCCGCCGCGACTGCGCCCCCCACTCGAACTCCACGCCGCTTTTCGCGCGCGAGGCCGGCAGCGAGAGCCGCACAGCACCGCCGGGGAGTGCCGTGAACCCGAGCGGCGGGTCGCCCCAGGACTCGCGACCGCGCGACCGAGGTGACGAGACCTCGCTCCGCGTCGCTCGAGCTGGCCTCAGGATCACCGCGCGCTCGCACAGGCCGCCGCCCAGATCGCGCGCCCAGAGCCGCAACCGGCGCGGGGGGTCGCGTCTTCGCACGCGGATCGTGCCGGCCTCAAACGTACGTGGCGCGTCGCTGAGCAGCGCCCGCGGCCGGAAGCCCGCCCGCGCCCAGAGCACGATGGCTTTAGAGTTTACGACGCGTCCCGCGTCGTAGACGAGGTCCCCCTGCTCCATGTCGGTCGCCCAGGAGACGCTGTCGAAGCGGCAGACGACGCGCTCGCCCGTCCACTCCATGCCGATCTCCCACGGCACCATGCGATCCACACCCGACCAGACGCCGTCGCGCGCACCGACGATCGCCCGCACGCGACCGATCACCTCGATGGTCTCCCGGCGCGCGAGCTCGAACGTGCGCGGCCCGGACGAGCCCGCGACCCGGGAGTCGGCGTCCAGCGGCTCGAGCGTGAGCGCGGTGAGCGAAGGCGGCGAGGTGTCCCGCACCGCGAGCCCCGCTCGCGCCGGGTGGTAGGCCATGTCTCCGCGTCGGATCTCGAAGTGGAGGTGCGGGCCGCCCGAGCCGCTCTCGCCCGACCATGCCAGCGTCTCGCCGACCTGGAACCGGAATCTTCCGGCCGCCGGCCAGAGATCCTGCTCGTATTCGCCGGTCGAGTCCTGGGCCGCGCGCACGTACGCCGCGATCGGCTCGACATAGGCATCCAGGTGACCGAACACGAGGAGCCGGCCGTCGTCGGCACGCAGGTAGAGCGAACGCCCGTAGCCCACGCCCGAAGCCCGCACGCGCTCGAGCGTGCCCGGGAGCGGAGCGAGCACGGGCCGGCCCACGCGCCGCCCCGTACCGAGATCGAACCCCGCGTGGAGGTGTCCGCGGCGGTACTCGCAGAACCCCCCGGCCACCTCGAGCGGGCCCGCGAGCGGCGCCA
>DATDEX010000087.1:0-8930 GCA_036522895.1 Candidatus Eiseniibacteriota bacterium | reverse complement strand
CCGGGGGCCGCGCGGCGGCTCGCCGGGCTCGCGCGGCCGGACGACGTGGATGCGCTCGCGGCCTACGAGCGCCGGCTGCGGGTGGCGCTCGGCGAGTAGCTGCTCAGCGCCGCGTGCGGTCGAGGTAGAGGCGGAGGATGTCGCCGAACGTGATCCGGCGGGAGGCATTCGTCTGCGCCGGCTGGGCGTGCACGCCGTTTACGCTCAGCGTCTCGTCGTCGAACCGGTCGATCCACCACCGGGTGGAATCGGCACGCGCACCCAGTGCCGCCTGATCCGCGGGAATCGCAGCGCTGTCCCCCCCGTGTGAGATAGAAGAGGAGGTAGCCCGTCACATCGATTCGCGATCCCGACGTCGGGTCCGCCACCCGGATATCCGCCGAGGAGCGGACCATTTTGTGCCAGATCGGATTCTTGCCCGGGCGCGTGTCGGTGAACGGGACGAGGTTGCGATCGAGCGAGAGGGTTGCGGTGGCAGCCTCCGAAACACCGGGCACGCCGTCGAAGAGGGACCGCAGCGCCGCCAGCACGCTGTCACGGGGCCATTGGACGAGTGCGGGGGTATTTCCCGCCGAATCCGTCTCGAACGTCTGGAACTGCAGATCGGCCGCGAGCAGCCCCGCCGCCGCACCGACGTCGCGGTGATCGAACGCCCAACCCAGCCGCTGCACGGCTCCCGCCGGAGCGTTGGCCGTCGGCCCCAGGTCCTGCGGCGCCAGCTCGCCCGTGCGACGAAGGGACGCATTCGGAAGACTCCCCCGCCCCGCCCGTCCAACCTCCGAGCACTTTCTTCCGTCCGATCGACGAACGCGGCAGGTTCGATCTCCGTGTGCGGTCGTCCGTGTCGCCACGCGGGGGAACCTGCGGGTAAAGTCGTTCGTCCCTGTAGGGCCCGCCCTCCCGCCGGCCCCAGATCCCCTTGCGAAGGAAACCCCATGCGACCTGGCACCACGCTGCTCGCCGCACTCCTGTTGGTCCCGGGCCTCGCCCGCGCGCAGGACACGAGCCTCAAGGGCAAGTTCGTGGATCCGACCACGAACGCCGCGGTCGGCGGCGTTCAGGTCAAGCTCACGAACTTCGCGGACACGGCCGACGTGCACCGCGTCACGGGCGGGGATGACGGAAAGTTCGAGGTCACGGGCTTGGGCGTCCACAGTTACCGGCTCGAGGCGTCGCGGCTCGGCTACGCGACGCTCCGCCAGGTGATCCGGGTCAGCAAGAAGGGGCAGGACGCGGGCCTGCTGCAGATGACGCCCGAGGCGGTGAACATCGCGGGCGTGACGGTCACCGAGTCGCCGGCGCCGGCGATCCAGAAGGCGGACACCACCGAGTTCCGCGCCAGTGCCGTCAAGACCAGCAAGGACGCCACCGCCGAGGACCTCGTCCAGAAAATGCCGGGCGTGACGATGGAGAACGGCCAGGTGAAGGCGCACGGCGAGGCGGTCCAGCAGGTGCTCGTCAACGGGCGGCCGTTCTTCGGCAGCGACCCCGCCGCGGCCATGCGCAACCTGCCCGCCGAGGTGGTGGACCGCATCCAAGTCTACGACCGTGCCAGCGACCAGGCCGAGTTCAGCGGTTTCGACGACGGCCAGCAGCAGAAGACCATGAACTTCGTCCTCCGCAACCAGCACGCGCAATTCGGCAAGGTCTACGGCGGCTATGGCGACCGCGACCGCTACCAGGGCGGCGGCAACGCGACCTGGCTCCGCGGCAGCACGCGGCTCACGTTGATCGGGCTCTCCAACAACATCAACCAGCGCAACTTCTCGCCGCAGGACCTGTTCGGCGCCCTGTCCGGGAACTCCGGCGGCGGCGGCCCGCGCATCATGATGTTCGGCGGCGGCGGCATGCGACCGCCGGGCGGGGGCGGTGGCCAGCAGATCGTCCGCATGGGCGGCGGCTTCGGCGGCGGCGGGTTCGACCCCAGCAGTTTCTTCGTGAACCAGCAGGGCGGCATCAGCACGACCCACTCCGGCGGCTCGAACTACGTCGGCCAGTGGGGCCCCAGGCTCTCGGTGAGCACGAGCCTGTTCGTGAACGACACCGACAACGAGAACACGCAGTCGCTCTCGCGCGAGTACACGCCCCCGCAGGACTCGCTCGCGTTCTACAGCCAGGACACCCGCACGAACAACCGCAACGGCAACGAGCGCTTCGACGGCCGCTTCGAGTGGACGCTGGACTCGCTCAACTCCGTCATCATGCAACCGCGGCTCTATTTCCAGAACAACCGCAGCGGCAACCTCGGGCTCGCCGCGAACAGCAGCACGCTCGGCTCGGTGCTCAACGCGAGCAACAGCGACACGCACAACCACACGGACGGCGACAACCTGTCGGACCGCCTCACGCTGCGGCACCGCTTCGCCAAGCGCGGTCGCAACATCTCGGCCGACCTTCAGCTCGGGCACAGCGAGCGCGACGGCGACCGGGCCCAGCGCTCGTTGAGCGAGTTCACGCAGGAGGGCACGACCCGCGCCGACACGCTCGACCAGCGGACCGCTTCGAACAGCGTGACGAACTCGATGAGCACGCGCATCGCCTACACCGAGCCGCTCGTGCCGGGCTGGCAGGCGCAGCTCACCTACAACCCGCAATACACCCGCAGCCACTCCGACGCGCGGAGCCTCGGGCTCGACCCGACGGGCGCCTACACGCGGCTCGACAGCGTGCAGTCGAACACGTTCACGAACCGGAACCTGGTCCAGAACGGCGGCGCGGCAGTGCTGTTCACGAAGGGCGTGTGGCGCTGGCTCACGAACGCCTCCTGGCAGCGCATGGAGTTGAAGAGCGCGCAGACGTTCCCCGCCGCCCGCGACGTGGATCACGCGTTCCAGGACGTGCTGCCGTCCATGACGCTGTCCGCCACGTTCGCGAACCGCCGGAACATGCGGCTGGCGTGGAACACCTCGACGAGCCCGCCCACGATCAGCCAGCTCCAGAACGTCGTGGACAACTCGAACCCGCTCGCGCTCACCGCCGGCAATCCCGACCTGCGCGAGACCTACAACAACAACTTCTCGCTCCGGATCTCGGAGGCCGACCCGTTCAAGTCCAAGAGCCGGTTCCTGTTCATGAACCTGGTCCGGATCGGGCACCCGATCTCGAACGCCACGTTCACCGCCCCGCGCGACACCGTCGTGGACGGCATCGCGCTCGCCCGCGGCACCCAGCTGACCCGTCCGGTCAACCTCGATGCGGCCTGGAACGCCAACGCGTTCGCGGTTTACAGCCGGCCCGTGACGCTCTTGAAGAGCATCGCCAGCGTGAACGGCGGCGGCTCGTTCAACCAGACCCCCACGCGCTTGAACGCCGGCACGAACCTGAGCAAGACGTACGCGCTCCGCTACGGCGCCGTGCTCGCGAGCAACATCAGCCAGAACCTCGACTTCACGGTGAGCTACCAGGGCAGCTACAACATCACCCGCAACTCGCTCAGCACGACCAACACGGGCGACTACTACTCGCACACGCTCGGGCTCCGCCTGAACGCGGTCGCGAAGCACGGCATCGTGGTGCGCCAGGAGGTGAACCACAACCTCCAGAGCGGGGTTTCGACCGCGTACGGCCAGAACGTGGTGCTGTGGAACACGACGCTCGGGAAGAAGTTCTTGAAGGGCGACACGGGCGAGTTGCGCTTCACCGCCACCGATGTGCTCCAGCAGGACCGGAGCGTCGGGAGGAGCTTCACCGAGAGCTACATCCAGGATTCGCGTGACCGGACGCTCGGCCGCTTCGTGCAGGCGGTGTTCACTTACACGTTCAAGTGACCCTGTGGTCCGCAACCGGACCCCAACCGGGCCCCTCGGGCGGCCCCTTCGACAGCACCGGAAGGTGCCGGTTCGAGCATTCGACACCCCGAGTAGTGCATTCTGCTTGCCCTTCCCACAGAATGTTGTATTTTTGCATGGGAAGTTCGTTTCTCGACATGGGCTCCGCGGCCGCACGGTGCGACTTCGGCGTCTGAGCTGCTCCCCACACTTCTCGCTCGACCCCATCGCCGGAGCCGCCCCCGCCCCTCCAGCAGGTGCGATTCCGGCCACGTTTCCCACCTCGCGGCCGGCCCCAAAAACGCCCGCAGATGTACGAAAGGATCTCTCCATGTCCGTTCGCGCATTCCTGTGTCGTTCCTGCCTGTCCCTGCTCGGCGTCATGATGCTCGCCGTGCTGGTCTCGACCTCGTTCGCCCAGACCCTCGACACCCCCTCGATCACCGTCAAGCGCTCCGGCTTCTTCCGGATCGACATGGACGTTCAGGCCGGCGCGTCCGGCGCCCCCAACGGGTTCACGGTCCAGTGGATGAAGAAGGCCGACTTCGACGCCTACGGCTGGCCGGCCACCGAGAGTGACCCCGGCTCGGTGTACTGCGACTTCACCGGCGATCCGACGCTCAACCTCGACTCGCGTTCGGGCACGTTCCAGCTCGCCTCGAATGGCGTGATCGGCATCCAGATGGGCGACCTCTTCGACGAGACCGGCATCTACGGCAGCTACCTCGACCACCTGGAGCCGGGCGCCTACGTGTTCCGCGTCTGGGCCGAGGGTTCGGCGGCGGCCGGTGGCCAGACGTCGAGCGCACCCTCCACGCTCGTCTTCGCGGAGACGTCCAACCCCGAGTGCACCCAGGGCTTCTGGAAGACGCACCCCGAGGCGTGGCCGCTCGGCTGCACCCCGATGACGCTCGGCACGGTGACCTACACCAAGACGGAGCTCCTCTCCATCCTCAACCAGCCGGCGCTGGGGAACGGGCTCATCTCGCTCGCCCACCAGCTGATCGCGGTGAACCTGAACGTCTGCAACGGCTCGAACTCGTCGAGCATCGCGAGCGCGATCGCGACGGCCAACTCGCTGATCGGCGGGAATGTGATCCCGCCGGTGGGTACCGACTTCGTCGCGCCGAGCACGACCGATGGGACGACGAACACGCTCGACGACTGGAACAACGGTCTGATCCCCGGCGTCGTGGCGTGCGTCACCGCGGCCAGGCACTCGACCTGGGGTGCCGTGAAGTCGATGTATCGCTAGCCCGTGAACGGCCGCCCTTAGGGGCCGGTCGAGCAACCTCACATGGCCCGCCCGCGCGAGATGCGCGGGCGGGCCATCGTGCTTGAACGCCGCCGGGGTCGCGCCGTACGGTGCGCCCATGCGGACGCCCATCGCTTCGCCGTTCCGGTTCGCGCTTCTGCTTGCCGCGCTCGGGGTCGCCGCCCCCCGCTCTGCCGCGAACACCTCCGCCGGCCCCGCCGCGGGTGCCCCGGCGCCGGCCTCGGCCCCGTCCACGGGGCGGGTACCCCGCACGCCACGCGCCGACGTGCCCTTGATTCCCCGCGCGCAGCTCTTCGGGAACTCGCCGCGGGAGACTCCGCAGATCTCGCCGGACGGGACGCAGGTGTCGTGGCTCGCTCCCGACGAGCACGGGGTCGAGAACGTGTGGACGCGCCCGACCGGTGGGGATTCGGCGCGCGCGGTGACCCACGAGTCGCACCGCCCGATCCGCACGTACGCCTGGGCCGGCGACTCCCGGCACCTCCTCTACCTCCAGGATGCCGACGGCGACGAGCGGAATCACCTCTACTCGGTGGAGCTCGCCACGGGCGCGGTCCGCGATCTCACCCCGTTCCGCGGCGTACGCGCGCAGAACGTGCTCGTGAGCCCCGAGCACCCGGAGCATGTCCTCGTCGCCATGAACCAGCGCGATCCGCGCGTCTTCGACATGTACCGAATCGACCTCGCCAGCGGCGCGGTCACGCTGGAGGCGCAGAACCCCGGCGACGTGCTCACCTGGAGCGTGGACTGGGAGTTCACGATCCGCGCCGCCACCGCGTTCGACCCCGCCACGGGCCACACCGTGATCCGGGTCCGCGACGCGGTGGATCAACCGTGGCGGGACCTCGTGACGATGCCGTTCGAGCGGGCACTGTTCGACGGCCAGGTGGTGGGAGGCTCGCTCGTCGCCGCGTTCGGTCCCGACAACCGGAGCCTGGTGATCCATTCCGCGCTCGGGGCCGAGTACGGCCGGCTCGTGCGCGTGGACGGGCAGACGGGCGCCGAGCTCGAGGTCCTGGCGGCCCACCCGCATGCCGACGTGGCCGACTTCGGCAACCTCCCCAGCGTGCTCTTGAACCCGGCCGGGCGGACGATCGCCGCGGTGGAGTTCGACCCGGGCGAGCCGGTGTGGACGTTCCTCGACCCCGCCTACCGAGACGAGTTCACCCGCATCCGGCAGGCGGCCGCCGGGTTCCCGCGGCTCGTGAGCCGCGATGCCGGCGACCGGCACTGGATCCTGGAACTCGAGCGCAGCGACGCGCCGCGCACCTATGTGGCGTACGACCGCGAAACGAAGCGCGTCACCCCGCTCTACTCGGCGAATCCCGCGCTCGCCGGCCTCACCCTGGCCAGGAAGCAGCTCACGATCATCCCGGCTCGCGATCGTCTGCCGCTCGTCTCTTACCTCACTCTTCCACCCGGGCACGCCCCGGGGCGGCTGCCGCTGGTCCTGCTCGTCCACGGCGGCCCGTGGTTTCGCGACCACGCCGACTACGACCCGGAGGTGCAGTGGCTCGCGAATCGCGGACTGGCCGTGCTTCAGGTGAACTACCGCGGCTCGGTCGGATTCGGCCTCGCGTTCCTGAACGCGAGCACGCACGAGTGGGGCCGCGGCACGCAGCTCGATCTCTACGACGCCGTGAACTGGGCGATCGCGAAGGGTGTCGCCGATCCGCGCCGGATCGCCGCGATGGGCTGGTCGGGCGGCGGCTACGCCACGCTGTGCGCGCTCAGCCAGCGACCGGACCTGTTCGCGTGCGGCGTGGACGGCGTCGGGCCCGCGGACCTGCGCACGCTGTTCGGGTCGTTCCCCACCTACTGGGACGGCATCCTCGCGCGCTGGCGGCGGCGCGTCGGCGACGTCGAGCACGACGACGGCCTGAACCGCGAGCGCTCGCCGCTCTATCACGCCGACGCGATCCGCGCTCCGCTGCTCATCGGCCAGGGGAAGAACGATCCGCGGGTGAGCCTCGCGAACGCCGACGCGATGGTGAAGGCGCTGCGCGCGGCAGGTCGCGAGGTCACGTATGTCGTCTACCCGGACGAGGGTCACGGCTTCGCCCGGCCCGAGAACGCGCTCGACTTCCATGGGCGCGCCGAGGAGTTCCTGGCGAAGCACCTCGGCGGACGTGCCGAGCCCTGGACTCCTTCGGCCGGCGCCACCGCCGACCTCCGTTGAGCTCGCCGAGTCCGCGCCGGCCCGTCGCGCTCGCCGCGCGCCTCGTGGCGCTCCTCGCGGTGCTGCTCGCCGCGGCGCCGCTTCGAGCGCTCGCCGGACCCGTCCAGGGGACGAGCCCTTCGCCCTCCCCGCCCAGGGCGAGCGCCGTGGCGGCGGGGGCTCGCGCCTGGAGGCAGGCGCACGAGCGGGCGATTCTCGCCGAGTTCGCGGCGTTCCTCGCGCTCCCGAACGTCGCGAGCGACGCGCCCGGCATCGAGCGGAACGTGGCGGTGCTCGAGGCGATGCTCCGGCGGCGCGGACTGGACGTGCACGTGCTGCGCAACGACTCGGCCCCGCCGCTCGTCGTGGCGGACCTGCCCGCGCGGCTCCGGAACGCGCGCACGCTCGCGTTCTACGCCCACTACGACGGTCAGCCCGCCGACACGGCCAGCTGGCGCGGGCTCCCCTGGACACCCGTGCTCCGCGACGCCGGCGGGCGCGACGTCCCGCTCGCGGGCGAGGGCCCGCTCGACCCCGAGTCCCGCCTCTACGCGCGCTCGGCCGGCGACGACAAGGCGGCCATCGTCGCCATGCTCGGGGCGCTCGACGCGCTCCACGCGGCGAAGCGCGCGCCCGCGTTCCACCTACGCCTCGTCTTCGAGGGCGAGGAGGAGGCCGGCTCGCCGCACCTGGCGAGCTACCTCGCGCACGACTCGCTGCTCCTGCGGCCCGACGCGTGGTTGATCTGCGACGGCCCCGTCCACCAGAGCGGCCGGATGGAACTGGGATTCGGCGCCCGCGGCACGACCAGCCTGGACCTCACCGTGTACGGGCCGGTGAAGGGCCTGCACGACGGCCACTACGGCAATTGGGTCCCGAACCCGATCGCACGGCTCACGAACCTGCTCGCCTCGATGCGCGACGACGACGGCGGGATCCGCATCCCGAACTTCATGGACGACGTGCTCCTGCCGAGCGACGCCGAGCGCGCGGCGGTCGCCGCCGTGCCGGACGTCGAGCTCGCGCTCCGGGCGGAATTCCAGATCGCGGAGCCCGAGGCGGGGGGCGAGCCCCTGAACGCCCGGCTGATGCGTCCGGCCCTGAACCTGCGCGGCATCGCCTCGGGCGCCGTCGGCGAGCGCGCCACGAACACCATTCCCACCGAGGCGCGGGCCAGCGTGGACTTTCGCCTCGTCCCGGCCGAGACGCCCGAGTCGGTGCGCGGGAAGGTCGAGCGGCATCTCGAGTCGCTCGGCTGGACGATCGTGACGAGCACGCCGGACTCCGCGACGCGCGTGGCCCACGACCGGCTCGTGAAGCTCGCCTGGGGCGCCGGCTATCCGCCCGCGCGCACGCCGCTCGAGCTGCCGCTCGCGGCCGAGATCTTGGGCGTGCTGAGGGCGTTCGGCCACGAGCCGGTGCGACTGCCGACGCTGGGCGGCAGCGTGCCCATGTACCTCTTCCAGGGGACGCGGCGCACGCCGGCGATCATCCTGCCGATCGCCAACCACGACGACGCCCAGCACGCGCCGAACGAGAACCTGCGGCTCCAGAACCTGTGGGACGGGATCGAGGTCTACGCGGCGGTGATGACGCGCGTGGGCGCGCTGTGGGACGCGAAGTGACCGGCGGCCGCGGCTTCAGCCGCGCGTGAAGAGCCGCTTGAGGAGCCCGGACTTGCCCTGGCCGGACTCCGGCTCGTGTTCGGTCAGCTTCTCGAGCTCCGCAC
>DATDEX010000086.1:0-2515 GCA_036522895.1 Candidatus Eiseniibacteriota bacterium | reverse complement strand
CCCCACTCCCACCCCCACCCCGAACCCCGCCCCGCGAGACGCCCCATGTTCTATTTCGCCTACGGCTCGAATCTCGAACCGGAGCAGATGTCACGCCGCTGTCCGGGCCACACCGTGGTCGGTCTGGGGGAGCTGCGCGATCACCGGCTGACGTTTCCGCTCACGTCCCATGACTGGGGCGGTGGCGTGGCCAGCGTGAGCGTGGCGCACGGCGAGAGCGTGTGGGGGGTGGTGTACGAGTTGAGCGCCGAGCAACTGACCGCGCTCGATGCGTACGAGCACTACGTCGGCCCGGGCGACCAGCACAATCTCTACGACCGCGAGACCGCGTCGGTGCAGCTCGTCCGCGCGGACGACGGGTCGTTCCCGCGCCGGGTGCACGCGTGGATCTACGTCGCACGGGCCGCGAACCCGTCGCCCCCGTCACGGCGCTATCTCGACGCGGTCCTCGCCGGGGCCCGATTCCACAAACTGCCCGCCGAATACGTGACCAAGCTTGCCGCCACGCCGGTGGTGGACTGACGCCGCACCCGGGAGACGCTGACGTGAATGCCTCGCTCGTCGGCCGCACGTTGTCGCGCTACCGGGTCGTCGAGCGCCTGGGCGAGGGCGGCATGGGCGTCGTCTACCGCGCCTGGGACGAGCGGCTCGAGCGCGACGTCGCGCTGAAAGTCCTGTCGGCGCGCGTGCTCCAGCACCGCGACGCGAGCGCGCGGCTGCGCGAGGAGGCGCGCGTGCTCTCCCGCCTCGACCATCCCGGGATCGCCACCGTGCTGGACTTCGACACGCACCAGGGCACCGAGTTCCTCGTCATGGAGTTCGTGCGCGGGCAGACGCTGGCGGACCGGCTCGCGCGGGGCCCGCTCGACGAGGCCGAAGCGCTCGACCTGGGGGCCCAGCTCTGCGACGCGCTCGAGGCCGCCCACGAGCAGGGCGTCGTGCACCGCGACCTGAAGTCCGCGAACGTCATGCTGACCGCGCGCGGCCGGGTGAAGGTCCTCGACTTCGGGCTCGCGACCGTCTGCCGCGAGGAGGACGAGCCCGCCGCCTCGCGCGCGGAGACGCGGCCGCTGGGGCTCGCGGGCACGGTCGCCTACATGGCCCCGGAGCAGCTCTTCGGGGAGGACGTGGACGCCCGGAGCGACCTCTTCGCGGTGGGCGTGCTGCTGTACGAGATGCTCACCGGCGCCACGCCGTTCACGGGCCCGGTCTCCACCGCGGTCGCCGACGCGATCCTCCACCGCGCGGCTGAGCCGCCGTCGCGGCAACGTCCGGGCGTGTCCGCGGGGCTCGACGCCGTGGTGCTCCGCTGCCTCGAGAAGCGCCCCGGCGATCGCTACCCGAGCGCGCGCGAAGTGGGCATCGACCTGCGCCGCCTCGCCGCCGGGGACGGGGTCGCTCCGGCTCCCCGCGGTCGCGCGCGCACGCTCGCGGTGCTGCCGTTTCGCGAGCCGTCGCCGGGCCCGGACGGGTTCGCCGACGCGCTCGGCGAGGCGCTCGTCGCCTGGCTCGCATGCTGTAACGGCGTGCGGGTCGTCTCGCGCACGTCGGTGCTGCGCTTTCGCGGATCCGAGCGGCCGCTCCCCGAGATCGCGCGCGAGCTGGGCGTGGACGTTGTCGTGGAGGGCTCCGCGTGGGAAGTGGGCGGGCGCGTGCGCGTGACCGCGACACTCGTCGATGCCGCGCGCGAGGAGCACCTCTGGGTGGGGCGCTACGAGCGCTCGCTCGGCGACGTGCTCGCGGTGCAGGACGAGCTCGTGGAAACGATCGGCCGCGCGGTGATCGAGAAGCTCGAACCCGATGCCGCGGGAGGCAGCCGCGAGCCCGAGCCGCTGGCGAGAGCCGCCTATCTCCGCGGGCGGCGGCAGTGGAGCAAGCGCACGCGGGAGGGCCTGGAGCTCGCCATCCACCACTTCGAGGAGGCGATCGACCACGATCCCGCGCACGCGCCGTCCTATTCGGGGCTCGCGGACTGCTACGCGATCCTCGCGCCGTGGCTGCCGCCCGGGCTCGGCTACCGGAAGGCCAAGACGGCGGCGCGGCGCGCCCTCGAGCTGAACCCCGCGCTCGCCGAGGCGCACACGTCGCTCGCGTTCGCGCAGCTCTTCGCCGACTGGGACTGGGCCGCGAGCGAGGCCGGCTTCCGGCGCGCGATCGCCCTCGACCCGGGATACGCGACCGGGCACCAGTGGTACGCCGAGTACCTGACGGCCATGGGGCGCTTCGACGAAGCGCTGCTCGAGGCGCGCGCGGCCGAGGACCTGGACGCGCTCTCGTACGCGATGCCGACGACGCTGGTCAACGTGTTCTACTACGCGCGCCGCTTCGACGAGGCGCTCGAGTACGACCGGCGCATGGCGGCGTTCGCGCTGCCGCCCGCAAGCCTGGGCGGGCTCTCCGACCGGGCACGGATCCTCGAGCAGGGCGGGCGCGCCGCGGAAGCGGTGACGGAGTACCGCGCCGTGCTCGAGCGCGACGACGACCCGCGCGTCCGCGCCGGGCTCGCGTGCGCGCT
>DATDEX010000085.1:0-2954 GCA_036522895.1 Candidatus Eiseniibacteriota bacterium | reverse complement strand
CGCCGCGCCGCGCGCGGCACAACCCGCCGCGGCCGCCCGCGCTCCGGCCGGCCCGCTGAAGTCCACGACCACGTCGCCCGGTTGGGTCACAGACTCGATATCGTCACTCCATACCCCGCCCCCGGTGGGAAAGTTCACCCGCTGGTCAACCCGCGCGTGGATCGCGAGATCGGCCGCCCCGGCCGCCGCGGCCTCGATCGCACGGCCCATGCGCCCGGCGGCGCCCACCAGCACGACGCGGATCACGCGCGCGCCGCGGCCCCGGCGAGCGTGAGCCCCACCGCGCGGGCGGCCTCGAGCACGGCCTTCTCGGTCGCGGGCTCGACGGGCACGAGCGGCAGCCGCAGCTCGTTCGCGATGAGCCCCATCTCGGAGAGCAGGAACTTGATCGGTCCCGGGTTCGACTCGAGGAACGCCGCCTTGAAGAGCGGCATGAGCGACTGGTGCGCGGCGAGCGCCGCCACCGGATCGCCCGCGCGGGAGAGGTCGCTCAGCGCGCGCATCTGCTTCGGGGCGGCCTGCCCGACGACCGACACGATGCCCTCGCCCCCGACCGCGGCACACGGCAGCGTGAGCGCATCGTCGCCCGAGAGGAGCGTGAGCCGGGTGCGCGTCTTCACCTGCGCCATCTGGTCCAGGTTCCCCGACGCCTCCTTGACCGCCTTCACGTTCGGCAGGTCCTGCACCATGGCCAGGATGTCCGGCGTGGTGTTCGTGCCGGTCCGCCCGGGGACGTTGTAGAGGATGAGCGGCAGCCGCGTGCTCCGGGCGACGGCCGCGAAGTGCGCGGCCTGGCCCTTCGGGGTGGGCTTGTTGTAGAACGGGGTCACGACCATGGCCCCGTCCATGCCCAACTCCTCGGCCATGCGGGTGAGCGCGATCGAGTCGGCCGTCGAGTTCGTACCGGTTCCCGCCACGACCCAGGCGCGGCCCCGGGCGCGCTCGCGCACGAACTTCCACAGCTCGCGCCGCTCCTCGACCGTGCACGTCGCCGCCTCGCCGGTCGAGCCCGAAACGACGAGACCCTGCACGCCGCCCGTGAGCATGTGTTCGATCAGCCGCTCCGTGGCGGCCCAGTCGATGGCGCCCGAGCGAAACGGCGTGACCATCGCGACCGACAGACCCTTGAACATGGGAACCTCCTCCCGGGGACGGCCCGTCACGGGCGCGTCGCCGGCGTCTCAGCGTTCATGCCATTCGCCCGTGAACACGCTCACCGCGGGGCCGACGAGCACCGCCTCGCGGTGAGCCTGCACGCGCGTGAACTCCACCACCAGATCGTCGCCCCCGGCCGTACGCACCGTGACCGGCGGCTCGGCCGCGCCCTCCTCGACCGCCCACAGCGCGGTGGCCATCGCGCCGCTCCCGCAGGCGAGCGTCTCACCTTCCACGCCGCGTTCCCAGGTTCGCATCGCGATCCGCCCGTCCCGCCCGGGCTCCACGAAATCCACGTTCGCGCCGCCGGGACCGAGCCGCGCGTGCGACCGGAGCGCCGGGGCCCATTCCGCGAACGGGATGCTCTCCAGATGCTCGACCGGAATGACGAGGTGCGGGACGCCGGTCAGTACGCGGCGGCCGTGGAACTGCCGCCCGGTCGCCTCGAGCGCGAGCGGCTCGCCCTCGTCCACGCGGCCGAACCAGAGCGCGATGCGACCGTCGGGCCGCGCCTCGGCGCGCTTGATCCCGGCATCCGTGCGAAAGCGGACGCTCCCGCCCCGCCCCAGCCCGAGATCCAGTGCCAGGCGCGCGATGCAGCGGGCGCCGTTGCCGCAGAACTCCGCCCGGCCGCCGTCGGCGTTGTGGTAGCGCATCGCGAAGTCGAGCTCGGGATCCCGATCCGGGTCGCGTTCCAGCAGCAACACGCCGTCCGCGCCGATCCCGCGGCGGCGGTCGCAGAGCCGCGCGAACAACGCGTTCGAGTCGGCGGGAAGATACGGCTCGCGGTGATCGATGACCACGAAATCGTTGCCCGCGCCGTGCATCTTCGTGAAGCGAATGCTCACGGGTTGCCTCCTCCGCGCCCCGGCCGGACCAGCACGAGCGTCGGCAGCGCCAGCGTGTCGCCCGGGACGACGTGTGCCTCGATCTCGTCGCTCCCCGGCTCCTCGTCGCGCTTCCAGCTCTTGTTGCGGTCCAGGTCACGGAACGCGCGCACGCGATACGTGCCCGGGTCCCACCCGAACTCGTAGGCACCCGCTGGATCGACGTCGTAGAGGAGCCTGCGGCTGGTATCGGCCTCCGAGGCGACGATCAGGCGCAGCGTTCCGCGGGCATCCCCGAGCGAGTCGAGCACCGCGCCCTTCACCCGGCCCGGCGCGCGCGGATTGAGCACGCGCAGACGGATCCCGAACGCGACCGCCTGGCCCGCGGTCAGCGCCAGCGTGGTCTCGGCCGGGGCGAGCAGGTCCTTGTCCGGCTCGAACGAGTGGTTGTGGTTCAGGTCCGCGAACGCCCACAACCGGTAGCGCCCGGGCACGTGCAGACCGGTGATGCGAAACGCCCCGCTCTCGCCCGCGAGCCCGACCGCCTCGAAGTCGCGCGCCGTGCTGTCCGGGTGCTTGCCCTCCGGGTAGCACCAGAGGTAGGTGCCGGGCGCGGCGAAGCCGCGGGCGACGACCTCGCCCGAGATGATCCCGGGCGGGAACTCGCGCGCGGTCGTGAACGGTACGGCGCGCCCGGCGCGGAGCGGGTTGTTGTGGCGGTCGCGCGCGTCGGTCCCCACGAACAGCGTGTAGGTCTGGTTCGCGCGCAGCGAATCCCCCAGCACGAGCGTGAGCTTCCGCCCGCTCCAGCGCCGCGTCTTGATGTCGACGGCCGGCGCGATCTCCACGGCGAGCGTGGCGGTGCGCGGGTCCATGCCCTCGCTGAACTCGACCGTCGGATGGGTCGTGCGGGGGACGCCGGTCGCGCCCGAGTCCGGCGTGACGGCCAGCACGCTCGGCGGCTCGAGGTCG
>DATDEX010000084.1:0-6713 GCA_036522895.1 Candidatus Eiseniibacteriota bacterium | reverse complement strand
GGGCGGGTCCGGCCGCCCGCGGCGCGTGGTAAGCTCGGGGTGCGCCGGAACGCTCACCCGCGGCGCACCCGCTTCCCACACGGGAGTTCTCATGCGCAGCATCGTGATGTTCGTCGCGGCACTCGTCCCGGCACTGCTCCTCGCGGGCCCGTTCCCGGGAGGAGTCCCCTCCGCCCGCGCCGCGGGCGTGGCCTGGCGGGCCTGGAACGATGGCCTCGCCGCCGCGGCCGGCTCCGGAAAACCGGTGATCGTGGATGTCTACACCGACTGGTGCGGCTGGTGTAAGCGGATGGATCGCGACACCTACGCGCGCGCCGAGGTGAGCGATTACGTGAACCGCCATTTCGTCATGGTGCGGTTGAACGCCGAGAGCAACGAGCGCGTGAAGTACGGCGGCCGCGCGCTCACCGCTCGCTCGCTCGCCGGGGGCTTCCAGGTGACCGGCTACCCCACCACCATCTTCCTACGCGCGAGCGGCGAGCACATGGTGAACGTGCCGGGCTACCTGCCGCCCGACAAGTTCATGAAGCTCGTGCGCTACATCGGCGACGGGGCGATGGATCGCGGGGTCAAGTGGGAGGAGTACTCGCCACAGCCGGCCGCGCACTGAGCGCGAGCCCGCCCGGAGGAGCGTTCGCCCGTGAGCCTTCCCGCTTGAGCCTGCTCCAGGGCGTCACGGTGCTGGCGGTGGACACCGAGACCACCGGCATGAGCCCCGCGGACGGCCACCGCCTGGTCGAGGTGGCGCGCGTCGCCGTGGTGGACGGCGCGCTCGCGGAAGAGTGGTCGACGCTGATCGATCCCGGCCGGCCGATCCCGCCCGACGCGACGCGCGTCCACGGCATCAGCGATGCGATGGTCGCGGGCGCGCCCACCGCGGCTACGGCCGGCCGGCTGCTCCGCCAGGCCTGCGGCGACCTGCCGCTCGTGTTCCACAACGCGCCGTTCGATCTGCCGTTCCTGATCCAGCTCTTCCGCGAGGCCGGCGCCGCGCCGCTCCTGAACCCGATCGTAGACACGCTCGGGCTCGCGCGCGGGCTCTTCGGCGCCGGCAGCAACGCGCTCGGGGCGCTCGCGAGCCGGCTCAAGCTTCCGGTCGAGACGGCGCACCGTGCGCTCGGCGACACCCGCACGACCGCGCGGTTGTTCGTGGAGCTGGCCGGGCGCTGGGAGCGCGAGAAGGGCGTGCGCTCGCTGCTCGAGCTGGCGGCGCTGAGCCAGGACGTCATGCGGACGACGGCCCGCCGGTAGCGGCACGGCGGAACTGGACGAGGGCCGTGGCCCGCGCCATCATGGGTCTACCGGCCGCGCCGGACCCGTCCGGGGGACGGGGACCCCGCCTGCGCCCCGCGCGCCACGAGGAGCCTCCTGCCATGATCACCCAGACCGTTCCCGAGCCGGGCCAGATGGCGCCGGACTTCAAGCTCAAGGGCCCCGGTGGCGCGTTCTACACCCTGTCCGAGCACCTGGGCGAGAGCCCGGTGGTCCTGGTGTTCTATCCGCTGGCGTTCTCCGCGGTGTGCAGCCACCAGCTGCCCGAGCTCCAGCAACATCTCCCCGCGTTCGAGCAGGCCGGCGCCGTGGTGTACGGCATCAGCGTGGACAGCCACCACGCCAACGCCGCGTTCGCGCGCTCGCTCGGGCTCACGTTTCCGCTCCTCTCGGACTGGAAGCGCGAGGTGAGCGCGGCCTACGGCGTGCTGGTGCCCGAGGCCGGCTACAGCGGTCGCGCCACGTTCGTGATCGGGAAGGACGGCAGGGTCCTGTGGCGCGAGATCGCGGACGACATGGGGAACGTGGAGCAGATCCCGAGCCCCGAGCGCGCGCTGGCGGCGCTGCCGCGCCCCTGAGCGCGGGTCGCGCCACGCCCGGGGCCGCGTCGGGGCCGGCCACGTGATCCGTCGGGGCTAGTGGCGCCATGGCCGAGTCGCATCCCCGCGTGCTGGTGGCGCTCCACGGCGCGGAGCCGGGCCGTGCCCTCGCCGCGTTCCTCGGGGCGCGCGGCTTCGACCCGGTGAGCGTCCGCGACACCGAGGCGGCGTTGAACGCGCTGGAGCGCGAGCGCATGGACTGCCTCGTGTGCGAGGCCCGCGGCCCGCGGCTCGACGGGCTCGCGGTGCTGGGCCGCGCGCTCGCCCGCCACGCCGCGCTCTGCGCCGTGATGGTCGCGACCGGCGAGACGCGCAGCCTCGCGCTCGAGGCCGTCCGGCGCGGCGCGTACGATTTTCAGAGCGAGCCGCTCGACGTCGAGAAGCTGCTCGCCACGCTCCGCCTCGGGCTCCAGCACCAGCGGCTTGCCGAGCGGGTCGTCGAGATGGAGGACCGGCTCGATCGCCAGTTCGGGCTCAAGGCGCTCACCGGGCACTCGCGCGAGATCCAGCGCGTGCGCGACCAGGCCCGCCACCTGGCCGCGACGCGGGCGCCGGTGCTGCTCGAGGGCGAGGCGGGCACGGGCAAGAGCGTGGTCGCGCGCGCGCTCCACCACAACGGCCCCCGCCGCGAGCGGCGATTCGAGCGCGTGCGCTGCGGCGCGCTGCCCGAGAGCGTGCTCGAGGTCGAGCTCTTCGGCACCGAGGGCGCGCCCGGCGCGCTCGAGCGCACGGACGGCGGCACGCTGCTCCTGGACGAGGTGGACCAGGCGCCGCCGTCCGTGCAGCTCCGCCTGCTCCGCCTGCTTCAGGACCGGCAGTTCGAGCGCGTGGGGGGCGGACGGCCCCGCCGCGCCGACGTCCGCGTCGTGGCCGCGGCAGACGGCGAGCTCGCGGCCGCCGTCCGCGCGGGACGCTTTCGCGAGGATCTCTACGACGTGCTCGCGGTGACTCGCGTTCATCTCCCGCCGCTCCGCGAGCGCCGCGACGACCTGCCCCCGCTCGTCGAGGAGCTCGTCCGCGAGGCGAACCACGAGTACGGCCGCCGCGTGCCGGGCGTCACCGTGGGCGTGCTGGACCGGCTCGCCCAGTACGACTGGCCGGGGAACGTGAGCGAGCTGCGGAACGTCATCGGGGGCATGGTGGCGACCGCGCGCGGGCGGAAGCCGCTCGACCTCGCGAGCCTGCCGGATGCGCTCCGCGTCGAGCCGGCGGCCGAAGCGCCGCTCGAGATCGGCGTGGGCATGACGCTCGAGGCGGCCGAGCGGCGGCTCATCGAGGCCACGCTCGCGCACACGCGCGGCGACAAGCGCCGGGCGGCGGCCATGCTGGGGATCGGCCTGCGCACGCTCTACCGGCGGCTGGGCGGATGGGGGGCCGGGTAACCCCGTCCCGGGCCTGTTCGACCGCAATTCCCGCGGCCGGGGCGGCCCTGGGGCCGGGGCCGAACTTGGCGGCAGTGGCGGCGCCGGGGGCCTCGGCGGGCCTTGAGCCGCGGGTCCCGGCTGCCGATAACGGGGGAAACTGTCTGCTCGTGCGTGGAGGCCCTGTGGGCGAAGCCGCACCAAACGATCCCGAGGACAGGCCGAAGCCGCCGGATGCTCCGCGTCCGCCGATCGGGCGTGCCGATTGGCTGGTGGGCGCCGAGGAGGGGGTCGAGGCCGAGATGGATCGCATGGCGCGCGGGGCGCCGGCCCCGTTCGATGCCCCGCGGCTCGCCCGGCCCCTGGATCCCGTGACGGGCAGGCCGTCGCACTCCACGCGCATGGACCGGCCGAAGGTCGGAGAGGCGCCGCTCAATCCCGCGCCGGTCATGCCGGCATGGGACCGGGGCCGGAGCAGCGTGCCGGCGGTGCGGCATTCGCCGAAGGAGGGCATGCCGCCCTCCTCGCCGATCCCCGAGCTCACGCGCGATTTTCCCATGGACGACGCGGAGGAGCGCGCACGCGTCGCCGGGCAGCTCGCGGAGCAGCAGGCGCGCGAGGCCGCGATCGCGGCGCGGCCGCACGAGGTGGTGAGGCCGCAGGAGTTCGACATTCCCGCGGTGCCGCTTCCCTGGTGGTCGCAGCTGCCGCAGCTCGTGCGCTTCGATCGGCGGGTGCAACTCGTGGCCCTTTCACTCGTGCTGGGCCTCGCGCTCATCGCGACATGGCCGCGGGGCGAGCGGATGATCTCGGTCGCGCACCTCAAGGAGCACGCCGAACGCTATGCCGACACCCGGGTGCGCGTGCGCGGGCGCGTGAGCGAGGTGTTCGCGGTGGGCGGAAGCTGGGCCTACACGCTGGTCCAGGGTCGCGACACGATCGTGGTGTTCTCGCGCACGCGCCGGCCCCAGCCGCGCGAGCGTGTCGTCGTCGTGGGCACGCTCAGCAACGGCTACCTCGACGGCCAGTCGCGCGCGGCGATCTTCGAATCGACGCGCTGACCCGGGGGCGCGCCGCGCTTCCGCCCCGACAGTTCCCGCCGACGACTGCTGGTCTGGCCTTGCCATTATGACAATACGATGCACATTGGAACACAGTCGAGTCGTGATAAGCCAAAGGTGCAAATGCCATTACGTGACTTTACAATTGGACGACTTGAAACAATCAGCGGCCACACTACATTCCGTCGTGGAACCGCCGCTCGACCGTGACGGCCGCCCTTCGGGCCCTCCGGCAGACGCGCGGGCTGCTCGCCTCAGCAACCGAGTTCCATCACCCCAGATCGCCAGCGTGCCGGGCGCTCCTCTGCGTTCCACGCGCGGTCTTCATTCAAGGAGAGAACGCATGAATTTCCAGCCTCTCGCCGACCGGCTGCTCGTACGCCGCATCGAGGAGCAGGAGACCGTCCGGGGCGGCATCATCATCCCGGACACCGCCAAGGAGAAGCCCCAGGAGGGCGAGGTCGTGGCCATCGGGCCGGGCAAGCTCACCGAGGACGGCAAGCGCATCGCCGTCGAGGTGAAGAAGGGCGATCGCATCCTCGTCGGCAAGTACAGCGGGACCGAGGTGAAGATCGACGGCACCGAGTACGTGATCCTGCGCGAGGACGAAGTCCTCGGCGTGCTGCACAAGAGCGCCGAGACCAGCAAGTCCAAGTAACCCTGAGCGGTCGCGGACGACCCGTCCTGGGGACGGGTGCTCCCGCAACCGCCTGATCCTTTTTCCGGAGGCCCAATGGCTGCCAAGATGCTGTTGTTCAGCGAGCAGGCCCGCGCCGAGATCATGAAGGGCGTGGAAATCCTCGCCAAGGCCGTGAAGGTGACGCTCGGACCCCGCGGCCGCAATGTCGTGCTCGACAAGAAGTGGGGCTCGCCGACCGTCACGAAGGACGGCGTGAGCGTCGCGAAGGAGATCGAGCTCGACGACCCGTACCAGAACATGGGCGCGCAGATGGTGCGCGAGGTCGCCTCGAAGACGTCGGACGTCGCCGGCGACGGCACCACGACCGCCACGGTGCTGGCCGAGTCCATCTTCAAGGAGGGCCTGAAGAGCGTGACCGCCGGCTCGTCGCCGATGACGATCAAGCGCGGGATCGAGAAGGCCGTCGAGACCGTCGTGGAGGAGCTCAAGAAGCTCTCCAAGCCGGTGAAGGACAACAAGGAGATCGAGCAGGTCGCCACGATCTCCGCGAACGGCGACACCGAGATCGGCAAGATCATCGCCGAGTGCATGGAGAAGGTCGGCAAGGACGGCACGATCACGGTCGAGGAGGCGCGCTCCATCGAGACCACGAAGGAGATCGTCGAGGGCATGGAGTTCGACAAGGGCTACATCTCGCCCTACTTCGTGACCGAGAAGGACAGCATGGAGACCGTCATCGAGGACGGCTACATCCTGCTCTACGACAAGAAGCTCTCGAACATGAAGGACCTGCTGCCGGTGCTCGAGAAGGTCGCCCAGCGCGGCAAGCCGCTGCTGATCATCGCCGAGGAGGTCGAGGGCGAGGCGCTCGCGACGCTGGTGGTGAACAAGCTGCGCGGCACGCTGTCGGTGTGCGCGGTGAAGGCGCCCGGGTTCGGTGACCGCCGCAAGGCCATGATGGAGGACATCGCCATCCTGACCGGCGGCAAGGTGATCACCGAGGACCTCGGTATCAAGCTCGAGAACGCGCGCATCGAGGACATGGGCCGTGCGAAGCGCGTCGTGATCGACAAGGACAAGACCACGATCATCGAGGGCTACGGCAAGAAGGCGGATCTTCAGGGCCGCATCGGCCAGCTCAAGAAGGAGATCGAGGACACCACGTCGGACTACGACCGCGAGAAGCTGCAGGAGCGCCTGGCGAAGCTGGCCGGGGGCGTGGCCGTGATCAACGTGGGCGCCGCGACCGAGACCGAGATGAAGGAGAAGAAGGCTCGCGTCGAGGACGCGCTGCACGCGACGCGCGCGGCGGTCGAGGAAGGCATCGTGCCGGGCGGCGGAGTGGCGCTGGTGCGCTGTCTGCAAGCCATCGAAACGGTCAAGGGCGCCAACGACGACGAAAGGATCGGCGTCGATATCGTCAAACGCGCGATCGAATTCCCAACGCGCGAGCTGGCCAATAACGCCGGTGTCGAAGGTTCCGTCGTGGTCGAAGAAGTCAAACGCCGCAAGGGCAATGAAGGCTACGACGTGGCGACGGGCGATTATACCGACCTGGTCAAGGCAGGCGTGGTCGATCCGAAGAAAGTCACCCGCACAGCGTTGCAGAACGCGGCGTCCATCGCCGGTCTGTTGCTGACCACCGAATGCCTCATCACCGAGATTCCGGAGAAGAAGGAAAAGGCCCCCGCCGGCCACGGCGGCGGCCACGGCATGGGCGATATGGACTATTAAGCCACTGCGGTCTTCGGACCTGCTGTCCGTTCGAACGGGGCCGGCG
>DATDEX010000083.1:0-11709 GCA_036522895.1 Candidatus Eiseniibacteriota bacterium | reverse complement strand
CGCCCGGTAGAGCTGTCGCTCGTCCACCTCGGCGATCTGGGCCAGCATCGTGGCGGTGGTGGCGCGGTCTTGCTTGACGCTGGTGGCGAGGTCACGCAGGAGGGCTTCGTTCGAGACATGCGACAGCGAGTAGGAGTTCATGCCGGGTCTCCGCGGCTAGGGTCAGTCGCGGGGGCAGCATTGTTTCTATCACGAGCCTTCGCCGCCTCCGTGCGTGCGCTGCAGGCGCGCCGCGGGCCCCACGGAGAGAACTTTCCGAATCGCGTCGGCGCGAGGCCGCGAACGGCAACACCACGCGCGCTGACGCCTGGTTCTCGAACAAGCCGCGACTTGCCGCGGATCCAGTCCGAAAACGTGTCAAACGAATTCGTCGGGTCCGGAGCGGGCAGACGGGTAACAGATCGGACCCGGCACATGGGTGACAGTCACCGGGCATCCTCGGCGATCGAAGGAGGATTGCACGACGCTTCAGACCGGGGACATGGGTGACAGAACAGACCGGACACCTGCATGACAGGGTCCGGGCCGAGCCCTGATTCGCCGACCCCGATCCCGAAGTCTCGGCTGTCACGTGGGCACCCGCACACGGCCCGATGCACTGGTCAAGCGCGCCCGCCAACTCGCCTCGCCACCTCGAAATCAGGTAGCTTCCCTGACGTCGAGTCACGTGCATCTCCTCCCTGGCCCCCCGGTCCCGTCCTCGGACGGGTACCGCGGCGGCTCGCCGGCGCGGCCGCGCGCCGTTCGGAGTCCCACTCCCATGTTGATGCTGAAGGAAGAGCACCACCAGGTCCGCGACATGGTTCGCAGGTTCTCCGAGGACGTGCTGGCCCCGCGCGCCCGCGAGCTCGACGAGACCGAGACGTTTCCGCACGAGGCCGTGAAGCAGATGGCCGAGCTGGGGCTCCTCGGCCTGCCCTACCCGGAGAAGTACGGCGGCGCCGGCATGGACACGCTCTGCTATGCGATCGCGGTCGAAGAGGTCGCGCGCGTCTGCGCGTCCACCGCGATCACGCTCGCCGCACACGTGTCGCTCGGGTGCGGCCCCGTCTACGGCTCGGGCACCGAGGCGCAGAAGCTTCGCTTCCTGGTCCCCATGGCGAAGGGCGAGGCGCTGGGCGCGTTCGGGCTCACCGAGGCGAACGCCGGCTCCGACGCCGCCGGCACGCAGACGCGCGCCGTGAAAGAGGGCGCAAACTATCGCGTGAACGGCTCGAAGATCTACATCACGAACGCCAGCTACGCGAAGTACATCACGTTCACCGCGGTCACCGATCCCTCGCAGGGGGCGAACGGGATCTCGGCGTTCATCATGGATACCTCGACACCGGGGTTCCGAGTCGGGAAAAAAGAGAAAAAAATGGGACTGCGCGGCTCGGACACCGTGGAAGTGGTGTTCGAGGACTGCCTCGTTCCTGCGGATCAAATGCTCGGCGAGCCGACGGGCGGCTTCAAGACATTCATGCGCACGCTCACCGGCGGCCGCATCTCGATCGGCGCGCTGGCCCTCGGTGTGGCGCAGGGCGCGTACGAGCACGCCGTGAAGTATGCCAAGGTCCGACATCAGTTCGGCCAGCCCATCGCCAACTTCCAGGGCGTCCAGTTCCTGATCGCCGACATGGGCACGCAGATCGAGGCCGCGCGCCACCTCGTCTACCATGCCGCCATGCTGCGCGACGCGGGACGCGAGTACACGAAGGAAGCCTCCATGGCCAAGCTGTTCGCGAGCGAGGTGGGCAACTGGGTGACCGACAAGGCCATCCAGATCCACGGCGGCATCGGCTACTGCCGCGACGTGCCCGTGGAGCGCATGCACCGGGACGTGAAGCTCATGGAGATCGGCGAGGGTACGAGCGAGATCCAGCGCATGGTGATCGCGCGCGAGATCCTGCGCGGGGCCTGACGTGCAGAACTCGGCACGCCGCACACGCGAGCGCCGTCCGTGAGCCGGGCCGCGAGCATGGAGTGGGCGAGCGCGAGCTCGCGGCTCGATCCCGCCGCCGAGTCGTGCGCCGAGGTCGCACGCGGGTTGCGCGCCCGGCTGGGCGACGCCCCGGTCGACCTCATGCTCGCGTTCGTGTCGGGTCCGGGGCAGGCACGCACCGAGGCCACGGCCGAGAGGCTGCGCGCCGAGCTTCCCGCCACCACGTTCGCGGCGATCAGCGCGCGCGGCGTGGTCACGCGCGACGAGGAGATCGAGCAGGGGGTGGCCCTGAGCGTCGTGGCCGCCCGGCTCCCCGGCGTCGACGTGAAGCCGTTTCTCCTCATGCAGGAAACCTGGGCCGAGCCGGTCGGGAGCGAAGCGGAGTTCGATCTGCGCGCCCCCGGTGCGCGTGGAGCGGAGCTGGTCGTGCTCATGGGGGATCCCTTCTCGCTCGACATGGACCGCGTGCTCGGGCTCTTCAACCGCTGGGCGCCCGGCGTGCGCGTCGTGGGCGGGCTCGCGAGCGCGGCGCCGCGGCCCGGGGGCAACACGCTCGTCTTGAACGACTGGAGCGCGCACGAGGGCGGTTTCGCGATCGCGCTCCACGGCGCGCTGCGCGTGGACGTCGTCGTCTCGCAGGGCTGCGAGCCGTTCGGTCCGCCGCTCGACGTGACCCACGTCGAGGACAATCTCATCCTGACGCTCGACGGCCAGCCCGCCGTGGAACGGATCGAGCAGGTGCTGCGCGGCATGCCCGAGTCCGAGCGCCGCCGCCTGAGCCAGGGCCTCTACGTGGGCAGGCCCGCCCGCGGCGAAGCGAGCGGGCGCGGCGACTACCTGATCCGAAACCTGCTCGGCGCCGACCGGGACCGCGGCGCGCTCGCGGTGGCCGACGTGATCGGCCCGCGCGAGAAGATCCGGCTGCACGTGCGCGACGGCCGGGCCGCGCTCGACGACCTGCACATGCTGCTCTCGCCGCAGGCGTTCGATACCGCGGCGAGCGGCATGCTGCTGTTCGCGTGCAACGGCCGCGGCGCGGCGCTATTCGGCGAGCCCGGTCGTGACATCCGCACGTTGCAGGATGCGCTCTCCGCCGCGGCCCCCTGCGCCGGAATGTTCTGTGCCGGTGAGCTCGGGCCGGTGGGGGAGCGGAATTTCCTGCACGGGCACACCGCCAGCATCGCGATCGTCCGGCCGCGCTGAGCGGTCGAGCCCGCCGCCGGGCCGCACTCGTGCTGGAGTCCGCGGCCGGGTCGGCCGATAACGCCTCCCACGGGCCCCGTGTCGCCCCTCCGAAGGGAGGCCGTATGCTCCAACGCGAACCGACCGGCACCGGCTGGCAGGTGACGCTCCACTCGCATGGCATGTTGCGCTTCCTCCCCGCGGCGTTTCTCGGCGTGTGGTTGTGTGGATGGGCGCTCGGGGAGTACTTCGCGCTCACGCTCCTCGGCTCGGCGCTGCAAGGCGCGTTCGGCCCCGGCTTCCTCGCGGGCGTGATGCCCACGATGCGCAGCACGCCCCCGTCGCGCGAAGGTCTGCCGCTCCTCTTCACGTTCCTCTGCGTGTGGCTCCCGCTCTGGACGCTCGGTGGCTTCGGGGCGCTGTCGCGGCTCTTGAGCCTGCTCTTCGGTCGCGAGGTGATCCGCTGCGGCACCGAGGGGCTCGCGATCGAGCGCTTCACGTTGTTCCCCGCCTCGCGCACCCGCCTCGACCCCCGGCAGGTGGCCGGCTTCCGCACCCGCGGGCCCATCGTGCTCGCGGACACCCCGGCGAAGGCCGTGCTCGTGGCCCAGCTCGGCACGCCGGCCGAGCGGGCCGAGCTCGTCGCGTCCCTGGAAGAGTGGCGCAAGAGCTTCGGGCCGACGCTCGCGCCGGCCGCGGATCAATCCCCGGTCCCGGGCTGGCAGGTGGTGACGGACGAAACGGGCGCGCTCGCGCTCACGCCCTCGCCGCGCGTCCAGCACGTGATCGGCGGCGTGCTGCTCGGGCTCGGGGCGGCGTGCGCGGCATCGCTCGCGGCGATCGCCGCGCAAACGCAGGACGTGCGCCTGCTCGTGGCGTGCGCGGCGCTCGGCCTGCCCGGGGCGCTCTGTCTCTACGGCGGCGGGTGGCTCGTCGGGGTGCGCGAGAGCTGGCATCCGCGCGCGGGCACGCTCGAGCGCCGGCGGGTGGGATTCGGGCGCGTATGGAGCCGGGAGTTCCGCCCGCTCGGCCTCGAGCTCCGGGTCTCGACCGGCAGCGAGGGCGACTCGCGCTGGACGCTGGTGGTGAGTGGCGAGGGCGGCGAGCAGGTGCTCGCGAGCTCGACCCGCGACGCGAACCTGCCCTCGTCACTCGGCCGCTGGCTCGCCGAGCGGGCCGGCGTCGAGCTGGTCCAGAAGGGGCAGGAGAGCCGCTTGCAGATGGCCGGCTGAAGCCGTCGAGCCGCACGAGACGCGGGCTCTCCCCGGGTGCCGACCCGCGCCGGTTCGTGTAGTATCCGCGCGTTTCGGCACACCCGGCTCGCGCCATCCCAGGCCACGGCACGCCCGTATGATCAGGGCGCGCGCCGTGTCTTTCTCGTGAGGCATCCCGATGTCCAGCACTCCCGACGTGTTCATCGTGGGCGCGGCCCGTACGCCCATCGGCAAGTTCCTCGGCGGTCTCTCCACGCTCAGAGCCTCCGACCTGGGTGCCGCAGCCATCCGCGAGGCCATGCAGCGCGCGAACGTGACCGGCACGCAGGTGGACGAGGTCATCATGGGCCACGTCGTGCAGGGCGGTCAGGGCCAGGCGCCCGCGCGCCAGGCGCAGATCAAGGCCGGAATCGATCCCAGGGTCGGCGCGCTCACCGTGAACAAGGTGTGCGGCTCGGGCCTCAAGGCGGTCATGCTCGCCGCGCAGGCGATCAAGGCCGGCGACGCGGACTGCATCGTCGCGGGCGGCCAGGAGAGCATGAGCACCGCGCCGCACTACCTCTTCAGCGGCCGGCTCGGGCAGCGCCTCGGGGACACCACGCTGCGCGACGGCGTCGTGCTGGACGGACTCTGGTGCTCGTTCAACGACTGCCACATGATCGAGCTGGCGCAGTACACCGCGGAGAAGGCGAAGCTTACCCGCGCGCGGATCGACGAGTTCTCGGTCAGGAGCCAGCAGAAGGCCGCGACCGCGCAGGCCGAGTGCCGGTTTTCCAAGGAGATCGTTACCGTCTCGATCCCGCAGCGGAAGGGTGACCCGCTCGTCGTGAGCAAGGACGAGTCCGTGCGCGCGGACACGACGTTCGAAGGCCTCGCGAAGCTCGGCCCCGTAACGAAGGACAAGAATGGGGTGATCACCGCCGGCAACGCGCCGGGCCTGAACGACGGCGGCGCGGCCACGGTGGTCATGAGCGGCGCGCGGGTAAAGGAGTCGGGAGCGAAGCCGCTCGCACGCATCGTGGCGTACGCCACCGGCGGCGGCGAGCCCAAGGACCTGTTCTTCGCGCCCATCGACGCCGTCCAGAAGCTCATGAAGAAGATGGGCGTGGGGATCGGCCACTTCGACCTGATCGAGGCCAACGAGGCGTTCGCGGCGCAGGCGCTGGCCGACGGCGACGCGCTCGGCTGGGACTGGGACCGTGTCAACGTGAACGGCGGCGCGGTGGCGCTCGGCCACCCAATCGGCGCCTCCGGTGCGCGCGTGCTCACGACGCTCCTCTACGCGCTGGAAGCGCGCGGCAAGAAGACCGGCCTGGCGACGTTGTGCCTCGGTGGCGGCAACGCCGTGGCCCTCGCCGTGGAGCGTGTGTGATGGCCGCGCCGGCCGCCGAACCCGCCGTAATCGCGAGCGCACACGTCAAGCGGGTCGCCGTCGTGGGCGGCGGCACGATGGGCAACGGCATCGCGCAGGTGTTCGCCACGAGCGGATTCGACGTGGAGCTGGTGGACGCGAAGCCCGAGTTCGTGGAGCGGGCGCTCGGCACCATCGGCAAGAACCTCGACCGGGTGGCGAAGAAGCAGGGCTGGGAGGAGGCCAAGGTGAAGGCCATTCTCGCGCGCATCCGCGGCGGCACGGCGCTGGACGCGGCGCGCGACTGCCAGCTCGCGGTCGAGGCGGTCACCGAGAGCCTCGAGCTCAAGCGGGAGGTCTTCACGACGCTCGACGCCGTCGCGCCGGCGGGAGCGATCCTCGCGAGCAACACCTCGAGCATCTCGATCACCGAGCTCGCCGCCATCACCCGCCGCCCGGCGCAGGTGATTGGCATGCACTTCATGAACCCGGTGCCGGTCATGGCGCTGGTCGAGATCATCCGCGGCCTCGCCACGAGCGACGCGACGTACGCGCTCACGGAGGAGCTCGCACGCCGGCTGGGGAAGACCCCGGTCGAGGTGCGCGACTTCCCGGGCTTCGTCTCGAACCGCATCCTCATGCCGATGATCAACGAGGCCTGCTTCACGCTCATGGAGGGCGTGGCGACCCGGGAGGCCATCGACACCGTGATGAAGCTGGGCATGAACCATCCGCTGGGTCCGCTCCAGCTCGCGGATCTCATCGGCCTCGACACCTGCCTCAGCATCATGAACGTGCTGCACGAGGGGCTCGGGGACTCGAAGTATCGGCCGTGCCCGCTGCTCCGCAAGATGGTCGCCGCCGGCTGGCTCGGGCGAAAGACGGGGCGCGGCTTCTACGAGTACGCGCAGGGCTGACCGGCCGAGAGAACGCCATTCCGATCGAGTACCAACGCTGACCGACGACCCAGGGCCGGAGAAAGTCACGATGTCCGAGATCCTCACCGCCGCGACCGGCATCTCGTTCGATCTCCCGGAGGACGCGCAGAGCGTCCGCGAGATGGTGCGCGACTTCGCCGAGAGCGAGATCCGGCCCATCGCCGCGCAACTCGACGAGACCCACGAGTTCCCGGCCGAGACCACGAAGAAGATGGCCGAGCTGGGGCTCCTCGGCATGTTCGTGCCGGAGGAGTGGGGCGGTGCCGGGATGAGCTACCTGGCCTATGTGGTCGCGATCGAGGAGCTGTCGCGCGTCTGCGCGAGCCATGGCGTGATCGCGTCGGTGAACAACTCGCTCGTCTGCTTTCCACTGCTCCAGTACGCGAACGACGCGCAGAAGAAGCGCTGGCTGGTCCCGCTCGCGAAGGGCGAGCTCCTCGGGGCCTACTGCCTCACGGAGCCGCAGGCGGGGAGCAACGCGGCGAACCAGCAGACCACGGCAGTGCTGGACGGCGAGCACTGGGTGTTGAACGGGTCCAAGATCTTCATCACGAACGCCGGGCCAGCCGACGTGTTCATCACCTACGCGGCGACCGACAAGAGCCTCGGACCCAAGGGGATCTCCGCGTTCATCGTACCGGCGGACACGCCCGGCGTCCGGAAGGGCAAGAAGGAGCTGAAGCTCGGGATCCACGCCTCGGACACGCGCGAGATTTACTATGAGAATGCGCGCATCCCGAAGGATTGTTTGTTCGGTGAAATCAACAAAGGCTACACCGTGGCGCTCGCGACGCTGGGCGGGGGCCGCATCGGGATCGCGGCACAGGCGCTCGGGATCGCGCAGGCCGCGGTCGAGGCGTCGGTCCGGTACGCGGGCGAGCGGACCCAGTTCGACCGGAAGATCGGCGAGTTCGACGCCGTCCGCGCCATGCTCGCGGACAGCGCGGTGGAAGTCGAAACGGCACGTCTGCTCGTCTACCAGGCCGCGTGGCTTCGCGACATGGGGCGGCCGCACACGAAGGAGGCCTCGCTCGCCAAGTGGCACGCGTCGGAGGCGGCCACGCGCTGCGCGAACCTCGCGATCCAGGTGCACGGCGGCTACGGTTACATGAGCGAGTACCACGTCGAGCGCTACTGGCGCGACGCACGCATCTGCGAGATCTACGAAGGCACGACCGAAGTACAGAAAATGGTGGTCGCCGGCCAGGTGTTGAAGGAGCACGCGCTCGGCGCGTGAACGAGCACGCGCTCGGCGCGTGACAGCCGAACGAACCCAGGAGGAACGACCCGATGAAGCGTCCCGTCCGTCCCGTGGCCCTGGTGATCCTCACGCTCTGCGCGCTCTACCCGGGGCTCACGTCGGTGTTCCAGGGGCTCTACCCCTGGGTCGCCCGCCAGGAATTCGCGCTGGTGGGCCAACAGGGTGTGTTCGTGGACCTGGCTCTCAAGTTCGGGCTGCCGATCTGGCTGCCGAACCTGCTCAAGGCCGCCATCGGGCTCGCCTGGCTGGGCGGCGTGCCCGGGCTCTGGGCGGGCGACTGGCGGGCGTGGCCGCTCGTGCTCCTCGGGGCGCTCGGTTCGCTGCTGCTCGGCCCCGGTCCGGGCGTCATGGGCATCATCGCGATCATCTGCCTCACCGTGTTCCGCGAAACCCCTCAGCACCTGCCGGCCTGATCTCCCGCACCGGACGACCATGAACCTCGACCTCACCGAAGACCAGGTCCAGATCCGCGACGCGGTGCGCGCCCTCTGCCGCGGCGAGTTCGCGTCGCAGGCCGCGCGCTGGGATCGCGACGACGCGATCCCGCCGTCGGCCATCGAGAAGCTGGCCGAGATGGGGCTCCTCGGCATGAACATCCCGGAAGAGTGGGGCGGTCTCGGCTACGACGCGCGCACGGTCGTCACGGTGATCGAGGAGATCGCGCGCGTGTCCGCGGCCCTCGCCATCATGGTGGCGGTGCACAACTCGGTGGGCGCCTATCCGATCTACGCCTACGGCACCGACGAGCAGCGGAAGAAGTACCTGCCGCGGCTCACGACGGGCGCGGTGGGCGCGTTCTCGCTCTCCGAGCCGGGGGCGGGCTCGGATGCCTCGTCGCTCACCACGACGGCGCGCCGCGACGGCGACCATTACGTCCTGAACGGCGAGAAGAACTGGGTCACGAACGGGCGCCACGTGTGGACGTTCCTGGTGTTCGCGCGCACCGGCGGGCCGGGGCCCAAGGGGATCAGCGGATTCATCGTCGAGAAGGACACACCCGGGCTCACGATCGGGAAGTCGGAGGACAAGATGGGGCTCCGCGGCTCGGACACCGTGACCCTGTCGTTCGACGGCGCGCGGCTCCCGGTGTCGCAGCGGCTGGGCGCCGAGGGCGAGGGCTTCAAGATCGCGCTCTCGAGCCTCGATTCCGGCCGCATGGGCGTGGCCGCGCAGGCGCTCGGGGTGATGACCGCGGCCTTCCACGAGGCCGCGCGCTACGCGCAGCAGCGCCAGGCGTGGGGTGCGCCGATCGCCCGGCTCCAGGCCATCCAGTTCAAGCTCGCCGAGATGGATCGCCGCGTCACGGCCGCGCGCCTGCTCATCCAGCGCGCCGCGTGGCTCAAGGACACGGGGCAGGATTTCATCCGCGCCTCCAGCATCGCCAAGCTCTACGCCACCGAGGCCGCGACCTACGTGACGCACCAGGCCGTTCAGGTCCATGGTGGCTACGGTTACGTGAAGGAGTACGCGGTCGAACGCTACTACCGCGACGCGCGCGTCATGGAGATCTACGAGGGCACGTCGGAGATCCAGCGCCTGGTGATCGCACGCAGCCTGCTCCGGGACGGTGTGAAGATCTGAGCCCCTTGCCACCGATCCCGACTCCGCGCCCGGGCGCCATCCGGCCCGCGGCCGCACGATCCCCCGGAGAACCCGCATGAGCCTCGTCTTTCGGCATGCCATCGTCGTCGGCGCCAGTTCCGGCATCGGCGCCGAGATCGCGCGTCAGCTCGCGGCCGGCGGCACGAGCGTGGCGCTGCTCGGGCGGCGCGCGGACGAGCTCGAGAAGGTGGCCGGGGGCATCGCCCGCGCGGGCGGCGGCCGCGCGATCGTTGCCGCGCACGACGTGACCGCGTACGACACCGTGCCGGCCGTGCTCGAGCGGCTCGTGCGGGAACTGGGCGGACTGGATCTCCTGGTCTACGCCGCGGGCACGATGTTCGTGCCGGGGGAGAGCGAGTACGATTTTGCGCGCGAGCGCGCCGGGATCGAGGTCAACCTGCTCGGGGCCATCGCGTGGACGACGCCGGTGGCGGCGATGTTCGAGGCCCGGCGCGCCGGCACGATCGTCGGCATCTCGAGCATCGCCGGCGAGCGCGGGCGGCGGACGTTCCCCGGCTACTCCACCTCCAAGGCGGGGCTCAGCACGTGGCTCGAGGCGCTGCGCAATCGCGTCGCGCGCCACGGCGTGAACGTGGTCACGGTGAAGCCCGGCTTCGTCGACACGCCGATGACCGCACACCTCGAGCAGAAGCCCATGGCGATCTCCGCCACGAAGGCCGCCACGCTCATCCTCGCCGCCGCGCGGCGAGGCGGCAGCCCCAGCGTGTTCGTGCCCGGCCGCTGGTGGCTCGTCGCCATGGTGCTCCGGCACCTGCCGTCGACCGTCTTCCGGCGGTTGAACATCTAGATGGCCTCGTTGCGGACCTCGGCGGGCTGGCGCGTCCTCGATGGGTTCGGGGGCTCCGTGCGGGCGCTGTCGCGCTCGGTGTGCCCCACGAGCGTCGACGAGCTGGCGCGGGTGTTCACCGCGGCGCGCGCGGAGGGGCTGTCGGTCTCGTTCCGCGGCGCGGGCAGGAGCTACGGGGACGCCTCGCTCAACAGCGGGCAGCTCGCCGTCGACGGCCGCGGTATGCGCCGCATCCTCGCGTTCGACCGCGAGACCGGCGTCATCGATGCCGAGGGCGGCGCGAGCATCGCCGACGTGTGGCGGCGCACGCTGCCCGAGGGCTGGTGGCCCGCGGTCGTCCCCGGCACGATGTTTCCCACGCTCGCGGGCTGCACGGCCATGAACATCCACGGCAAGAACTGCTTCAAGGTGGGTCCGTTTGGCGACCACGTGCTGGAGCTCGACCTGCTCACCGCCGAGGGCGAGCGCCTGACGCTCTCGCGCGAGCGCAATCCCGAGCTCTTCCACGCCACGATCGCCGGGCTCGGGCTCCTCGGCGCGGTGACGCGCGTCAAGCTCCACTTGAAACACGTGGAGACCGGTCGGCTGCGCGTGCGGCCAATCGTCTCGCCCACGCTGGCGCACATGTTCGACACGTTCGTGGAGCGCATGCCGGGCTCGGACTACCTGGTCGGATGGGTCGACTGCTTCGCCACCGGCCCGGCGCTCGGGCGGGGGCTCGTGCACCAGGCGAACCACATCACCGCCGCCGAGGACCCGAACGGGCGCCGCACGCTCGCGCTCGCCGAGCAGGATCTGCCGCCGAGGCTGTTCGGCGTTCCCAAGTCCCTGCTCTGGATGCTGCTCAAGCCGTTCACGAACGACACCGGGATGCGGTTCGTGAACAGCGTCAAGTACACGCTGCCGGAGCCGGTCGCGAAGGACGGCACCTACCGCGATTCCCACGCGGGCTACGCCTTCCTGCTCGACTACATCCCGAATTGGCGCCTCGCGTACGGCGACGGCGGCTTCATCCAGGTGCAGCTGTTCGTGCCGGACGCCCACGCGCGCGACGCGTTCGCCGAGGCGCTCCGCCTGTGCCAGCGGCGCGGCATCGTCTCCTACCTGGGCGTGTTCAAGCGTCACCGACCGGACGACTACCTGCTCTCGCACGGGCTCGATGGCTGGTCGCTGGCGCTCGATTTCAAGGTGCCGCGGCACGCGCAGAGGCTATGGGACACGGCGGCCGACCTCACCCGGCTCGTCCTCGAGGCCGGCGGCACGTTCTACCCGGCCAAGGACCAGGTCGTCGACGCGGCGTCGTTCGCGCGCGCGTTCGGCGAGCGCCTCGTGCGCTTCCGCGAGCTGCGCCGGCGCATGGACCCGGGCGGACTCTTCGCGAACGACCAGGCGAGGCGGCTGGGCCTCGCGTAGCGGGAGCGCACGCCCC
>DATDEX010000082.1:0-24696 GCA_036522895.1 Candidatus Eiseniibacteriota bacterium | reverse complement strand
CGCGGTCGCCGTGACCACGGTGGCGATCCTGTGCATGGGCTTCGTGGTCGCCAGCTGGGTCGGCACCGCGAGGTTCGCCCAGTTGACCGGCAGCGCCGTCTTCTACCCGATGCTGGGGGTTTCGGGAATGTTCGTGCCGCTCGCTTCGATGCCCCGGCCGTTGGCGCTGGTGGGCAGCGTGTTGCCCATGTCGCACGCGGTCGCGCTCCTTCGCGGCGCGTGGATCGGAGCGAGCTGGCTCACGCTGCTGCCGCACTTGGGCGCGCTCGCGCTGACGATCGCGATCTGCCTCGCCCTCACGACGCGCGTCTTTCGCTGGGAGTAGGACTACCGCAGCTACCTCAGTTCGACCAGACCGATCACGCGGGTTCAACGGCAGCAGCGCTACGCCTAAATAGGGAGTGCCAGCGCGCAGTGCTGGTGTTTTCCCGCGCTCCAGTTCTGCTGGATCAGGTAGTCGCGCTGGCCCAGGTGGATGTTCGCCACAGCGCCGTTCGGCGTGGAATAGGTGGAGCCAAACGTCCAAGCGCACTTGTCGGCGTTCTCGGCACCGCGCTCGTCGAACCAGGCGTCCAGGTCAGGATCCGTCGCGGCCTCAGCCAGCTCGTGGGCGATGATGCTCGCCATGCCGTCCGCGCCGGCGTTGCCGTTCGGCCCCACCGGCTGGGCCGCGCACGAGTCGATGCAGCGTTCCGGGTTCCCCACGAACGCATACTTGATATCGTTGCCCGCGGCCGTGACGTGCGTGTGCCAGCCGCAGTACTGGGAGCACAATCCGCTCGACTCCGTGACGTCCGCGGACGTGAGAACGAAGTAGACGCCGTGCGGGTCGCTCGGAAGCCGGTGACTGGAGATGGCGTCCGTCACCACTGCCTCAACCGCCGCGTCCGTGAGCGTCGTGCCCTGTGAGTAGTGGTCGTCCGTGCTGCCGATGAACGTCACCGCGTCTGAGACGCGCCCGCCCGAGGCGTCCGTGTACGTCGTGTTGATGTCGAAGTACAATGAGCCGTCGATCGAGCCGGCGAAGTCCGTGAGGATGGTGGTTGCGGTGTTGCCCGACCAGTTGCCGTACCAGATGTAGTAGATGTGGATCTCACCCAGCATGATCGGGCCGCCGTGGTAGCGGATCGGCGGCACAGTCTCCTCCGGGATCGCGGCCCACTGGCGCGGCTTGAACTGCCGGCCGTCGCACGATTGGCGCGTCGAGTCCTCCGCCTTGCTGCGGTTCCCGTACGACGATTGCCCCTGGGCAGGGCCGGCTGCGATGAGAGCGAGCGCGAATGCGAGACCTGCTACGGTGTGGACTCTCTCCCTCGTCACGGTGCGATCTCCTCGGGTTCGAGCGCGATCGTCTGGGGCCACTCCCACGCTCCTCGACGGGCGGATCGGTCCGGCGCGTCGAGTTGGTACGCCCGGCTTCGGCCGGCCGGGCCCAGAGCATAAGTCGGCGGGCCGCGAATTGCCGTGATTCAAACATCTCGGACCGCCGATCATTGCGACCTGCCTCGGTTTGGCACTCTCGGCCGAAACTGTCACCCTGCGTACCGACTTCGACTTGCGCCCAGAGCCCGGAGCGGCACTCCGCCATGAACGCGATCGCCACCGCGAACGACGCCCACATCGACTGGAGGAGTGTCTCGTGATGGGCGCGGGGCTGCTCGGCGTCTCGGTGGGCGACGCGTGGGACCTGCCGTTCCTCACGGCAGCCGTCGAGCGGGCCGCACGGGCGGCCAGCGGGAGCCCGCGCTAGTTGGCGACAAGAGTGTATCTCGTGCGCCATGGCGCTACGCCGCTCACCGCAGAGAACCGGTTCTCCGGCGCGATCGGTGTCGATCTTTCCGACGAAGGACGGCGTCAGGTCGAGCTCCTCGCGACGAGGCTCAAGGGCCTCGGGATCCGCGCGGTGTACGCGAGCCCGCTCAGCCGCACGTTGGAGACCGCTCGCATTCTTGGCGAGCCGTTGCGGCTCACACCGGTCCCACGCGACGGCTTGCGTGAGATCAGCCACGGGCATTGGGAAGGGCTCACACGCGAGGAAGTCGAGACGCGATATCCGGGCGAGTACGCGATGTGGGAACAGGACCCGTATGCGTTTGCGCCGGAGGGCGGTGAGTCGGGGGTGGGCGTGCTCGCGCGCGCGCTCCCCGTGGTTCGCGAGATCGTGCTCGCGCACCCGGACGAAGGCGTTCTCGTCGTCTCACACAAGGCCACCATTCGGCTCGTTCTGTGCAGCCTCCTCGGCATCGACGGGCGGGGCTATCGTGACCGACTCGATCAATCCCCGGCCTGCCTCAACATCGTGGACTTCCGAGATCCTGTGCGCGCAAGACTGATGCTGTTCAACGACACGTCGCACTATGCCGAGCGGGCGCGGGTTCCGGCGCCGAATCTCTCGAAGTGGTGGGACAGGTGAAGAAGCTCGGCTTTCTCTCCTTCGGGCACTGGTCACCCGCGCCATCCTCCAGCGTTCGCACCGCGTCCGATGCCCTCCTGCAGTCGATCGAGCTCGCCGTCGCCGCTGAAGAGCTGGGCCTCGACGGCGCGTACTTCCGCGTACACCACTTCGCACGCCAGCTCGGCTCGCCGTTCCCGCTCCTCGCCGCCGTCGGCGCGCGCACGAAGACGATCGAGATCGGCACCGCCGTCATCGACATGCGCTACGAAAACCCCATGTACATGGCGGAAGATGCCGGTGCCGCGGACCTCATCGCGGGTGGGCGTCTGCAACTGGGCATCAGCCGGGGATCGCCGGAACAGGTGATCGACGGCTGGCGGCACTTCGGCTATACGCCGCGCGACGGCGAGACGGACGCCGACATGGCGCGACGCCAGGCCGAAGTGTTCCTCGGACTGCTGAAGGGCGATGGCTTCGCGCAACCCAATCCGCGGCCCATGTTTCCCAATCCGCCCGGTCTGCTGCGCCTCGAGCCCCATGCCGCTGGATTGCGCGAGCGGATCTGGTGGGGTTCGAGTTCCAACGCGACGTCCCGGTGGGCGGCGAAGCTCGGCATGAATCTCCAGAGTTCGACGCTCAAGGATGATGAGACCGGCGAGCCGCTGCACGTCCAGCAGCGCAAGCAGATCGAAGCCTATCGTGAAGCCTGGAAGGACGCCGGGCACCGGCGTGAGCCACGCGTGTCCGTCAGTCGCAGCATCTTCGCGATCATGGACGACCGCGACCGGGCGTACTTTGGCAACGACGCCAACGACCGGGACCAGGTCGGCTACATCGACGCCAACACGCGAGCCATCTTCGGCCGCTCGTACGCCGCGGAACCCGACGTGCTCGTCAAGGAGCTCGCCCGCGACGAGGCCATCGCGGCGGCCGATACGCTGCTCCTCACGGTCCCGAATCAGCTGGGCGTGGACTACAACGCCCACGTGCTCCGGAGCATCCTCGCGTACGTCGCTCCGGAACTCGGCTGGCGCTGACCACACATTCTCGTGATGCACTTGGTTGGTTGGAGCCAGACGGCGGAGCGTCTCGTCGCGCATCTCCAACGGAGGACACCGTGGGACTCTTGACCTTCAGCATCAACGTTACCCTGGACGGCTGCGTCGACCACCAGGAGGGAATCGCCGACGACGAGACACACGCCTTCTTCACCCGGCTCATGGACGAGGTCGGGGCGATGCTGTGGGGCCGCGTCACCTACGAGATGATGGAGAGCTACTGGCCGGCGGTCGCCCGCGGCGACGAGGAGGCGCCGCCGGCGATGCGCGAGTGGGCGGTCAAGCTGGAGGCCAAGCCGAAGTACGTGGTGTCGTCGACGCGAAAGGACTTCCCGTGGACCAACAGCCACCACATCGCCGGCGACCTGCGCACGGGCGTGCAGAAGCTCAAGGACGCGACTCCGGCCGGCGTGCTCCTCGGTAGCGGCAAGCTCGCGACCGATCTCGACCGACTGGATCTGATCGACGAGTACAAGTTCCTCGTCCACCCCAGGATCGCCGGTCACGGCCCGACCCTGTACCAGAGCGGGCTGCCCAGCACGCGACGGCTCGAGCTGGTCTCGGCGAAGCCGCTCCGCAGCGGCGCGGTCGCCATGCATTACCGGCGCGCACGCTGACTGAGAGCAGCCCTATCGCGCGCGACCGACTTGGACTACCTCCTCCATGGGTTCTCGTTGACTACCAATACATTCGCTGCCCGCTTGGACGGCGGTGTGGCTATTGCCTCCCGCACTGCCCCGAGTCAGTGAGCCCACCGGCGGAGAACCCATGAGCCTCGCCGACGCGAAGGCGGCAGTTCGGACAGCCGTAGGGCGCAGGTTGGAGCAAATCAAGTGGTGGGAATCACAGAACGGACGGCGCTCCGGGGACCCCGCCAAGCTTGCGAAGGCACTGATTACGGCTGCCAGCCAGGAACCTCCGCCGGGGTGGGGAGCGACCGCGGCGGCCCGGAAGCTCCGGCGCGGCCAGTGGCACGGGCTTTGAGGCGGGCGTAAGTTGTCGCCGCGCGCGTGCTCCCCAGACTGACACGCGAGGTCCAGCATGACAATCGCCCAAGACGTTCGCTTCGCCTTCCGCACCTTGAACAAGAGCCGTGGATTCGCCACGGTCGCGTTGCTGGTGCTGGCACTCGGCATCGGTGCAAACACCGCCATCTTCAGCACGGTGAACGCCGTGCTGCTGCGCGGGTTCCCGTACCCGCATGCCGATGAGCTCGTGAACCCGGTGTCGATCGATGCACGCCTCGGCACCATCGGTCGCGCCATCACCCATCACGACTACCTGCAGTGGAAGGCCAATCGGAGGGTGTTTTCCGGAGTCGCCCTTTCTGAGCAGCTCACGTCCGATCTCGCCGCGGGCGACACACCGCCCGAGCGCGTGAACTCGGCCGCCGTCTCCGAAGACTTCTTCACCGTCCTGGGCGCGAGTCCGATCATCGGACGATTCTTCCGCGCCGAGGACCATCTTCAGGGCGCGGAGCGCGCGATCGTCATCAGCGAAGCGCTATGGAAGGGCCGTTTCGGCTCCGATCCCGCGATCGTCGGGCGGACCATCAAGGTGCGCGGCACGGATCGCATGGTGATCGGGGTCGCCTCCCGCCGCTCGGACTATCCGCTCGGCACGCAGATCTGGCTCCCCTTCATCAGCAGTGCGATCGCCCAGGACCCGGTCGATAACTGGGCGTACGAGGCCATCGCCCGGCTTGCGCCTGGGGCGAAGCTGACCACGGCCAGGGCCTTCGTCGAGGGCGTCGGCCAGCGGAACGCCAAAGAATTCGCGGCGAAGCGGGCGAACAGCGCGACGTCCGTGGTGTCACTCCATGATTTCGTGGTCGGGCCCGGGACGCGGCGCGCCCTCCTGGTGCTCCTCGCGGCGATCGGCCTCGTGCTCCTGATCGCGACGGCGAACCTGGCCAATCTCATGCTGAACCGCGCCGCCGCCCGCGCGCGCGAGTTCTCGATCCGCGCGGCACTCGGCGCGAGTTCGTCCCGCCTGGTCCAGCAGGTGCTCGTCGAGGCCGGCGTTCTCTGCGTCCTCGGTGCGCTCGCCGCGATGCTCGTCGCCTACGGGATCGTCAAAGCCGTCATCGCCTACGGTCCCAGCAGCATCCCGCGTTTGGCCGAAACCTCGATCGATCTCCGGGTGCTCCTTTTCACGCTTGCGACTACGGCGCTCACCGCCGGACTGTTCGCGTTCGCTCCCGCCTGGCGCATTTCGCGACAGGATGTTCGCGAAGCGTTGCAACAAAGCGGGAACACCGTCTCCGCGAGCAAGTCGAGCCAGCGCTATCGCGAAGCCCTGGTCGTGACCCAGATCGCTCTCTCGCTGATGCTGCTGATCGCGGCTGGACTCCTGGTGAAGAGCTTCGGTCGATTGCAGAGCGTGGATCCCGGTGTGCGCACTTCCAACCTGTTGACGTTCGAGATGGCCGTCCCATCGGCCGTGAACGGCGAAAGCGTCCAAAGGGAACGTTTCATCGCCGAGTTCCGTCGGCGCGTCGATTCGATCCCCGGCGTGGTCGCCTCGGGCGCGGTCGGTGCGCTGCCGATGGGTGGCGGCGGCTTCTACCTGGGCCGCACTTTCATCCGTGAAGGCGAGCCCGAACCGCCGAACGGCACGGAATACCCGTCGATGTGGAACGTCATCACCCCGGGCTTCCTCGAGGCCACCGGCCTGCAGTTGGTCGCGGGTCGCGACTTCACGGACCAGGACAAGCAAGATTCGGCGCCGGTCGTCATCATCAGCCAGACGCTGGCGAAGCAGATGTTCCCGAAGCAAGACCCGATCGGGAAGGTGATCCGTTCCTGGCGCGACGACAACAAGCCGCGCGAGATTGTCGGGATCGTCGCCGACGTCAAGGTCAACTCACTTCAGGAAAGCACGCAGGGCACGGCGTACGTGCCGCACCAGCAGGATCCGTGGGGCACGATCGCTTACGTCGTCCGCACGAATGGCGACCCCACACCCTACGTCGGGCCCGTCCGTTCCACGCTCATGGGCATGAATCGGAACATCGCCCTGGCGAACGTCCGCTCGATGTCCGCGGTCCATGAGACGGCCCTCGCCGAGCCGAAGTTCAACATGTTCCTGATCGCCAGCTTCTCGGCGCTGGCACTCATCCTCGCGACGATCGGTCTCTTCGGTGTGATCGCCTACGCGGTGAGCCAGCGTACACGGGAGATCGGCATCCGCATGGCGCTCGGTGCGCAGAAGGGCCAGATCCTCGCCATGGTGATGAGCCGCGGGATTCGCATCACGCTGATCGGCTCGGCCCTCGGTCTGGCGGGGTCGCTCCTCCTGTCGCGTACGCTCGCGAGTGTGCTCTTCGACGTTCGCCCGACGGATGTGAGCACCTATGTCGTGCTGTTCGTCGTTCTCGCCTTGACCGCGATGCTGGCCACGTTCGTGCCGGCGCTTCGGGCCACACGCGTCGAACCCCTTACGGCGTTGCGATCCGATTGATACGGTACTGCAGTGCTTGTCACTTGCTTACGCGCGGGCCGTACCGGCAGAAGTCAGGTCGGCGCCGGCGGCGTCTACGTGTGGGAATCGCGCACGGCCGCGGACCGGCTCTACAACGGGGAGGGGAGGCCGTTCGTCGAAAAGAAGTTCGGTTCGCCGCCGACCATCGACTTCCTCCACTCGCCCGTGATGATCGACAATCGCGAGAGGATGAGCGCCTAACTGGGGCTCGAGTCCCGCTTCGTGCAGTGCCAGAGCTGCCTCGCGCAAGTTGAAGCGATGCACTAGAGTCCCCGCCCCGTGGCCCCGTAGCTCAGACGGATAGAGCAGCGGTTTCCTAAACCGCGTGCCACTGGTTCGACTCCAGTCGGGGCCACCACATAGATCGCTGCGATCCATCGCGAAAGTGCGTCAGCCAGAGGGTGTTCCGGGTCCCCCCGGCGCACCCACGCCGATTGGCCGGAAACGGACAGGAGGGGACTTGAGAGCACGCTGAAGAGGGGGACCTCGGCCGAGTTGTCCCAACTTGGTTCATGCTGAGCGCGCGCCGCCGCGTGATAGACTCTTGGCACGCGGCTCGACATGGGCGATCGAATAAGGAGGTCTGCGGCGTAACTTGCGACTACCGAGGTCGAGGGAAGTCCGACTGTCAGGAGTTGCTCATGCGCCGAGCGTTGCTCGCGGTCGTTGCGATTACGATTTTGACTCGAGATGCGACGGCAGTCCGCGCCGCTGATGTCGCCGCATGGCACCTGCTCGCGAGCACGCCCGCATTGCCCCCCACGTTGGGCGTTCCGTTCGCTGTGTACTCCCCCATGCAGGGTCGTGTGCTGGTGATCGACCAGGACCCCTCGTTGCTGCGAGCACCGGGGGTGCGCGTGTTCGATACGGTGCCCCAGCCGCATTGGTCTACGCTCATAGATGACACCCGACTGGGGAGCCTCGTCTACGATCCCGTTCGCGATCGATTGCTTGCCTTCGGCGCGCAGGTTTGGGCCCTGCCACTGTCGGGTCCGCTCGCGTGGCAGCAGCTCGACACGAACGGTGTCTCGCCACCGGTGCGCGGAGGACAGTCCACGATCTACGATCCCGTTAACGACCGGGTGATCATGTTCGGCGGGGCGGGCGGCGCGTATCTCGCGGATGTCTGGTCATTCTCACTGACATCGAATACATGGTCTGAGTTGCTCCCCGCGGGCGCCGCTCCCGGTGGACGCGAGGGCCATGGAGCGATCTACGACCCCGCGCTTCAACGGATGCTGGTGTTCGGGGGGCACTACGAGGCGGCCTCGCGCGGCTTCTGGAGTGACCTCTGGCAGCTGAGCCTGAACGACACTCCGACGTGGACGGAGTTGCACCCCGCCGGAACGATTCCCGGAGCGCGCTCGGCTCTTGGAACGGTGTACGACCCCGTGCGCCGGCGGATGCTGATCCATGGCGGCATCAACGCGCAGAGCGGGGTCGAGCCTGATGATCTTTGGGCGCTCTCGCTCGACGGCGCGCCAGCATGGACGCCGATCTTGACGGCGAACCACTTGCGCGGTCATTCCTATCCGGCCGACGTGTACGATCCTGTCGCGGATCGGCTACTCGATTGCGGCGCGGGTGGCTATCCGTTGACCTCCGAGCTGTCGCTCGCGGATCCCACCCAATGGCGCTCCGTGCTGCCTCCCGATCCCGAGCCCTCGCCGGGACTGCACCACGGCCACGAAGTCGTGTACGACTCACGTCGCGACCGCTTCACGGAGCTGGGTGGAAAGTATTCGACCGTCGATTCGAGCATGTGGGGTTTTGCGCCGCGGGATCCACACCAATGGACTCCCCTCAGCTCGCTCCCCACGCCTGACTTCGACTACTTCTATAGCATCCACACGCAGCGCGCTGCCTACGACTCCCTTGAGGACAGGCTCCTCGCGTACGATGGCAGTCAAATCTGGTCCATGCCGGCGGAGGGCGAGAACGGGTGGACGCCACTCGGTCCGCCGAGGCCGTTCGAGGATCTGAACTTCGAGGATCCCGGGTTCGATGCCGGGGTGTCAGTCGATTCGCACAACCACAGGCTGATCCTCACGGGCGGCTTCATACCGGCGGGACATGTTCAGGTTGGAAGCACCGAGGGCGTGTGGGCGCTGCCGCTCGAGTCGGCGGCACAATGGACCAAGCTCGGGATTCTGCCGCAGCCCCACGGCTCAGCCCTGCATGCCTCGTTCTACGATCCGATTCGGAATCGGCTGGTTCTCGTGGGCGGCACCTGGAACGGTGGGAATATTCCTATACCCCTTCGCGACTACGGGGCGACCGTGTGGACCACGCCGGTCGACTCGTCGCTCGAGTGGACCGACTTGAGTTCCACAACGGGGACCCTGCCGCCGGGGCCACCCGCGTCGCACGCCGCGTTCGACCCGCAGCGGAATCGGCTCTACCTGTTCGCCGACTCCACCGTATGGACGCGCGACGTCGGCGACACAGGCGCGTGGACGGAGCTCGATTTCACGTCGCCGCGTCCCGTCGTCGGCGAGTCCGTCGCCTACGACCCCTTCCGCGATCAAGTGGTCGCATTGTTCGCGCAGACGCCCGGGTCCGACGACGTGCAGGTGTGGGCGCTCACCGTGGGGCCACCGTCGGCATCGCTGGTGGGATCCTCGTCCTCGGCGAATGCGATCGCGCTCACATGGGAGTCGCCGGCGGCGATCGGCCGGGCTAGCTCACTCCAGCGCCGCGACGGCAGCTCGGCGTGGGCGGACTTGGGGCCGCTCGACTTCGATGCTCGAGGGCTGGCGACGTTCGCGGACCACGACGTCAGCTCCGGCCATCGCTATGACTACCGCGTCCAGATCTCCATCGCTGGCTCGCCGTGGTTCTCGAACTCTGTCGCGGTGGCAGCCGACGGTGCCGGTCGGCTCACGCTGTCCGGGCCTAATCCCGCGATCGGTGTATTCCGTGTCGACTTCAACCTTCCCCAGGCAGGCCCGGCTCGACTGGAGGCGTTCGATGTCACCGGGCGCCGGTGCACGTCGCGCGAGGTGGGAGGGCTCGGCCCGGGCGCCCATTCGATCCTCCTTGACGCCAGCGGGTCGCTGCGCCCCGGAATCTACGTGGTCCGCTTGCAATACGCAGGCGAAACGCGGACGGGACGAGTCGTATTCATGAGATGACGCCCCTCTGGGCCGGCGGGAGCAGGCGGCCTTCCTAAACCGCGTGCCACTGGTTCGACTCCAGTCGGGGCCACCAACCTCTTGTCGAGCCCCCTCGGCTCCACCCGACTTCGAACGTCACCAGTCCCGCGGCTTCAGGAACTCGAGCAGCTTCGACTCGGGTGAGCCGGGCTCCGGCTTGAGGTCGTAGCTCCAGGACACGAGCGGCGGCATCGACGTGAGGATGCTCTCGATGCGGCCGCGCGATTGCAGGCCGAAGAGCGTGCCGCGGTCCCACACCAGGTTGAACTCGACGTAGCGGCCGCGGCGGTAGAGCTGCCACTGGCGCTCGCGTTCGCCGTACGGCGTCGCCCTTCGCCTCTCGACGATGGGGGCGTAGGCGTCGAGGTAGCTGTCTCCGATGGCGCGGATCAGGGCGAAGCAGCGGTCGCGGTTGCCGTCGTTGAGGTCGTCAACGAACAGGCCGCCGATTCCCCGCGCCTCGTCGCGGTGCTTGAGGAAGAAGTACTCGTCGCACGCGCGCTTCATGGCCGGGTAGCGATCCTTCACCGCGGCCCGTGCCGTCGCGTGCCAGTGCCGCGCATCCTCCTCGTGCGGGTAATAGGGCGTCAGGTCGTAGCCGCCGCCGAACCACCAGCCGGCCCCGTCGTCGGTCGAGAAGGCGCGCACGTTCAGGTGGCTGGTCGGGACGTGCGGGTTGAGCGGGTGGGTTACGACGCTCACGCCCGCGGCACGAAAGGGGCGACCGGCAAGCTCGGGGTGGGCGGCGGTGGCCGACGGCGGAAGTTGCGTGCCGCTGATGTCGCTGAAGCTGGCGCCGGCACGCTCGAAGGTGACGCCCCCCTCCAGCACGGCGGTGAGGCCTTCGCCGCCGGGGCGCGTCCAGTGGTCGCGGAAGAACTTCGCCTGGCCGTCCAGTTGCTCGAAACGTGCGAGCAACCGTTCTTGCAGATCTTTGAAGTATTCGACGACGTCGTTCATCGGCTGGCCTGCGTAGCCCCGGGTGCTTGCCCATGCGCCCCATGCGAAGCCCCACTCGAACCTGGGCACCAAACCCGCCCACGGACAAGCTAGCGAGCCTCGCTGGAATTCGCCAGCGTGGCGGCCCAGCCGACAATCGCGCGGCGCGGCTATCTCAGGAACACGGTCGAGCGAACCTCCTCCTTCCCGCGTGCGGGACGCGGACGAGCCACCCGCCTACGCCCACCCGGTTGCCGCGCGAATCCCGGGCACCTGGCCGCCGAAGGAGGCGGCTCGCGCATCCGTCCCGCCGAGCGCGATCGCCCTTCCCCCCGGTGTCGCGGTAGCATCCGTCGCGGTCCCTGGCGAAGCGCGGAGCGGGGATGAGGTCACCCGGCGAGTTGCCGCTTACATACGAGGGCCATATGTTCCCAAGGAAGGTACGATTCGCGTTCGCCGCGGCGCTCGTCGCGATCCTCACCGGAGCTGTTTGCCCCGCGCTCGCTGGAGCCGCGGCCTCGAAAGGCTCGCCCACCGACCACGCGTGGAAGGCGATTCAGAAGGGCGATTACCGGACTGCGCTCGCGGAGCTCGATCCGCTCGCCGCCAAGGGCGACCCGAACGCCCAGTTCCTGCTCGGGATGCTCTACGACGCGGGCCACGGCGTTCCGCAGGACCAGGCCCGCGCTGCCTCGCTCTACCGCAAGGCCGCGGAGCAGAAGCACCTGCCCGCACAGCTCTTTCTCGGCATCCTCTACTACTCGGGTCAGGGCGTGACGAAGGATCCGGCCGAGGCGGCACGCTGGTTCCGGGGCGCGGCCGAAGGCGGCAACGCCGAGGCGCAGTTCTACCTGGGCTCTCTCTACGCGACGGGCTCGGGGGTGACGCAGGACGACTCCGCCGCCATTCTCTGGTTCGGCAAGGCCGCTGCCCAACAGCACACGCGCGCCATGGGCATGCTGGCCACGGCGCTCTTCTCGCGCCATCGGGGCGATCAGGACCTGGTGGACGCTTACGCCTGGAGCCATCTCGCCGCCGAGATGGATGCGGTGCAGGCGATGACCTCGGCGCGCGCGGTCATCGAGCAGTACTGCAATGACGATCAGAAGAAGCGCGGTCAGCGGGCCATGGCCGACTGGAAGCGCAAGTGGTCGAGCGAGGGGAAGCGCTGAGGCGAGGTCGCCGGGCCGTCCATTTGGCGCAAGTCCGGCGACCCGCGCCATCGCCGGCCCCATCCGGAGGCCGTTTACTGACCGGGTCGCGAGGTTGTCGTTCCCGCGCTCGAAGAATTATTGATGACCCGTGTAATTTCCCTGACCGTCGCGGTATCTTGCGCGAACACTCGGCCGTCCGGGTGACGCGCAGGTAGGCGCGGCGACAATCATAAGCGAGAGCGCGAACATCTCCGTTCCTCTCGTGAGTTCGGAAGTTGCTCGGGGGCCACGGATCGGCGCGAGTACTCCGCCAATCGGCGTGCCCGCAACCAGCGGCACGCGACGTGTGAGGTTCCCATGCGCGCTCGTTTACTACCCGTCGTGTCCGTGCTGCTCCTGAGTCTCGCTGCATCGTGCGCCTTAGCGGCGCCCCGCGCGCAGCAGGTACCGGTGAGCGGCACGGCGCTCGCCAATTTCTTCGCCTCGCAGGGGCAGGTGATCAACGTGGGCACGGATCAGCTCGATCTACAGTCGCTGAGCGTTCCCGCGGGCACCAGCTTCGAGGTGCGCACGTTTGGCCCGCAGGCCACGTCGACCAGCGTCGGTACGTACAATTCGAATGGTGCGAAGAAGACCCCGCCCGCGCTCTACACGGTGCTCTCCGGCGCCACGGCGCCGGGATGGTATGCGGCTGCATCGTTCCGGAGCGGTCCGAGCCGGATGCTCGTCAACCTCTTCGACGCGCTCAACGTGCTCCAGGGGACGACCACTTACACGGGAGCGAACGCCGCGGCCTTCGGCATCTACGACACGGGTCCGGGCGGCACGTTCTACCTCGATGACACTCGCAATCCCGGGGGAGCGGCGAAGATCCTCGCCTACAGCGGGACCGGCGCGCGTGCCGGGTGGACGTGGTTCGCGTGCGAGTCCTCGTCCGGCTCGGGCGGGGATTTCGCCGACTTCGTCGTCCTCGTGAACCTGGGCTCCACGAGCACGCCCGTGACACACACGGCCTGGGGCCAGCTCAAGGCGATGTTCCGGTAACCGAGGGAATCTTCTCGGCACGGCCCCGACCCGCCGGGGCCGCGCCGATGTCGCGCTTGACCGTCGCCGGCGGCGTTGGCTAGCTTGCAGCATGAACACCGGCGATGGAGTTCGCCGAAACCGCCCGCGGCAAATGCGAGCTGATGACTCCTGACCTCTTGACGCGAGGGGTTGGGAGTCATTTTTCTTGCGCCAGGGGGTCGGGGCCGGACACGACCGTGGATTCCGCCTCGGCAGCCAGCTGGCGGACCACAGCACACCTTCCGGTAGGCTCGCACCGTCCGGCGCCCTCGTTCGCCGGGCGGATCCCGAACTCCATGGAGGCCGATCATCTCCCGTCTCATGCCGTACGTTTGGATCTCCGTCGGCGCCATCGTGGGCGCCAACACGCGCTACCTCGTCAACCGGGCCATGGCCCAGTGGCTGGGCACGGCGTTCCCGTACGGCACGCTCGTCGTCAACGTCGCCGGCTGCCTCGCGATTGGCGTCATCGCCACCATGGTCACGGGCCGGCTGGTTGATCGGCCGGAGGTCGTCCGGCTGGTGATGATCGTCGGGTTCCTCGGCTCGCTCACCACGTTCTCGTCGTTCGCCTACGAAACGCACAGCCTCTTCGATGACGGGGCCTGGGTGCGGGCGCTGGCGAACATCCTCCTGAGCGTCTTCGCGGGCCTCGCCGGCGTGCGGCTCGGGATCCTGCTCACGCCGAAGCTGGGAGGGCTGCTGTGAAGCTCGAGGGCGAGCAGGTCCTGCTGCGGATGCACCTGAGCAACTTCGCCAAGTGGCACACCGGTCCGCTCTACGAAGCCCTGGTCGAGAAGGCGCGGAAGGAGCATCTCGCCGGCGCCACGGTGCTCTCGGGCGTCTATGGCTACGTGGATCGGGGGAGCGTCCTCGGCGAGCATCCGCATGCGCTCCAGGTGGAGCGACCGGTCGTGGTCGAGATCGTGGATGGGGAGGAGAAGCTGCTCCAGTTCCTCGCCACGGCAGAACCCATGATCACCGGACATCGCGTCCTCGTCACCCTCGAGCGCGCGCACGTCGTGCATTACCGCGGCGGCGAAAAGCGGGCCGCGCGATGATCCAGACGAGCGAGGGGCTGCTGCTGCGCATCTTCATCGGCGACGCCGACCGGCACGAGGGCCAGCCGCTTCACAAGGTGCTCGTCCAGAGGGCGCACGCGATGGGGCTCGCCGGTGCCACCGTCCTGCAAGGGCCGCTCGGCTTCGGCCGGCACTCGCGCATGCACACGGCCAAGCTGGCGGAGCTCTCGAGCGACCTGCCGGTCGTGATCGAGCTGGTCGACGGGGAGGAGCGCATCCGGCGCTTCATGCTCGAGGTGGACGCCCTGGTGCAGGAGGGACTGGTCACGCTCGAGGCGGTGAAAATCGTGCGCTATGGGGAGCGAGCGAGAGACTTGTAGTTCTTACCGCGTCTTGAAGGAAGCTCCGCCGCTCAGCGCTCGAACTGGCCGCCGCGAGCGGGGGTAAGCGCGACCCGCAGGGTCCAAGCCGCGTGCCGGCCGTCGGTTGCAGGCGAGCTCGAGGCGATGCCGCTCGCTGGCCCGATTCTCGCGATACCGGACGGTCAATGGATGGCGGCCGCGTCCGGAACTCTCCGCGCAGCTCCTGCGAAGCGTGGCGCGAGAGGACCCGGCGGCCGGCCATCCTGTCCGCCGCAGTCCGGCGCACCCAAGGAGATTCCCTTGTCCCATCGACTGAACAGATTCCTTCTGCTTCCGCTGCTGGCCGTCTGCACGTTCTTTGCAGCGTCGGTCCCCGTTCGGGCACAGGAGGGTGTATCCGCCAGCCTGCAGATCAACCTCGGCAGCCGGCCCCGATGGGGGAGCATTCGCGGCACGCGCGTCCGTGAGATCCGCTCCGCGGAGCGGCCCGACTACGACGTGTACCTCTGCGGCGGCACCTACTACGCATACGACAACGACCGCTGGTACTCGTCCCGATCAGGACGCGGCGAGTTCGTCCTGATCGACGAACGCTTCGTCCCACTCGAGTTCTCCAGGATCCCGCGCGAGCACTGGCGGCACTATCCGTCCGCGTGGATGGAGAAGAACCACCACGACAACGGCCGCAGGGGTCACGGCAGAGGCCACGAGAGGGATCACGACGGTGACGACCAGCGTGGCCACGGTCACGACCACAAGTAACTCCACCGCACGCGCCACCTCTCAATCGAAGTAGCACTCGAAGCGGGCACCACGGATGGCCGCCCGCTTCGGGCTTTGTTCGGGATCGACGCCGCGCTCGCAGGTATTCAATCCCGGAGCGCATCACATACGCATGGCAGCGTTCGTGCCCGGCACACCGGCGGGCCGCGACAGTGCCCACTCGAGCCGCGCACTCTTCACACCGCAGGAGACGTCATGATCCGGATTCGCCATCGCACCATCGCCGTATTCACGCTCGCAATGCTCCTCGCCGTCGGGGCAGGATGCGGCAAGCCCACCCAGAGCCCGACCTCTCCGGCACCCAACAACCTTCCGGCGCCGGTCCTCGCCACGGCTTCCACCTTCTTGATTCTCGCGGGCTCGACGGTCACCAATACGGGAGCGAGCGCTCTCACCGGGGACCTGGGCGTGAGCCCGGGAACCGCAGTGACCGGCTTTCCCCCGGGAAACCTGACGGGTGCGATGCACGCGGGGGATGCGATGTCCGCGACGGCGATGGCCGCGCTGACGGCGGCCTACAACGACGCGGCTGGACGTACGCTGGCGCCGGTCACCGTCGCCGGGAATCTCGGCGGCCAGACGCTGGCGCCGGGCCTGTACAAGTCGACCTCGTCGATCGAGATCTCCTCGGGTGACCTGACGCTGGATGCCCAGGGCCATCCGAGCGCCGTGTTCATCTTCCAGATCGCCTCGACGCTCACGACCACGCCCGGTCGCGCCGTGATCCTCGCCGGCGGCGCCAGGGCCTCGAACATCTTCTGGCAGGTCGGCAGCTCGGCGACGCTGGGGACGACGTCCGTCTTCAAGGGCACCATCATGGCGAGCCAGTCGATCACCTTGAACACCGGAGCCTCGCTGGAGGGCAGGGCGCTGGCGATGATCGGCGCCGTCACGCTGGACGGCAATGCGGCGGTCGTTCCGACGCCGTAGCGCCCCGTAGCGATCACAAGTCGGCCGGCGACATCCCCCGACGTCGGTCCGACCAGCGCGCCCCGCCCGATTCTGGGCGGGGCGTCGCTGTACATGGCCGTCGTGCTGGCGAGGCTCCGGAGCGCCTCCCGGCCGGCCCGGTGACCCGGCTCCCGGATCGCGCGTAACTTTCGGAATGGGAAAGTCTTCCTCCCGGGCGGCGGGTCATGAGCCGGCCGCGCTGGGGCGCCATCCCGCCTCGCTCGTCTCGCCTACGAAGATTTTCGTTGAATGTACGAAAGTCGTCGTATAACGTTCGATTCGGGCTTGAACCACGGAGGCGAGGCACATGGCAGAGAAGGCAGAGAAGGCGGAAAAACGGAAGAGCCCGGAGACGCCCAGACCCACCGATGGGGAGCTGGCCATTCTCCGTGTGCTCTGGAGTCGCGGACCGAGCACGGTTCGCGAGGTGCACGAGGCGTTGAGCGCCTCGCAGGAGAGTGGCTACACCACGGTCTTGAAGCAGCTCCAGATCATGATGGACAAGGGCCTCGTCGTGCGCGACGACACCCAGCGCGCCCACGTCTACTCGTCGCGACTGGGCGAGCAGCGGACGCAGCGCCAGCTGCTCGGCGACCTGGTCGACCGCGCGTTCGGCGGCTCGTCGGTCAAGCTCGTGCTGCAGGCCCTTTCCGGACGCCGCGCCACCGCTCAGGAGCGTCGCGACATTCGCGCGCTGCTCGATGAGCTCGAACAGGGGGAACCGAAATGAACCTCGCACTTCCCACGGGACCGCTCGTTCAGGCCATCGGCTGGGGCCTGCTGCATCTCCTCTGGCAGGGCACGCTGGTCGCGGCGCTCCTCGCGGTGCTGCTCCAGATCCTCGCCGGCCGGAGCGCCGGCGTGCGCTACGTCGTCTCGTGCGTCGCGCTCTCGCTCATCGTGGTGCTCGGCATCGCGTCCGCCGCGCGCTCGTACCACGTCGCGACGGCGGCAGCGCCCGCGATCCAGCCGGCGAGTCCCGCGGCGCCGATCGCGCACCCCGCGAAGCTTTCACTCGTGCGGCTTCCCGCCCCGGATCGCCTCCGCGCCATCGCCGGGAGCGCCAACCGGGCGCTCCCGGCGATCGTCGCGGTCTGGCTCGCGGGCGTGGCGCTGTTCTCGATTCGCCTCGTGCTCGCCTGGCTGCGGACGCGCCTGCTCACGACGCGGCATGCCGAGCGTGCCCGCGAGCAGTGGCAGCTCGCCACGCGCCGGCTCTCCGAAGCGCTCGGCGTCCGCCAGGCGGTGCGCGTGCTCGAGTCGGCGCGGGTCGAGGTGCCGGCGGTCATCGGGCTCCTCAAGCCGGCGATCCTGCTTCCGGCCAGCATCCTCGCCGGGCTCTCGCCGGCTCAGCTCGACATGATCCTCGCGCACGAGCTGGCACACATCCGCCGCCACGACTTCCTCGTCAACCTGCTCCAGGCCGTCGTCGAGACGCTGCTCTTCTATCATCCGGCCGTGTGGTGGATCTCGCGCCAGGTCCGGATCGAGCGCGAGAACTGTTGCGACGACCTCGCGGTCTCCGTGTGCGGCAACCGGCTCCAGTACGCCCGCGCGCTCCTGCGCCTCGAGGAGCTTCGCGCGGCCGTGCCCACGCTCGCCGTGTCCGCGAACGGCGGATCGCTGTTCGCGCGCGTCCGCCGGATCGCCGTGGGCTCGCGGCTCATCCAGCGCCGGGCGCTCCGGGGCACCGTCGCGCTCGCCATGCTGCCCATCGTCCTCGCGGCGATCGCGGTGCCGCTCTCGCCCGCGCTCGGGCGCTCGGCGCTCGCGGTGCGGAAGTCCGTCCGCCATCTCGTGCCGGCGAGCTTCACCACCACGGTCGCGGGTCTGCCCGCGGTGCCGGTGCCGATCCCGGTCGTCGTGACGGCCATCTCGCCCGATCCGCGCACCCGCGCGGTGGCCGCGGCCGCGGAGGACGATCCTCCTCCGGCGACCGTGGCGCCGCAGGACGATCCCGACGCGGAGGACGCGCCGGAGCCGGAGGAGACGCCCGCGCCCGACGCCGGCAAGCTCTCGATCGACGACCTGATCGGGCTCCGGGCCATGGGGGTCAGGCCCGAAGACATCCGCGAGATGCGCGCGCTCTTTCCGCGCGCCAGCCTCAAGGCCATCACGGGCATGAAGGCGGTGGGGGTCACGTCCGAGTTCGTCCGCAAGATGCGCGATGCGGGGCTCCAGGTCCGGACGGCCGAGGACGCGCAGGGGCTCGCCGCCGTGGGCGTCACGCCACGATTCATCCGCGCGATGCGCGACGCCGGGCTCGAGGTCAACTCCGCCCAGGAAGCACAGGGGCTCGCTGCCGTCGGGGTCACGCCCGAGTTCATCGGCGCGATGCGCGACGCCGGGCTCGAGGTCAACTCCGCCCAGGAGGCGCAGGGGCTGGCCGCGGTGGGGGTCACGCCCGAGTTCATCCACGACATGCGCGCCGCGGGGCTCGAGATCGAGTCCGCCGAGGAAGCGCAGGGCCTGGCGGCGGTGGGCGTGACGTCCAAGCTCATCGAGAGCCTGCGTGCCGCGGGGCTCGACATCGAATCGGCGCGGGAGGCCCAGGGGCTCGCCGCGGTGGGGGTGACGCCAGAATACGTCCGCGGCATCCGCGAGGCGGGCGTCGAGTTCACGAACGCGGGCGAGCTCCAGTCGTTGCGCGCACTCGGCGTGACCCCGCGCCTCGTCCGGCGGCTCGCGCAGGCGGGCTACGACGGCCTGACCGTCGAGCAGCTCACGCGTCTCGCCGCCGGCGGCGTGACCGGAGATTTCGTTCGCGAGATGTCGCAGTACCGGAAATAGCCGCTCGTCGGCCGATCGCAGCGTCTTTTCGCCCAGACGGGAGTCGATATGCTTCGTTCGATCGTTTCGCTCTGCCTCGTGCTCGCCACGACGGCCGCCGCGCCCGCACAGGGACGCGGACTCGACGGAAGCTGGATGATCTCGATCTCCGAGAAGCACCCTGAGCAATTGAGCCTCGACCTTCGAACGAGCCGGAGCGATCACGAGGGCTCGCAGTTCGATCGCTCGGACTTCGCGGGTCTGACCCGGGCCGAGATCGAATCGCCGACCCAGGTGCCGGTGCGCTTCGAGCTCCGCCGCGAGGCCGGATCGATCGCGTTCGAGGGCACGTTCCGCCAAGGCAACGGGGCCGGCGAGTTCGAGTTCACCGCCAACGAGGACTTCCCGAACGCGCTGCACGCGCTGGGCGTCACGTTCGACCCCAAAAACGGGGAGCGGGAGCGCGAGCTCCTGAACCTGACCCTGTTCGACGTCTCGACCGAGTTCATCAAGTCGATGCAGAAGATCGGCTACGACGTGTCGCTCGAGAAGTTCGTGGAGTTCCGGATCTTCGACGTCAACCCCGGCTACGTGCGCGAGATGGCGAGCCTCGGGTTCGACCGGCTCTCCGCGGACAAGCTCGTCGAGACGCGGATTCACGGCGCGACGCCCGATTACATCCGCAGCATGCGTGCCGCCGGCGAGAACCTGACGCTCGACAAGTACATCGAGTCGCGCATCTTCCAGGTGACTCCAGAGTTCTCGCAGGAGATGAGCCAGGCGGGCTACCCGGGCCTTGACCGCGACCGGCTGGTGGAGTTCCGCATCCACGGCGTCACCTCCGAGTTCATCGAGCAGATCCGCAAGCTCGGCTACTCGCACGTGCCGGCGGAGCAGCTCGTCGCGATGCGGATCCACGGCGTGACGCCGGAGTTCATCAAGAGCGTCGAGGCGGCCGGCTACCACCGGGTGCCGATCGACAAGCTCGTGCAGATGCGCATCTTCGACATCGACCCCAGGATGGTGAGGGCGCTCGACGACGCGAAGGACTAGCCCGCGCCTCCCTGGCCCGAGCGCCGTCGCGAAGCCGACCCTTGGCGCACCCGGTCCGGACGAGCGGCTCGAGGGCGTAGACTGCCCGGCGTCCACCACCTGCGGTGCCGCGTGATCCGTGCGGCCCGCGCGGAACGCTAGAGCCCAAGGAGGTGTCGCTTGACCGTGGAGCAGCAGGGTGTCCTCGACCGGCTGGAACTCGTGGAGCAGCAGGCCTCGCTCTGGAAGCTGCTCGTCCTCGTCTCGCTCCTCGCCGCCATCAGCTCCATCGCCGTGACCTTCCTCAAGCCCTCCGCGCCGGCGGCCGCGCGCGAGCGCCTCCAGGCATCCGTCGTGGAAGCGAACCGGTTCGTGCTGCGCGACCTCGACGGCCGGCCGGCTGGTGGCATGGAGGTGAAGCCGGACGGGACGATCCGCTTCGTGCTCGGCGGCGGCCGTCCCACGACGGGTGCGGCGTTCCTCGAGGTGCAGCCCGACGGGCTCGTACACCTGACGCTCCGAGGGCCCGACGGCAGCGTCCGCGCGGCGCTCCTCGCGGCGCAGACGACGTCGCTCGCGCTCTCCACGCCGGGGCTCGCGTCGGGGGCCACGCTGATCGCGCTCGAGGACGGGAGCGGCTCGCTCACGCTCAAGGGCGAGGGCGGGAGGAACCGCTTCCGGGTGCCGTAAGGCGCGTAGCTCGACCGCCGGTCGGGGTCGCCCGCTCGTGACCCGGCAACTGAGCCTGCCCTTTCATCCGCGTCCGCATTAGACCTTCGGCGACCCGCCAAACTTGCGCCCGGGCGCAGATTCGGCTTGACCGGCCGATTTGCCGGGGTCCAGCATTGTTCCGGAACGCGTTGGTCAACCCACCCGGACCCGGCCGCGGGCCTGCAAGTCGTCGTCGGATCCGCTTTCATCTCTTAAGGAGGTCTGGCATGCGTCGACTCTTACTCGGCTTCCTGGCCCCGTGCGCGCTGCTCGCGGTCCTCGCCGGCAGCGCGGCGGCGGCGGTTCACGTCCGCATCGCCGTGAGCCCGACCACGATCCCGCAGTGCGGCGAGGGGCACGGGATCCTCGTCGTCGGGAACGACGGCACGAGCCCGATCCTCGCGCGGGTCTGCTTCGCGTTGACGAGAAACGACACGTTGCTCCTCGGGCCGTCGTGCGGGCGGGTGCAGCTCGCGGCCGGCGAACGGCGGAGCCACGAGTTCACGTTCTTCGTGCCGCCGCGTGCGCGGCCCGGCGACTACGCATTCGTCGTGCGTGCCCAGGGCTCGGACGGCTCGAGCGACCAGTCGGCCGCGCCGTTCACTGTCGTGCTGGCCGCGACCGTGTGCGTTCCGCCCGGGTCGAGCACCACCGATCCGAACGCGGACATGCTGAACGGGGTGATGCAGGGCGCGAACCTCACGCCCGATCAGCCGGGCTCCATCCGGCAGTCGACCTGGGGCCACTTGAAGATCTTCTACCGGTAGCCTCGGTTTCCTCTACCACGGGAGGGCCGATCTCCACCGGCCCTCCCGTTCGGTCACCCACCTCGTGCCACGTCTCCCTCTGCTGCTCATCGCCGCCGCGAGCCTGCTGCCGCGCCCCGCTACGGCGCTCGAGCTCGCGCGCCTGCACACCTGGGACGGTGCGGCGCAGGACGGCCAGTTCTCGTTCGCGTGCGTCGTGCTCGGCGACATGGACGGCGACGGCTTCGCCGACTTCGCCATCGCGGCGAGTGCAGATCCGACGGCGGGACAGGGGGCGGGACGCGTGTTCGTCTTCCGCGGCGGCGTGGCCCACCTGGGCGATCCGCCGGCCCTGGTCATCGACGGCGCGGCGGGGGATCTGCTCGGCACGTCGCTCGCCGCGGTGGGTGACGTCGACGGGGATGGCCTGGCGGATCTCCTGATCGGCGCGCCCGGGAGCACGGACGTTCATCCGGGGGCGACCGGGCGCGCGCTCCTCGTCTTCGGCTCGAGCCCGCTCGGGTCCCGGGCCCCGGCCGGCATTCCCGGTCCGCTCGCGGGCGGCGGGTTCGGCGCCGCGGTCGCGGGGCTCGGCGACTGGAACGGCGACGGGCATCCCGACTTCGCGATCGGCGCGCCACGCGCGAACGCCGAGGCGGGGGAGGTGCTGGTTTACCTGGGCGGCCCGGGTGTGCCGGGTCCGGCCGTCGCCACACTCCACGGCAAATTCCCGGGCGACGAATTCGGGGCCGCGGTCGCGGGCGCCGGCCGCACCCGGGGCGGATCGTTCGCGGACCTGATCGTCGGCGCGCCGCTCAACTCCGACGTCACGATCTGGGCCGGAAAGACCTACCTCTACTTCGGGGGCGCGGTGCCGGACACGACGGCCGACCGGACCTGGGCGGGCGCGGGATTCGGCGACTTCTTCGGCACCTCGGTCGCGGGCGCCGGCGACGTGAACGGGGACGGTCGCGACGACGTCCTGGTCGGCGCGCCGGGGGTCAACGTCGGCCCGCTCGTCGATGCGGGACAGGCCTATCTCTTCCTCGGTGCGCCCGCGCCGCCCACGAGCCCCGCACTCGCGATCAGCGGCACGGCCGCCTCGGACGAGATGGGCATCGCGGTGGCCGGAATCGGCGACATCGACGGCGACGGGTTCAAGGATTTCGCCGCCGGCGCTCCGGGCGGCGCGGACAGCAGTACGCTCGGCTCCGTGCAGGTGTTCCGCGGTCGCGCCACGCCCAGCGCGAGCCCGGACTCGCTCCTCTCGGGCGAGAGCGCGGGCGACATGTTCGGCCACACGATCTCCAACGGTGGGCCGATCACGGGTGCCACGCACGACGTGTTCCTGGTCGGGAGCTATCTCCACGGCGGTCCGGGCCGGGCCTATCTCTATGGCATGCCGCCGCTGCTCCTGAGCGTGCCGCCTTCGCTGGCCCCTCCGGCCGCGGGGATCGCGCTGGCCCCACCGTGGCCGCTCCCCGCGGCGGAGCGAGTTCACGTGGCTTTCGAGCTCGCCCGCTCGACCTCGTTGCGACTCGACATCGTGGACGTGAACGGCCGGCTCGCGGCGCACGCCGCGGCCGGCGAGTACGCCGCCGGCCGACACGAGCTCGTCTGGCCCGCCGGGGGCGGGGCGCCGCCCGCGGGCGTCTACTTCGCCGTCCTCACCGCCGGCCCGACGCGGCTCGCGCGACGTTTCGTGGTGCTCGGGCGCTGAGCGCGTCGCGGGGGCCGCCCCCGCTCACGCGACCCGCGTGCCCGCGTCGTCCGCGGTCGTCGTCACCAGGATCTCGGGCGGGTGCTCCATGTGCTTCTTCACCGTGCACTGCTCGGCCGCGCGGATCAGCGCGGGGCGATACTTCGCGGGGAAGTCGGGCGGGATGTGGATCTCGAGCGCGATCTTCGCCACCATCCCGGTCACCGGGTCGGCCTCCGTGTGCTGCACGAGCCGGATGCCGTCCGTGCTCAAGCCCCGCTGCCGGCAGAAGCCCAGCACGTAGATGCCCGCGCAGGTGCCGATCGAGGCGAGGAACGTCGCGAACGGGGTCGGGGCCGAGGCGTCGCCGACCGGCGCCGGCTGGTCGGTGTGGAGCGTGTAGGGGCCGAACTCGGCATCGACGTGCGCGCCGCCGGGAAAGCGGATGGTCATTTCCATGGGGAGGTTCCTTTCGAGTGGGGACGCGCGGTCGTCACCGTGACTTCCGCTCGGCCATGACGAGCACGGCGCCCGCGACGTAGGCGAGGACCCAGTACGCGTAGGCGAGCCGCGTATAGAGGTGGAGGCCAGCGGGCAGGGGCTCGCCGCGCCGGCGGCTCGCGTGCCGCCACATGAGCCACACGTCCGCCGCCATGAACGCGAGCGCCGTGTAGCCGAGCCAGCCGTGCAGCGTGGGCGCGATGGCGCCGGTGGCGGCGATCATGAGCGCGGTCGCGATCACGTCGAGCGTGAGCCCGGCAGAGAGAAAGCCGCGCGCGCCCCGGGTGGAGCGCCTGGCCCGCTGCGCCTTGAACGTGCCGATGCTGTAGAGCGCGAGGGCGGCGGTGACCGTGCAGACGGCCCACATCCGGATCGGGCTCACGCTCGCTCCCCGGTCGAAGGCCGCCGGCTCCGGGGTCCCCGGGTCATGGCGTCGCTACCGCTCGGCGCCGGTGAAGAGCACCGCGACGCGCTCGTGCGGTCCGATCACCTGCGCGTGCTCGAGCTCCATCAGGCCGGCGAGCCCGGCCGCGCCGGTCGCGTCGGTCGCGATGCCGGTGCTCCGCCGTGCGATCGCGAGCGCCTCGGCGAGTCGCTGCTCCGTGACCGTGACCGGCCAGCCGCCGCTCTCGAGCGTGCCCTCGACGACCGTGGCCCAGTCGTAGGTCTCGTCGTCGAGGATGCCGTGCGCGAGGCTCTTCGGCGCGGACTCCCAGGGCCACATGTAGTCGCCGCGGTGCTCGCGCGCGTGGCGCATCGCGCCGCGCACCCGGCCCGCGAGCCCGGGCATGATCAGGGCCTCGGCGAACTCGCCGTCGGAGCCGGCACCCGTCGCGTCGCCGCACGGGCTCTCGGGCGGCTCGGGCCCCAG
>DATDEX010000081.1:0-21715 GCA_036522895.1 Candidatus Eiseniibacteriota bacterium | reverse complement strand
CGCGCGCCGCGGTCGCCCGCGATCCCGGTCACGACGGCGCCGAGGATCACCGCCGAGCCGAGGAGCGCCGTGCCGCCCGGCCGCTCGTGCAGCACTGCCATGCCGAGCAGCAGCGCCACGACGGGCACGATCACCGCCACGAAGCTGATGCGCGTCACCGGCCAGCGCGCGATGAGCCACGCGAACGTGGCGAACGCGCCGAGCGAGCCGATCACGGTGAGATACCCGATCGGGATCCACTCCGCGCCGCGCGGGATCGCCTGCACCTCGCCGATCGCGCGGCTCGCCACGAGGCACATGATCGCGCCAATCCCATGCGCCCAGGCGTTGGTCGCGAACGGGTGCGCGCCGGGGGCGCGTTTCAAGAGCACGCCCGCGAGACCGGCTGTGGTGGCGGCGAGGAACACCGCGACGAGCCGCGCCGGCTCCCAGGGGCCGGTGAGGCTCGAGGAGAAGAGCAGCGCCACCCCGACGATCGCGACGAGCGAGGCGGCGATCACGCGCGGGCGCAGCGGCTCGAGGCCGGCGAGGCGAGCGAGCAGCGCCGTCGTGAGCGGCACGGTGGCGTACAGCACGGCGGCGATCCCGCTCGGCACCCGCGCCTCGCCCCAGTAGAGGAGCGGCAGGCTCACGCCGAAGTCCGCGACGCCGAACCACAGCGCCGCCTCGAGCTGCGCGCCGCGCGGCCACGGCGCGCGGAGCGCGAACGTGAGCGCCACGAAGAGCACCGTCGCGAGCGAGAGCCGGACCGCCGCCGCCCACACCGGCGGGGTCGTCGCGTCGCCCATCCGGATGAACAGGAAAGTGCTGCCCCAGATCGTGCAGCAGACGAGGAACGCCGCCCACGGACCCGCGCCGCTCGCGACCGGGGGTGAGGGCGCCGGCTCGAGTGTCCCCGCGGCGCGTGGCCCGGGCGAGCCCGGCGCCGCGCGCACGCTCACGCCAACGAGCTCGGAGTACCCAGCTCGCGCGCGATGGCCTCGGCGGAGCCGCCCTTGAGACGGTAGCGCGAGCCGTCCGATTCGCGCGTCATGAAGCCCCAGTCCACGAGGCAGCGGCGCAGCAGCGCCCAGTCCGCGAACGTGTGACCGTCCATGAGCAGGAAGTTGACGTCCTTCTCGCTGTACTCGCGCGCGGCCTCGAACCGCCGCGCGAGCAACGCCACGGCCATCCGCTTCACCTTGTAGCGCGCGGGCCATTGCCGGAGCCGTCCGGCCTCGTCCACGAAGGGTCTCAACTCGCGAGGGAGTTCTTGCCGTTCCATACGGTGGAGCATAGCAGAACCGCGCGGTCGGACCGAAGCCGCCGGCGCTCGTGCGCGACGTTCTGGCCGCGCGCCGCGCGCGGGAGTAGCTTCGGTGCGAGGCCAACGCCCCCCGTCCCATCCGCTTCCGGAGAGCCGCCATGCGCGAAGACGACCTGCTCAAGTTCCGCTGGATCGCCGACCCCCAGATCTCCCCGGACGGCACGCGCGTGGCGTTCACGCTCGTGCGCGTGGACGCCGAGGAGGACGACTACCGCACCGACCTGTGGCTCGCGTCCGTGCCCGCGGCGGGCGCCCCCGCCGAGCCCCCGCGCGCGCTCACGTTCGACGGCCGCTCGGCGCAGCCGCGCTGGTCGCCCGACGGCGCGACGCTCGCCTTCGTCCGCCGCCTCGAGACCGGGAAGCCGACCCAGCTCTTTCTCCTGCCGCTCGAGGGGGGCGAGGCGCGGGCGCTCACCAAGCTCGAAAAGGGCGCCAGCTCGCCCGCATGGTCGCCCGACGGGAAGCGCCTCGCGTTCCTCTCCGGCCACGACCCGGAGCTCGACACGCCCGAGAAGAAGAAGCCGAAGAACGAGCCGGCGCGCGTCGTGACGCGCCCCGAGTTCCGCTGGAACAACGAGGGCTTCACCGACTGGGCGCACCTGGACCACGTCTGGGTCGTGAGCGCGGACGGCGGCGAGCCGAAACGGCTCACGCGCGGGACGCGTTGCAAGGAATCCGACGTCGCATGGTCCCGCGACGGCCGGCACATCGTGTTCGCGACCGACCGCCGGGAAGCGCCGTGGTTCGCGACCCCCGCCGAGGACAACGACCTGCGCGCGGTCCCGCCGGACCTCTCCGAGCCGACCGAAGGCGACGCCATGCGGCTCGTGGCCGACATCGCGGGCCCAATCGCGCAGTACGCGGAGTCGGCGGACGGGCGGATCGCGGCCGTGGGCGGGATCCGGCCCGCGAAGCCGAATACGTACGAGGCGAACGATCTGCTGCTCTTCGAGGGTCAGTGGCCGCTCCGCGCTCCGCGCGTGCTCACCGAAGGGCTCGACCTGCACGTCGGGGAGGGGATCAGCTCCGATCAGCATCCGCCGCGGGGCGGCGGCGCGCTGCCGCTCGGCTTCACCGCCGGTGGCCGGGGGGTCGTGTTCGTGCACGCTCGCCGCGGCGCCGGACAGCTCGCGCACTGCGACTTGGCGACAGGCAAGGTCGAGGACCTGACGGGCCGCGACCGCGAGGTGATCGCCGGCAGCGTCTCGGCAGACGGCCGGCGCGTGGCGCTCACGCTCGGCTCGGTGGCCACCCCCGGGGACCTGCACGTCTACGACCTCGAACGGCGCGCGCTCACCCGGCTCTGGGGTGCGAACGACGAGCTCCTCGCGGAGGCGAAGCTCGGCGACGTGGAGGAGATCGAATACGCATCCGCCGACGGGACGCGGATCCAGGGCTGGCTCGTCAAGCCGCCGGACTTCGAGCCGCGGAAGAAGTACCCGCTCGTGCTCGAGATCCACGGCGGGCCGCACACGGCGTACGGCGTGGGGTTCTTCCACGAGTTCCGTGTGCTGGCCGCGGCGGGCTACCTGGTGCTCTACACGAACCCGCGCGGCAGCACGAGCTACGGGCAGAAGTTCGCCGATTGCATCCAGTACGCGTTCCCGGGTGTCGACCACGACGACTTGATGGCCGGCGTGGACCACCTGATCGCGAAGGGCTGCGTCGACGAGGCGCGCATCGGCGTGACGGGGGGAAGCGGCGGCGGCCTGCTCACGAACTGGATCATCGCGCACACCGACCGCTTCGCGGCGGCGATCACCCAGCGCTGCGTCGCGGACTGGGCGGGCATGTTCTACTCCTGCGACTTCGCCATGTTCCAGCCGTTCTGGTTCCGCGGCGCGCCGTGGGAATACCCGCAGGACTTCGCCGACCATTCGCCGGTCACGTTCCTGCCGCGCATCCAGACCCCGCTCATGGTGATCCACTCCGAGGAGGACTGGCGGACGCCGATCGCGCAGGGCGAGACGATGTTCCGCGGGCTCTACTACCAGAAGAAGCCAGTCGTCATGATCCGCTTCCCGGGCGAGAACCACGAGCTCTCGCGTTCCGGCAAACCCGCCCATCGCGTCGAGAACCAGCAGCACATTCGGCGCTGGTTCGATCACTGGCTCATGGGGAAGCCCGCGCCGGAATACGGCGTCCCCGAGGCCGCCGAGCCGGCGATGTCGCGCGGGGCGGGAGCCTAACGGCTCTCGCTCGCCAGCTTCGCGAGGCCCGCGATGAGCAGGCTGTCGGTGAGGGGTGACGCCCGCCCGTCGACCGCACCGAACACGGCGAGCACTTCCCGGGCGGCGGCCGTTCCGCTGCCCACGCTCGCCTCGCGGCGGACGACAGCCAGTGCCGAATCCCTGCGCCCCTCGAGGACGAGCGCGAGCGCCTCGCCCGCCAGCGCCGCCGGGAAATCGGGTCGCCTCGCGCGGGCCCGAGCGTAGAGGGATTCCGCCCGATCGTAATGCCGTCGCTCCGTCGCCATGCGCCCGAGGAACAAGAGCAGCCGCTCGTTCCCGGGATCCTCCCGGAGCCCTCGTTCCCACGCCGCCTCCGCCTCGTCGTTCCGCCCGTGGAGCGCGTGCCAGAGGCCGAGCGTGGAAGCGGCGCGCCCCGGTCCCAGCGGGAGCCGGGCGAAGCGCGCGAGCGTCGCCGGCTCGCTCGAGTTGACCGCGAGCCACGGCAACGTGTGGAGGAGCGAGCTCGCGATGAGCATCGTCGCGACCCGGCGGAGCCATGCGCCCGTCAGATGCCCCGGCATGAGCAGACACCCCGACGTCGCGATCAGCACGCTCGCGGGGGTGAGCACGTCCCAGTTGCGGGCGTACCCCAGGTTCGAGTCGCCGATCACGAGCGCCAGCATCGTCGCCGGGAACACGAGCGCGGCCGCGAAGTGAACCCGCGAGGTCCCCGCGGCGCCGCCGGTCCGCCCGGCGCTCAGGGCGAGCACGCCGAGCATGAGGCTCCACGGGCCGACGAGCAACGCGCCGTTCGCGAGCGAGACGACGTGTTCGCCCATCGGTTCGCCCGGACCCGCGAGGCTCACGAGCGCGGTGACGACGGTGCGGCCGGCTCCCGCCAGTCGCGCGCCGGCGTCGCCCCCGGTTCCGGCCCCGAGCCATCCCACGAGCCATCCGTACACGGGGAGGAAGAGCAGGAGTGGTGCGCACGACACGAGCGCGGGCCGCCACAGCGCACGGAGGCCCCGACCCGGGTGGCGGGCGCGCCACACGAGCAGGAGCCACGAGGGCACGAGCACGAGCGCCATGAGGTGGCACGAACAGGCGAGGGCGAGGGCGATTCCCGCGGGCACGAGCGAGGCGCCGGGGCGGAGCGCGCGGAGCCCGAGCGCGACGTACGCGAGCGCCGCGACGGCGACCAGCGGGTAGTTTTCCGCGTAGCCCGCGAAGATCGCGGAATGACCCTGCGCGAGCACGAGCGCGGGGACGAGCGCGGGCAGTACCGCCGCGGCCGCGCCGGGCGGCGGCTCGCGCGAGCACGTCACCCCGATCCGCCAGAGGAGTGCCGCCGAGGCGACGCCGCACGCGACGGACACGAGCCCGGTGCTCGTCGTGGCGACGAGGTAAGGCGGCTCGCCGCTCCAGGGCGGACACAGGCGGAGCAGGGCATAGGCGACGCCCTGGAGCCACTGGGCGAGTGGCTCGAGCGGCGGTAGCGGGCCTCGGGTGACGAGGCTCGAGACGAGCGGCAGCCCGTCGCCATAGAGGAGCGTTCGCGACCTGAACTGCCAGAACAGCGCCGCCAGCATCAAGAGAACCAGCGCACCGAGCGCGGAGGTGATGCGCCCGGGCCGGATCCGCGGCAGCGCCCAGTGGAAGGCGAGCGCGATCCCCAGTGCCGCGGCCGCGCACCCGCGGGCCGTGGACGGCGCGAGGTAGTGCGCCGCATCGGAGCCCCAGCCGAGCGGGAGCCCGGGCAGATAGGCCAGCGCCGCGAGCGGCGCGAGCACGACCGCGACGGCGAGGTAGGGAACGACCGAGCGACCCATCGTCCGTCCCCCCGGCGTCACGGGCAAGGCGCTCAATGCCCGGAAAGCCCCGCGATCCAGGCGCCGAGCGTGTCGCGCTCGGCGTCGGTCATGCCGGTCAGGTTGCCGAGCGGCATCGTGCGGGTCTCGACCGCGCGGACGAGCACGCGCGGCGCCATGGCGCGCAGGCGCTCGGGGCGGTCGAGCTTCACGCCGCTCGGGGGTTCGGGAAACGACGGGTTGGACGGTTTCTCGGAGTGGCAGGTCGTGCACCGACGCTGGACGATCGCGAACGCCTGCTCGTCGGGAATGGCGGCGGCGAGCGTCGCGCCGGTCACGGCGCCGCCGGCGCCGGGACGGGCCGTGAGCCCGATCGCCGCGAGCAGCGCCGCCGTGCCGAACGCGACGGCGCGCCAGTCGCTCCGGCCGCGCGCGTTCATCACGTACTTGAGTGCCACGCCCGCGCCCGAGACGAGCAGCAGCACGAGCCAGCCCAGCGGGTGCCCGTACCCGCTCGGGAAGTGCTGCGACAACATCATGAAGAGGACCGGCAGCGTGAGGTAGTGGTTGTGGGTCGAGCGAAGCTTCGCGAGCACGCCGGGCGCGGTGTCGACCGGCACGCCGGCGCGGGTCTGCGCCAGCATCCTCGCCTGGCCGGGCACGATCACCCGCCACACGTTCGCGGTCATGACCGTGCCGAGCATCGCGCCGGTCTCGAGCCAGGCGGCGCGCGCCCCGAACAGCCTGGTGAGCCCGAACACGGCGCCGGCGAGCGCCAGCGTGAGCACCCCCGCGAGGAGCCAGGGCTTGCGCGCGAGCGGCGAGCGGCAGGCGGCGTCGTACACGAGCCAGGCGGCCACGAGCGCGCCGGCCGAGACCGCCACCGCGCCGCCGCGCGTCAGGCGCGCGCCGCTTTCCAGGAGCACGGCCCCACCGCCGAGCCAGTAGACGACGGCGAGCAGGAACACGCCCGAGAGCCACGTCGTGTACGACTGCCACTTGAACCAGTACAGGTTGGGCGGCAGCTCGGCGGGCCGGAGCGAGCGGCGCTTCACGACCTCGTAGAAGCCGCCGCTGTGCACCATCCACATCTCGCCCGCGACGTCGCCCTCGCGGGACGTGCGCGGCGGCTCGAGGCTCGCGTCCATCCACATGAAGAGGAGCGAGTCGCCCACCCACATGATGGCGGCGAGCACGTGCACCCAGCGCGCGAGCGCGCCGAGCCATTCGAGGAGCAGCGGGACCGCGCCCGACCCCACGGGGTACTGGCCCCTAGTGCTCGGGCGGGACCGTCACCTGGCCCGGCATCGACGGCGTGGACCTCACGCCGCGCGCCTCGGCTTCTTCACGCAGGCGCTGGCCCCACTTGCTGTGTCGGCGGGCGACCTGCCTCGCGGCAGGCTCGGTGACCCGGGGCGGCAGCGGATCGGTGAGCACCAGCGTGCCCAGCATGAGGTCGGCGAGCGGCAGCACCACGTTGAAGTTCTTGCCCATGTAGACGTGGTGCAGGCGGTGGTGGTTCTTGATGAACTGGAAGAACCCCCGGCGCTCGAGCCACGGCAGGCTGGGCTTGTGCATGAGGTAGTGGAAGCCCTCGTAGGCGAAGTAGTAGAGGAGCACGATCGCGCCCACGGTGCACATGAACGCGGTCCACGGGTAGGCGGCCGGGCCGTGCACGAACAGCGCCACGATGCCGTAGGGCAACATGTTGAGCGCCATGAGGATCGGCGCCGCCCACCACTGGAACGTGAGCGCTTCCTCCTGCTCGGGCTCGGTGACGTGGAACGTGTCTTCGTGTTTGCACAGCTGATGGTGGACGAGCGTGTGCGCCGTGAACATCTGCGGCGGCAGCCACGGCCGGTGGAGCCAGTAGCGGTGGTAGACCCACTCGAACATGCTGGTCTGGAGGATGCCGACCAGCGCGGCGAGCGGAATCACGACGAAGAGTTGGGTCACAAGTTCCCCGGGGGCGCATGACCACATCGGGCCCCCATGCGCCCATGGGGCAGCCCCTCCGCCGGGCGCATCGTGCGCGCGGCCCTCCCACCCTAGCACGCCGCGCCCAGGAAGTCTTAGCCAGGCGAAGCGCGACGCGGCTCGAGCACGTCGCACCCGTGCCCGGTATCGGCTTTGGCGGATTTGGGCTCAAGTGCCAAGTCGCGGGCCCCGCGGCCGCTCCGGGTGCGGCGAGGCCCCAACGGACACGCGCGGAGTTCTCAAACGGAGCCTAGGCGCTCGCGCCGGTCTCTTCCTTCATCTCCGAGGAGTGACCCGGGAAGTAACGCGCGGCCGGGTCCACCCGCATCTTCGCCCCGCACACCGCCATCGCGGCCTCGCCGAACCCGGTCGCGATGAGCTTCAACTTCCCGGGGTAGCTCACGAGGTCGCCGGCGCCGAAGACGCCCGGCAGGTTGGTTTCCATCTTCTGGCTCACCTCGAGGGCGTTGGCCTTGATGGTGAGTCCCCAGGCCTTGAGCGGGCCCAGATTGGCGACGAAGCCGAAGTTCACGACCACGTCGTCCACCGCCAGCGTCGTCTCGGCCTTCGTGCGGTTGTCGTAGATCACCGCGCGCTCGACGTGTCCGTCGCCCTCGAGGTCCTTCAACTCGTGGAACGGCACCACCTTGCAACGCGACGCGTGGAGCTTGTGCACGCTGTCCTCGTGGGCGCGAAACTGGTCGCGGCGATGGATGAGCGTCAGCTCCGAGGCGAGCGGCTCCAGGTGCAGCGCCCAGTCCACGGCCGTGTCACCGCCACCCAGGAGCAGCACCCGCCGGCCGCGGAACACTTCGAGACTGGGGAGCACGTAGTGGAGCCCGTGCCCCTCGTAGCGGGCGAGTGCGGCTTCGGGGAGCTTGCGCGGCGCGAACGAGCCGATGCCGGCGGTGAGCAGCACCGTCTTGCTCCGGTGCTGCGTGCCACGATCGGAGCCGATCACGTAGCCGCCGTCCACGGCCGAGAGCGTCATGGCCTGCTCGCCCAGGCACACGGTGGGGCCGTACTGCATCGCCTGCTCGACCAGCTGCTCGACGAGGTCGCGGGATTTCACCTTCGGAAAGCCCGCGACGTCGTAGATGTACTTGTCCGGGTAGAGCGCCGCGAGCTGGCCGCCCGGCTCGGCGAGGCTGTCCACGACCTTCACCTTCATGGTGCGCAGCCCGGCGTAGAACGCGGCAAAGAGCCCCACCGGTCCGGCGCCGACGATGGTGATGTCGAACTCGGCGTCGACCGGCAGCGGGGCCGGGGGCGGGGCGGCGGTGTCGCTCATGTCGCGGTTCCCTCGCGTGTGGCGCGATCCCGGCTGCGGCGCCCGGCACGCCGGTCGGGCAGCGGAATGCTCACTGGAGCTTCAGGATGTGGAGCACCACCAGGATCGGCACGATCACCGCGATGATCGCTTCCCCGGCGATGAACCCCGAGGCGAGCGCGGTCATGGTCCGGTTTTCCCCGTCGCGGCTGGGACTGTCGGGCTTGGGCCAGAGCGCGGCGACGATGGCGCCCAGGAACATGGTGACGATGGCGCTGCCGGGGACCAGCATGCCGATGCCGATGCCGGTGGGCGAGGGGCAGAACTTCTTCCAGCGCGTGCCCTCGACGACCGTGAACGCGATCCCGAGCACGACCGCGATCCCGAGCGCGGCGACCGCGCCCGCGGGCAGCGCCGAGAGGCCCTTGGAGAGGAGCGTCGCGAAGCCCGCCCACTTCTGCGAGATCGGCGACTGGAGGCCGTTCTCGCCGCCGATCCCGTACGTGTCACGGAGCAGCGGATACACGACCGCCACGGTCGCGGCCCCGACCGGCACCGCGAGCAGCTGGATGTAGGTGAGGTAGCGCGGCTTGCTGCCCATCATCTCACCGGTGCGATAGACCTGCATGAGGCCCTCGGACTCGGAGGCGATGGTCCCCGTGACGCCGCTCGCGACCATGTTCGCCATGACGTGCCCGGGTGCCAGGAGCCCGAACACCGCCTGCATCATGTTCGACATCGCGCTGATCGGACCCCAGTTCGTTTCGCCGAAGACGCGCAGGCCGACGAGCATGAGCGGGAGCGACAGCAGGATGGCGGCGAGCGTCATCCAGACCGGCATCCCGAGCGTGTACTGCACCCACACCACGAGCGCCGAGCAGACGAGCGAGCCGACGAGCACCCACTTCATGGGGAAGTCGCCGGCCTGGATCTCGGCGCCGGCCAGGTTCTTGAACGTGGTGACGAGCATCGACCAGCGGAGGAACAGCGCGGTGAGCCCGCCCGCCACGAGCATGCCGGTCGCCGGCCACATGACCCAGAGCAGGACTTTGCGGCGCACGAGCTCCTGGATGATGCCGTTCTGGAGCAGCAGCGGCGGAGCGATGACCCACGAGATGAACGCGCCCGCGAGCATGCTGGCGTTGACGCGCAGGCCGACCAGCATCCCGGCCCCGAGCGAGAGGAGGCTCCAGCTCACGCCCATGTTCATCTTGGCGCCGATCGCGCCGAACGGCAGCATCTCGGGAATGCGGTACCAGACATTCGCCAGCACGCGCGTGTCTTCTCTGAGCGTCATGATGAGCGCCGAGGCCAGCGAGCCGAAGCCCATGGCGCGCGTGGCGCTCCGCGAGCCGTGCCCGCGTTCGTCCAGCACCAGGATGGTCTCGCCGGCGGCGACGCCGTCGGGGTAGGGGAGCTTCTCGTCGATCACGAAGTGTTGCCGCATCGGCACCGACAGGAGCACGCCCAGGAGCCCTGCCGAGGAGAGCCAGAGGAACGTCTGGAGCGGCGTGAGCCGGAACGTGAACCCGAGGCTCGGGTCCATGCGCAGCATGTCGAACGCCGCCATGATGACGCACAGGAACGCGGTCTGGCCGGCGGCGGTGCCGGCGGACTGGATGACGTTGTTCTCCCACCGGCTGAAGTCCCGGAACACGATTCCCAGCGAGAGGAAGCCGAGGAACGCGGCCACCACGGAGATGTTGGGGCCGAAGCCGAGCTTCAAGACGATGTAGGGGTAGGAGGCGCCGATCACCGCGGCAATCACGAGCGAGGCGACGACCGCCCGCGGCGTGAACTCCTTGCGCGGAGCCACGGCGGCGGCGGGGACGGGCTGGGCGAGGATTGCCATGGCGCGCAGGCTAGCAAGCCGGCGGCCATGAACACCAGCGTGGGGCGCGCGCCCCGGGTAATCACCGGATCCCGCACCGCCCGGCGGCGCACTCCGCGCGACGGACGGCGGAGCGCAGCCGTCGAGCGCGGTGAGCCCAAGTGGTCAGGCGATCGGGGCTGGCGTTGGGGCCGGTTGTGAGGCGTGGCCGTACGATTCCCCTGGGCCTCGCCGGCGGGGCCCGCGGCGGCGCACGGCGCCGCTTCAAGGCGATGCGGGGCGCGGTTTTCACTCGACTCCGAGCGCCCGAAGCTCCAAGCTTATTAACGCCGTGGGTCCCTGCTCGAAGTTCCCACCCCAACCGGCTCGGTCTTTGCCCCAGACGCGGGTGACCGGTCGCGGTTCCCCCATGCATGCGCCCGGACGACATCCGCCCGCAGGAGGTTTGCCATGACCCCTCGCCGCAATCCCATCACCCTCTTGGCCTTGACGCTCTTCGCCCTCGTCTCGGTCGCGGTCCCGCCGGCGCATGCCGCGGTCTATGTTTACTCTTGCGTCCTGAACCCCCGGCAGGAGACGCCTCCCGTCGCGGCGGGTCCGCTCGGCGCCGGGAGGTTCGTGATCGACACCGATGCGAACACGGTGACGTTCCGGATCACGTTCGCAGGGCTCTCGAGCGCCGAGACCGCAGCCCACATCCACGGCTTCGCGGGCCCCGGTGTTCCGGCTGGCGTGGTCTTCCCGCTGCCGCTCGGGAACCCCAAGGTGGGCGTGTGGAACTACGCCGAGGCGGACGAGGCGAACATCCTCGCCGGGAACACGTACGCCAACATCCACACGACGAACAACCCCGGCGGCGAGATCCGCGGTCAGATCGTTCCGTTCAACGCGCTGCTCGATGGCGCGCAGGAAACTCCGGCCAACGCCACCACCGGTAAGGGCTGGGCGACGGCCACCGTGGACACCGTGCTCAACCAGATCAGCTACTACCTCTTCTACGAGGGGCTGACCGGGGCGCCCAACGCCGGGCACTTCCACGGCAACGCGCTCCAGGGCGCGCCCGCCGGCGTGAAGGTCGGGCTTACGGTCACCGCCTCGCCGATGACGGGCACGGTCTCCTACCTCGAGGCCGACCAGGACGCGCTGCTCTCGGGGCGCTGGTACCTGAACCTGCACACCGCCGCCAACCCCGGCGGCGAGATCCGTGGTCAGTTCGTGCCGACCGTGATCCCCCTGGACGGCGGACAGGAGGTGGGCCCCGTGGCCGCACCCGGCTCCGCGGGGTTCAGCCTCGTCGCCATCGACACGCTCGCCAACGTGCTCGGCTTCGACGAGCGTATCGCGGGGCTGTCGTCGAGCGAAACCGCGGCACACATCCACGGGTTCGCATCGTCGACCCAGAACGCCGGCGTGCTGCTGCCGATGGCGCTCGGCACCCAGAAGCTCGGAACCTGGGCGTACGGCGCCGCGAGCGAGACCAACGTCCTCTCCGGGCTCACCTATTTCAACGTGCACACGACGAACAATCCCGGCGGCGAGATCCGCGGCCAGATCGAAAATCTGCCCGGCGCGGCCTCGGTCCTGAGCGTCGGCCCTCGCGTGCCGCATGCCGGCACGCTCGCGGCCGCGCCGAACCCGTTCGGCGTTCGCACCCAGCTGACGTTCCAGCTCGCGCGCACCGGCAACGTTTCGATGTCGATCGTGGGCGTGGATGGCCGCGTCGTCCGTCATGTCGCGGCCGCGATGTTCGCGCCCGGTCCGCACACGTTCGAGTGGGACGGCCGCGACGACAGCGGCCAGATCGCGGCGCCCGGCGTGTACTTCGCCGTGGTGCGCACCGCGGAGGGAGCGAAGATCACACGCCTCGCGCGTTTGCGCTGAGCGCACCGACCGCACGTCTCGATGACGTGCGTTGCACATTGCAGGCGATCGAGAGCACGCAGGCGCGGGATTTGTCACTCCCGCGCCTGCGTGCTTTCATCGAATCTGACGAGCCGACGAACGTGCAGCATCTCCCCGGCGTTCGTGCGTGCCGATAAGACCGTGGTGGCCGAGATGTCCACCGCACCTGCTCGGAAGCGCAACCAGGGAGGACGCCGTCATGCACGTGCTCAGGATAAAGTTCGGCTCGAGGGAAGCCGGGGGGATTGTTCGAGGCTTCACGACCTCCGATTCGCCGCGCACCCGCACGAACGAGGTGGCCTCGTGAGGGGGCCGGCGCTGGCGCTGGTGCTCGTGACCATGGTGAACGCGGTGGCCGGCACGACGTCCTGCCCGCGCACCCCGCAGCCGGGTGACCCGCTGCGCGGGCTCACGGCGCAGGAGCTGGATCGTTTCGAGCGCGGCCGCGCGGTGTTCGAGCGGGCGTTTACGCCCGAGACCGGGCTCGGGCCCACGTTCAACGCCGACGCCTGCGCCGAATGCCACGAGGATCCCGCGACCGGCGGCACCGGGGACGAGCGCGAGACCCACATGGCCGTCATCAAGTCCGACGGGACCTGCGACATGCTGCTCGACAAGGGCGGGCCGGTGTTCCAGAACCACGTCACGCCCGCGGTCCACGCGGCGATGGGGATCGACTCCGAGCCGCGGCCGCCGGGCATCACGACGGTCGCGACCCGCACGATCCCCGACGTGTTCGGATTCGGGCTCCTGGACGCCGTTCCCGACCGCGAGATTCTCGAGTGGGCCGATCCCGACGATCGCAACCACGACGGGATCTCGGGCCGCGCGAACCGGGACGCGAACGGCCACGTGGGCCGATTCGGTCGGAAGGCGGCGTTCGCCTCGCTCGACGACTTCAACGCCGGCGCGCTGCTGATCGAGCAGGGGGTCACGAGCCCGGCGATGCCGCTCGAGGAATCGATCGGTGGCAAGGCCATCCCGCCGGAGCTGGATGCCACGCCCGAGCCGGAGATGAGCGCGGCGGATCTGGATCTGCTCGACGACTTCGTCCGCTTCCTCGCCCCGCCGGCGAGGCTGGCGATGAACGGCGAGGGCGAGCGCGGCCGCCTGATTTTCGGCAGCATCGGCTGCGCGGGCTGCCATCGGCCCGCATTGATGACCGGCCGCTCGCCCGTGCGCGCGCTGCGGGAGAAGCGCGTCGAGGCATGGACGGATCTCCTGCTCCACGACATGGGCCCCGAGCGCGCCGACATCTGCTTCGGGAGCGCGGGGCCGTCCGAGTTCCGCACCGAGCCGCTCATGGGGCTCCGCTTCGCGAAGGTGTTCATGCACGACGGCGCGGCGAAGACCGTGGAGGAGGCGATCGAGCTCCACGGCGGCGAGGCCGCACGCGCGAAGGAGCGATACGGTCGATTGCGGCCCGCCGAGCGCGACGCGGTGCTGCGCTTCCTCGGTTCGTTGTAGCAGGGGCACGAGTGTTACCGGCGGCGGGCTCGCGCCCGCCGCCGGAAGCTCGATCGAACGCGCGATATGGCGAGTGCCGACCGGCTCATGAGGTGTGCAACCCCCATCCCGAGCCGGCCAAGGATGCGTGGGTGGCGTCCGGTTCGGTCGATTGGGCTTGTTGCCCGTCACGCAAGTTCCTAGACTCTGCGACCATCGGAGTCCTGCCTCGATGGGCGCGGGGGATCGCATGCGGCGTGGCTGTATTCGGGACGCTATCCTCCTTGCCATTAGCCTCGCGGTCCCCGCGCTGATTCCGTCACTCGCTCGGGCAGGGGACCCCGAATCGTCGCCCATAGGCTCGTTGTTCGAGCGCCGTCACTGGCACGAGCTGGCAGAGGCTCGCGGTCTCCCCGACCACGTCAACTGCGACACGACCTGGCTCGGCCACTCACTCGCCCTGCACACGGACGCGCAAGGCACGGTGAACCCCGACAACGTGTTCACGGGGGTCTATCGCCCGAAATCCCCCCCGGATCCCCTGAACGTGATGTGGGATTGGGACGACCTGACTGGCGTGGACAATTCCAATCAGGGATGGCGACCCATTCGTCGCGCCTACAGCATCACGGGCGGTCTTACGTTGCCGGACGGGCCTTTCTGGCCCACCGCGCGCACGTGGTGGGCCGTCGACTACGGCAACCAGGTCAACTACACGGGGGTGTATGGGCTCGGGCAGCCTTCGGCTTCCCGTTCGCCCGGTCTCACCGGGGTGTGGCATCGCGATCGGGGCAACGCGGTGGGTTCGCTGGTGGGATGGGCGCCGCTTTCGGGCACGGCTTCCGCCTGGTGCGGTTTACGCGCCCACGGTGACCTGTCCGAGCGCGAGCTGCCACCGCCGAGCGGGACCGGGAACTATTTCAACCAGACGGCCGTCGAGTTCAACGGCGAGAATGGCGGCGGCACGGGAACCGACAAGAACTTCCCCGGCTACGGCTCGCAGTGGGACCAGATGCTGTATCGCGATGTGCCCTTGACGCCAGGACAGGCGTTGCACCTCACGTTCAAGCTCAGGACGCGCATGTCCACCGGGCGCGAGACTCGCGCCGGCCGCGAAACGGGATGCTTTTTCAGTGACTATTCGCTCGTCGGCGGGAACCCCAATTTCGTCAGCGCGTCAGCCGCCGGCAGCAATGCGCCGATCGACTCGTTCACGGTCTACGCGGGTTCGCCGGTCGGCGCGACCGCCGTGAGTGCTCACGATGTGGTCTACCCGGTCAGCGACGATGTCCACCGATTCCTTTCCGAGCTGATCCAGATCTGGGGCCAGGGGTCGACGTATGCCGCCGGACCTGTGTTCGAGCTGTACGGAGCCGTGGGCAATGTCCCAGCTGGGGCCGGCTCGACCACGGTGGATGTCACGCTGAGCGCGGCCGACGTGAGCAAGATCCTGTCCACGCCGCGCAACAATGGTGCCGTCCGCCTGGTGTTCCGGGTGCATACGAACAGTGCCTACGCGGACGACGACGACCGCGGTTATTCCTCGAACGGCGAGGGTGCCGCCATCGTCGACGACGTGTTCGTGAACGGATCGTTGCTGGGAGACTTCGAGTCGCCGGACGGAACGGCGCCCAACACGATCGACAACGACCCCTCACGCTCCCCGCTTCTGTACTGGAAGTCCACGGGCAAGCCGCCCCGGGTGATGCCGCATGTCGAGGATGTGCATGCGGTGCCGTTCGACGACCCCTCGGGGCCCACCGCGAACCCCTATTCGTTTTCGAACATGACGTCGAACGTGATGGTGTTCGGGGATGCGGAAAACAACGACGCCGCCGGCTACATGAGCGCGCCGTCGTCCATCGGCGGGGAAGACGGTGCGTTTCAGGAGGAAACGATGGACGCGGTCGTCTCGCCAACGATCAACCTCGTGGCCGGCTCCGGCCCCAACTCCATGGGGCTGACCTCCGCCGACCTCGCCGCGCTCACGAACGGCGGGGATCTCGTGCTCGCCTACGACGTCTATGGTGCCTCGTGCGACCTCTACGGGCTGGACGCAAACGGATGGACCGTCGGTGTGCAGAGCTATCCCGCTCTCCAGCGGAACGGGGTCACCTGCTGGGGCGAGATGCGGTTCGCGCCCGTCCAGTTCTACTCACCTGACAACGCGAGCGGGCAGCACATCGTCTCGCTCACGAAATACGACCTGATCCGGACCTCTAAAGCCAACGGCATTCCGGACTCGATTCGCATCTTCCTGGGCAAGAACGAGCAGTGCTTCCGGTTCGGTGTCAACGTGAGCTGCTCAAGCACGGATGGGCTCTACTTCGACAACGTCGCGCTGGGCTTCGTCCGGCCGAGCGTGTGCCAGTCACAATCCAACGTGGTCAGTGTCGGTCGGATCGACGTCGAACCCATCGACTGGTACCACGACACGTTCCCGGCGAACGACGACGACAAGTACCCCGGGACGCCCGAGTTCGACACGCTCGCCACCTACATCAAGACCGGGCGCAATATCGCGCAGGCCTTGACGGCCGAAACCCGCTTCGACGTCCCGGGCGATACGGTACTGGTTTCGGCGAGGGGCGCCGGAATGCGCACCGACATGGTGTTCCGGATCCTGCCGGGCCCGGGCAACTATCAGATCATCTCCGGACGAACGTTTCCGCCCGCGGCCTCGCAGGTGCTGCTCGCGAGGCCCGACAACCAGCACGTGGCCGCCGCGCCCGGCGATGGTGGTTTCTGGGGGGAGTATCTCGCGGACCCGGGTCCGTTCGGCTCCCCCGGTGCGCACTACGGGGGGGTGCGGTGGGACCCTTTGTCGTGGAACAGCGCGCGCTGCGATACCGCGGAGTGGAACATCTTCCCGATCGCGGGCGTGAGCAGCGGCATGAGGCCCGGGATCTGGGCATCCATGTACCATGAGGGCGATCCCAAGTTCGCGACGCTCGGAATCATCAAGTTCAAGTGTTTCGTGATCGACACGACGAAGGCTGCCTCGTGCTCGCCGTCGCTGGACAACATGAGCTGCAACGGGGTGCTACCCGCGTGGCTCACGGCCGTTCCGGAGTCGCGTACGGGCTGGGATGGCCTGGCGACGACGCGCGAGTTCACCAAGATCATTCCCGACGGGCTGCTCACTCCCGGCTCGCATGTCCAGTACTTCTTCCGGAAGTCCTCGCTCGCGGACCCCGTGGCGTTCGCGATGTGTCCCGACACGACGCGGGTGTTTCCCCAAATGGGCGAAGACTCGTGGGACGCACACCGATGGCAGCAGTTCTCGGTGCTGCCGGACCGCTACAAGACGCCGGAGTACGGTGGTGCCGGAAGCGCCTGCATGCTCACGCTGGACATCTCCGACCGCAGCGGAGACGAGCGCGCCTGGGTGGCGGTGATGGACACCGTCGGGGGTACGGCACGATCCCACTGGGGCGTGCACAATGGCTGGCATGCCCGCGGGGACGAGCGCTACGCGGAGCAGACGGTGGCCCAGATGCCCACATTGCCTCGGTTGCAAAACCAGCAGCCCGGTTCGGCGTGGGATCTGTATTCCGTCCGTGGGGGCGAGGACGTCTACGAACGCGCGGGCGGTATCGGCAATCGCCTGGCGAACACGAGCGGCCTCGGGTTCGCCACCGGCAAGTCGAGCCGCATCGGACCCACGCGGCTCATGCTCCGAACCTACTACCGCACGATCGCGTTGCTCTCGGGAACGTTGGGGCAGGGGGTGCTCGGCCGCCGGATCGGGAACAGCGAGGACGACGAGGCCATGCTGTCGGATTTCGTTTCGCAGCCGGCGGGAACCGTGCAGCCGCGTGGACTGCTCGCGCACGGTGCGGACTTCGTGAGCGGCGAGTACAACTTGTACCATCCTGGGGGTCAGACGTTCGTGCAGACGACGTTCGGGGCGCAGATCGTTCAGGCGCATTACTTCGACCTCGTGAACGTGACCGAGCAATGCATCGACCTCAACACGTCGGCGTTGTCCACGGGTTCCGAGGGCCAGTTCGGCCTGTCCTACTTCGGCGCGGCCGACGTGCTCGCGCCCGCGCCAGGCTCGGGCGCGGAGATCGGGGAGGCGGAGTCGTACCAAACGTTCCCGCCCGCCTTCCTCGGCCCCTACACCGCCGCGATCCGCAAGGATCCGGTGCCGGCGCGGAACTGGTCCACGTTCGTCACCGGGTACGGCATCCAGGACGAGCTCGATCGCTACTGCGAGTCGAGCCAGGGGCGGCTCATTCACGAGGACTTGGAGCTCGCGAACATGTTCGGCTCCCTGTGCGCGTTGACGGGGGCGCCCAGCGACCTGCTCGACGTGCCCCACACGGGCGGACCGGGGGTGGCGCGGGGCTTCCTGCGGACGCTCGGGAATCCGAGCCCGTCTGGATTCGCGAGCATCGAGTTCGGCCTGCCCCATGCTTCGCGCGTGACGCTGGAGATCTACGACATCACGGGGCGAGTCGTCCGCCATCTCGTCGAACGTGTCTTCCCGGCGGGCACGCACACGGCGCGGTGGGACGAGCGCGACGATGCGGGCCGGCCGGTTGCGCGCGGCGTCTACTTCCTGCGCCTGCGCGGAAGGGATGATCCGCTTGTTCGAGCGGAGAAGCTGACGATCGTTCACTGACCGTCCCCGTCCCACCCAGGCGTCGTCGGGTGGGCGCGAGCAGTCTGGAGCCGGCGGTCAGGGGTGTGCAGGTGGCCCCAGCCACACGCGCTCGCCCCCAGGCTGCCTAGGAGGCCGTGACCTGCCCCCCAGAGCTCATGCAGCGGGGGACGCCATCCTCAGGTAGCCCGCGAGCGCGGTCCGCCAGACCTGGTGGACCGGCTGAGGGTCGACGTGGCCGAGTGCAAAGCAAGGACACGCACGATTCACGCTACGATTGCCCTTGCCGAGGGCGCGGGAGCGAGGGGATGTGCGCCGGAACTCGTTGCGGTAATGGTGCCGGAGGCGGGGGTCGAACCCGCACGCTGGTTGCCCAACTCCGGATTTTGAGTCCGGCGCGTCTGCCAGTTCCGCCACTCCGGCACGGGAGGGGGGAGCCAAGCTAGCAACGCGAGCGGAAGAGCGTCAAAGGAGCGCCGCGTCACCCTCGTCCAAATCAGTTTTTCGCCCGGCGGAGTGGGCGTCGGCACGAGGTTCCTCCGTAATCCCGCGCCGCCCTCGGAAATGAGTACCATTTCTCACCGCCGGCGCGCATCCTCCCGGCCCAGGATTGGCTCGCCAATCCGGACCCGCCGCGCGACGTGCGAACTTCGCCGTCTCCGGCGCCTCCCACACCGCGCCGCGGGTCGAGGACCGGCGGTCAACCCGAAAGGTCGCGATGGCCGCGCTGAATTCCACGCACCCGCCCGTGCTTTCGACACAACCCTCGAGCCTCCGCGACATTGCGCGACGAGCCATCACCCGTCCGGCACTCCTACTCGCGGTCGCGTTGGCGCTTCTCGCCCCGCTCAGCGTCGCGGACGCTGGCGTGCGGGGGGCTCACCCGAATCTCATCGGGAGCGAGCTGCTGGGCCGCGGGATGCTCACGCTCAACTACGAGCGCATGGTCACGCAGGACATCGGCGTGGGGGGCAGCTTCGGGCTGGGGGGCAGCCTCTACGTTTCGCACGTCACGGGAAACGCGCACAGTCTCTATCTCTCGCTCGGGGGCGGTGAGATCCCGCCGATCTTCGGCAACGATCCCGCGTTCCTCCTCCAGGGGACCGTCGGATATCAGTTCCAGTCCATGAACGGGTTCTTCGTGCGCCCGATGATCACGGCCTTCCAACGGCGGGGCGACGACACCGTCTTTCACGTCTGGCCGGGGCTGACCATGGGGGGCAGCTTCTGAGGCTGGCGGGGCCTTGGGGTCCCGCGCGCGAACACATCGCCGAGGCAGCTACGGCGCTGCGCGTTCGCCCGCGGACCCCGCTCCGCCGCTCCCCATCGCGGCGCCCGCCGGATGACACGGGCCGAGACTCGCCCAGTTGAGCGTGCAGAAGAGCGCCAGGGCGATCCGCGACGGCAGGCGTCGCCGGCGGCTTCCGAAGAGCATGAGCGCGAGGAGGGAGAGCCCGCCGAGCGCGAGCCACGCGTTCGTTGCTCGCATCTCCGCACGCCACATCCTGCGCACGGCGGCGAGTGCAGGCTTCGGTTGGCGGTCCGCCCGCACGAGCCCGGAACCCGCGGTGGCAGCGGCAGGCCCCGCAAGGTCGCGCCGCGCCAGCATGCCCCCGGGCCCCGCGAGGCCAGGCTCCGCATGCGCCGGCCCCGTCCAGGCGCCGTCCGCCCATTCGAAGATGACACCGCCCGCAGTGAGGCGCGCGATCTCTCCCCAGACACCCGCGAGTTCACTCGCCTGCTCGGCCTCGCCGCCGGCCCCGCGACTGCAGAGTCCGGCAAAGAGCAGCGGCCGCCCGTGCGCGCGGGGAGCGATCACTTCGCGCACATACCGCCCGGCGTCCGGCGGGGCGGGTGCCCCGGCTTCCGACGGAGCCGCGAGATCGAAGCAGGCGATGTCGAAGCCGCTCAGCTCGAGCTCCGCGGTCGCAGGTCCGCTCGCATGCGCCACCGGGCGCGCGGGGTCGATCGCCTTGACGCGCGAGGCGAGGAGGTTCAGCCGGTGCTCGACCTCCAAGCGCCCGAGCGCGCCGACCGCGCGCGCGGGGACGTCGCGGCCGAGGAGCCACATTGCGATGCCCGCGTGCCCGCCCAGCGCGCGCACGCTGGAGACTATGGCGTCGGCCCCCCGTTCGAACGCGGCCCGGCTCGTGTCGCTCCAGTCGATGTCGAACCCGTAGAGCGTCACGAGGTCGTGGCGGGCGGCATCGACCACGACCGACGCGGGGGCCTCGAAGAGCTCGATCGCGTTGGCCCCGATGTTCGAGATGTCGTCGAGATCCTGTTCCACGATGTCGTGGCGGAAGCTCGGAACCTGCCCATCCGGGCCTGGCGTGGAAAGCCAGGGGTTGTAGAACACGCCGCGAATCCCAGCCGGCGACCCGTCGACCAGGAGTCGATCGCCCCGAACTTCGAGCGCCGGTGGGCGAGCGGGGCGCGGTGCGGCGGGAACGAACGCCCACAGGCCAGCCGCCAGCAGCGCGGCCACCGCGATGCCGACGCCTGCTGCCGTCCACTTCGCCCCGTACTTGTCGCCGAAATCGGATCGACGCGGCACGCGCTTCTCCACGGCCCGGCCAGCGGGGCCGCGGATGCCGCGGCTCCTCGGGTCAGGGCGCCGGGGAGCTCGCGGTGATACACCGAAACGCCGGGCGCGGCGGATTCGCTGCGCCCGGGCGGCTCGACCTCAGCGCAGGTAGACGATGGGCCGCGTGGTGCGCTTCGAGCCGGCGATGAAGCGCACGTAGTAAACGCCCGCGGCCACAGGGCGACCGCCGTCGTCCCGTCCGTCCCAGACGACGCTGTAGGGCCCCGGCTCGCGCGCGGCGTTGACGAGCGTGCGGACCCGGCGGCCGTCGACCGAGAAGAGCGAGAGCTCGACCCGGGCGGGCTCCGCGAGGTCGAACGCGAGCCGCGTGCTCTGCCGGAACGGGTTGGGGGCCGCCGGCGCGATCTGGGTGAGTCGCGGCAGCACGACCACCGGCGCGGAGACCGCGACCGGCAGGATGAGCTTCCGGTTCCCGGTATCGCGCGCGTCGACCGAGACGACCCGAATGCCGGGGTCGCCGGCGGCCAGCGTGGCGAACGTGACCGTGGCCACGACGCCCTCGCCGCTGAATCCCGGAGCGCCGAGGAATGCCGCGTCGACGGTCCCCGGGTGCGGCGAGAGCACCACGCCGCCGGCCTTGGCCGCGACCGCGCCGGGCTCGAGGCCGAGCGGCCGGACCTTGGAGGCATCCCACGCGAGCCGCACGGAGAGCCCCTTCACGACGCCCGTGCCGCGCAGGGCGATCGCGCAGCGGAGCGTGTCGCCCAGCACGGCGTGCCCGGAGGACTCGAGCGTGAGCGTGTTGCCCTCGGCGATGCTCGCGGGCGGCTGCACGCGGGGGCGCGGG
>DATDEX010000080.1:0-2433 GCA_036522895.1 Candidatus Eiseniibacteriota bacterium | reverse complement strand
CCGACCGGACGGCGCCGCGGCTCCCCGCGCGACTCACCGGCGCGTCAGTCGCCCGCGGCACCCGCCGCCGCGCCGGGCGCGACCGGCGCTTCCTCCGCCGCGCGGAACTGCTCTTCGTAGAGCTTCGCGTAGAGCCCGCCGTGCGCCAGCAGCTCGGCGTGCGTGCCGCGCTCCACGATCCGGCCGCGATCGAGCACGAGGATCAGGTCCGCGCGCAGGATCGTCGAGAGCCGGTGCGCGATCACGAGGCTCGTGCGGCCCTGGAGGAGCGGCTCGAGCGCCGCCTGGATCAGCGCCTCCGAGCGCGAGTCGAGCGACGACGTGGCCTCGTCGAGGATCAGGAGCCGCGGATCGCGGAGCACGACCCGGGCGATCGCGAGCCGCTGCTTCTCGCCGCCCGAGAACTTGTAGCCGCGCTCGCCCACCATGGTGGCGTAGCCTTCGGGCAGCGCCGCGATGACGTCGTGCATCTGCGCGAGCCGGCAGGCGCGCTCGAGCTCGGCGCGCGTCGCGTCCTGCTTCGCGTAGCGGAGGTTCTCCTCGAGCGTCGCGTTGAACAGCGTCGTCTCCTGGGTGACCATCGCCATCCAGCGCGAGAGGTCCACGAGCGAGAGCTGGCGCAGGTCGACGCCGTCGAACGTGATCCGGCCGCCGCCCGGGTCGTAGAGCCGCGAGGCGAGATAGGTGAGCGTGGTCTTCCCCGCGCCGCTCGGGCCCACGAGCGCCACCATCTGCCCCGGGTGCGCCTCGAACGAGATGTCCGCGAGCGTGGGCGAGGCGGGATCGTAGGCCATCGCCACCCGCTCGAAGCGCAGCTCGCCGCGCGGGTGTTCGAGCCGCACGGGCTCGACGGGCTCGTCGATCTCGACGGGCAAATCCATATACTCGAAGATGCGCCGGAAGAGCGACACCGCGCTCATGATGTCGACGTGCACGTTGACGAGCGCCGAGACCGGCATGTAGAGCCGGCCCAGGTAGGCGATGAACGCGAGCATGGTGCCGAGCGTGAGCGCGCGGGCGATGATCTCGTGCCCGCCCACCAGGTAGATGAGCGCCGGGCCGACGCTGCCGAAGAGCATGAGCCACATGAGGAACCAGCGCCCGGCCATGCTCTGGCGCACTTGCAGGTCCCGCACCGCCCCCGCCTTCCCGGCGAAGCGGGCGCGCTCGTGATCCTGCGCGCCGAAGAGCCGCGCGAGCAGGAATCCCGAGATCGAGAGCGTCTCCTGGATGTACGAGGTCAGCTCGGCGAGCCGCTCCTGCGTCTCCTTGGCGATCCGCCCGCGGAGCTTCCCCACGCTGCGCGTGGGCAGGATGAAGAGCGGCAGCACGCCGACCGCGACGAGCGAGAGCCGCCAGTCCATGCGGAAGATCACCACCAGCGTGCTCAGCACGACGACGGAGTGGGTGGTGAGCGCGACCATCGTGCCGGTGACCACGCCCTGCACGCCGCCCACGTCGTTCTGGAGCCGCGACAGGATCTCGCCCGAACGGGTGTTCGTGAAGAAGCGGAGCGACTGCCGGATCAGCCGGTCGTACATCCGGCAGCGGAGGTCGAACATCACCCCCTGCCCGACCGCGGTCACGAGGTAGTTCTGCCACACCCCGATCAGCCCGGCGAGGAGCGGCGCACCGATCATCCCGGCGACGAGCCAGTTGAGCCTCGTCCCGTCGTGCGACGGCAATGCGCGGTCGACCAGCTCGCGGACGAGGAGCGGCGGCAGGAGCCCGAGCGCGGCACTCGTCGCGATGCAGGCGAGAATCAGCGACGAGGGCCGCCACGCGGGCAGCAGCAGCCGCCCGATGCGCGCGAAGTCGCCGCGGGTGGCCTTGAGCCCCTTCGGGGCGTCTTTGTAATCGAAGTGGAAGATGCTCATTTCAGGTCGTCAGAGCAGCGCCCAGCCGAGGCGGGCCTGCGCCCAGAGCAGCCCCTGCATGGCGAGCAGCGTGGTCACGCCGGCGATCGCGTCGTCGGCCACGATGCCGAAGCCGCCGGGCAACGCCTGCGCCTCGCGCGCGCCGAGCGGCTTCCAGATGTCGAAGAGCCGGAACAGGAAGAACGCGGCGACGAACGCGCCGAGCCGGTGCGGCACTAAAAAGAGCGCGAGCGTCTGGCCCACGGCCTCGTCGATCACGATCGGGCCCGCATCGTGCCCGAGATCCTTCTCCGCCTCGCCCGCGACCCAGACGGCGAACGCAGTGCTGGCGACCAGGCAGGCGAAGAATACGGGGAGCGAGGGCACCGGCGCGAACCAGGCGATCGCGGTGACGAGCGCGCTCCCCGCGGTGGCGGGCGCAATCGGGCTCAGGCCCGCGGGGCCGAGCATGGCGACCCAGACAACCGGTCGCTTCACGGACGGCGAGCGCTGTCCGCGGCTCTGGCGGCGGGCTTCTCCGGCGGGGCGGGTCTGGGCGGCGCGGCGGGCGGTGCGG
>DATDEX010000079.1:0-2659 GCA_036522895.1 Candidatus Eiseniibacteriota bacterium | reverse complement strand
GTCCCTCTCGTCGAGCTGACCGTGCTGCCCCTCGCCTGCGGACAGCCGGGCGCGGCGCGGAACGCCGCCGCCGCCGGCGCGCGCGGCGACGTGCTCGCGTTCCTGGACGACGACGATCTCTGGCGGCCGGGTCACGTCGCGGGGCTCGCGGGCGCGTTCGTGGACGACACGGTCGGCTTCGCCTGGCGTGATTGCGAGGTGGTCTGCGAGGAGGTGGACGCGCGCGGCACGCGCACGCCGCTCGCGCGCCGGGTGCTGGCGCGCGACTGGGACGACGCGCTCATGCGCTCGGACGATTACCTCCCGCCCAGCACCTGGGGGGTGCGGCGCGCGTTGTTCGAGGAGCTCGGCGGGTTCGACGCGAGCTTTCGCTACAGCGAGGACTGGGACTTCGTGCTCCGCGCGGCAGCCGTCTCGGGCGTGCGGCGTGTGCCCGGCGTGACCGCGGAAGTCCGGTTGCGCGCCGCGGGCAACGCCTCGGCCGAGTTCGGTCCCGAGCGGCTCGCCTGCCTCGCGCGCCTGGCCGGGCGCCACGGCTTCCCGATCCCGCCGCCCAAGACGTTCTGGGAGGTCGCGCTGGCCCTGGGCGGGGACGCAGGATGACGCGCGAGCTCGTCATCGTGGGCGCGGGCCCGGCGGGCGTCTCGGCGGCGCTCTGGGCGCGCTCGCTCCACCTCGACGTCGAGCTGCTCGAGGCGGGTCCCGAGCCGGGCGGCCAGCTCCTCTGGGTGCACTTCCACCCGCGGGAGATCCCGGGGCTCCTCGAAGGCGACGGCCGCGCCATCGCCGCCGCGTACGCCCGCCAGCTCGCCGAATCGGGGCTCCCCGTGCGCTACGGCGTGCGCGCGGATGCGCTCGAGCCCGGGGAGGAACCCGGCCTTCTGCTCTCCGACCGGTCGCGCATCGCCGCCCGCGCGCTGCTCATCGCGAGCGGCGCACGCCGGCGCCGGCTCGGCGTGCCGGGGGAGCGCGAGCTCGAGGGTCGCGGCGTCTCCACTTCCGCGACCCGCGACCGCGCCGCGCTCGCTGGCCGCGCCATCGTGGTGGTGGGGGGCGGGGACGCGGCGTTCGAGAACGCGCTGCTGCTCGTCACGGCGGGCTCCGATGTGACGCTGGTCGCGCGCGGGACCGTGCGCGCGCGGCCGGAGTTCCGCGAAGCGCTCGCCCGCGAGCGGCGCGCGCGAGTGCTCGAGCACGCGCAGGTCGTGGCCGTGCTCGGCGACGCGCGCGTGCGCGCGGTGCGACTACGGGACGCGGCCGGCGAGCGCGAGCTCGCCTGCGAGGGCGTCGTCGTCAAGGTGGGGGTGGAGCCCAACACGGAGTGGTGCCGCGACCGGCTCGCGCACGACGCGCAGGGCTACCTCCGGGTGGACGAGCGCTTCGCCACCTCGGCGCCGGGGGTCTGGGCCGCGGGCGACGTCGTCCACCCCATGCTCGCGGGCGTGCCCGTGGCGGCCGGGCACGGGGCACTCGCCGCGGCCGCGATCCGGGCCGCGCTCCGCCCGGCCTGAGAGGGCGTTCTCGGGGGCGCTGGGGCGGGCGGGCGGGAGGCCGAGAGGGCGGGGTGAAGCGGGGCTCGTCCGGGGCCGAAACTCAAGCTGGGGCAACCTCCTCCGCGTCACGCCTCTTCCGGGTAACGCCTCCTCGGCGTCACGCCTCCTCCACATCACGCCTCCTCCACATCACACCTCCTCCCCATCACCCCTCCTCCCCATCACCCCTCCTCTCCGAGGCCTTCGATGGTGTCGTTCGAGACGCAGCCCGCCGCCCTGGTGGACCGAGCCGCCCCGATCGGCCGCGGACTCTGGTGCTGGCCCGCGCTCGCCGCCGCCGCGGCCGTCGTGCTCGACGCGTGCTGGCCACTCATGCCGCGAAGCGGCGCCATGGGGGTGCTCTGGCTGGACTTCGCCGCGCTCGGGTGCCTGGCGTGGGCGCTGCTCGGCCGGGGACGCGCGAAGCGAACCGAGTGGAGGACCCCGCTCGACGGCCGGATCGCGTCGGGGCTGGTGCTCGCCGTGTTGCACGTCGTGCGGATGGGAGTCGCGCGGGAGCCGCTTCTCTGGCTCCATCAGATCTCCGCCGCGGGGCTCTGCTTCTACGCGCTCGGGGCGCGGCTCCGGCGCGAGCCGCGCGCCCCGGACGCGATCTGGCCCGCGCTCGCGGTGGTGCTGCTCGCGCTCTCCGCGTACGTGATCGGCTCCGCGACGCTGGGGATGGGCGCGCTCCGGGCGACGGGCCGGGCGGTGGACCTCCACTGGGCGAGCCGGTTCGGGCTCGCGAAGACGCTCGTCCTCCTGACGCTCCTCTGCGTCGGGCGCGCGCGCGAGCGCGATGCGCGGGCACTCTGGCGCGCGACCGCGCTCACGGGCGCCGCCGCCTCGACGCTCGCGCTCCTCGCGGGCGGCGCGGGGCTCGGGGTCTCCTCGCTCGCGAACCTCGACGAGCCGTTCTACTTTGGGACCAGCATCGTGGCGTTCATGCTGCTCGCGAGCCTGTCGCGCCTGTCCTGGGAGCTCGCGCGCGAGCGGCCCGAGGAGGCCGGTCGCTGGCACGCCGCGGCGTGCATGTTCCCGCTCATCGCCGTGTTCCTCCTCTTCGGTGGCACCACGGGCGGCGAGGGCGTTCGCGCCCTCACCGGCCTCGCGGGCGCGGCCGTGAT
>DATDEX010000078.1:0-9982 GCA_036522895.1 Candidatus Eiseniibacteriota bacterium | reverse complement strand
GGTCACGCCGCCCGCCGCGCCCCCCGCCGGCGCGGGCCGGGCCGCGGCCGAGCCCAAGACCCGAACCTCGCTCCGCGCCGTGTGGCCGATGATCCGCACGCTCATCGCGCCGCGGCGAGCCATGCTCGCGCTCGGCTTCGTGCTCATGGCGGTCAATCGCGTCACCGGGCTCGTGCTCCCGGCCTCGACCAAGTGGCTGATCGACGACGTCATCGGCAAGCGCAAGATCGAGCTGCTGCTGCCGCTCGTGGCCATCGTCGTGAGCGCGACGCTCGTCCAGGGCGCCACCTCGTTCACGCTCACCCAGCTCCTCTCCAAGGAGGCGCAGCGGCTGATCGCCGAGATGCGCCGGAACGTGCAGGCGCACATCTCGCGGCTGCCCGTTTCCTTCTACGACGCGAACCGCACGGGCGCGCTGGTCTCGCGCATCATGAGCGACGTCGAGGGCGTGCGGAACCTGATCGGCACCGGCCTCGTGGAGTTCGTGGGCGGGATCATCACCGCGCTGATCTCGCTCGTCGTGCTCCTGCGCATCAACGCCACCATGACGCTCATCACCGCCACCGTCTTGATCGGGTTCGCAGTGGTGTTGAACCGCGCGTTCACCACGATGCGCCCGATCTTTCGAGAACGCGGCAAGATCAACGCGGACGTGACCGGCCGGCTCACGGAGTCGCTCGGCGCCGTGCGCACCGTGAAGGGCTACCACGCCGAGGAGCGCGAGCAGCAGGTGTTCGCCGCCGGCGTCAAGCGCCTGCTCGACAACGTGCTCGCCACGCTCACCGCGCAGAGCGTCATGCAGCTCTCGAGCTCGCTGCTGCTCGGCATTGTCGGCGCGATCATCATGTACGTGGGCGCGAGCCACATCCTGGCCGGCACGCTCACGCTCGGCGGCTACTTCACCTACACCATGTTCCTCGGCTTCCTGATCGCGCCCATCTTCCAGATCGTCGCGATCGGCACGCAGCTCACCGAGGCGCTGGCCGGGCTCGAGCGCACGCGCGAGGTGCTCGACAATCGCGCCGAGGACGACGACCCGCGCCGCACCGAGGCGCTGGGCCCGGTGCGGGGCGACATCGGGTTCGACGGCGTGGACTTCGCATACGAGGCCGACAAGCCGGTGTTGAAGGACGTGTCTTTCGTCTCGCCCGCGGGGACGGTCACCGCGCTCGTGGGCTCGAGCGGCTCGGGAAAGAGCACGATCATCGGCCTCATCAGCGCGTTCCACACCCCGGGCTCGGGCACGGTGACGGTGGATGGGACGGACCTCTCCACGGTCCGGCTGGATGCGTTCCGCACCCAGTTGGGCGTCGTGCTCCAGGACAGCTTCCTCTTCGCGGGCACGATCCGCGAGAACGTCGCGTTCTCGCGCCCGCTCGCCACCGACGCGCAGGTGCGCGAGGCGTGCCGGATCGCGCGCGTGGACGAGTTCGCCGATCGCTTCCCCGGCGGGCTCGACACCGTGGTCGGCGAGCGCGGCGTCAAGCTCTCGGGCGGCCAGCGCCAGCGCGTGAGCATCGCGCGCGCGATCCTCGCCGACCCGCGCATCCTGATCCTCGACGAAGCCACGTCGAGCCTCGACTCCGAGAGCGAGGCCCACATCCAGGCCGGGCTCCAGCACTTGATGCAGGGGCGGACGACGTTCGTGATCGCGCACCGGCTCTCGACCATCCGCCGCGCCGACCAGATCCTCGTGGTCGAAGAAGGCCGCATCGTCGAGCGCGGCACGCACGAAACGCTCTACGCGCTGGGCGGGCGCTACCGCGACCTCTACGACCGCCAGCTGGGGCTCGAGAAGAACCTGTTCCTCGCCCCGGGCGAGGGCGACAGCGTGCCGGACGGCGAGGCCGGCGAGCGCACCCGCACCGGCACCGAGCCGGGCGTGCTCGACGTGATGCGCGGGGGCCGATAGCCGCGGCGGGCTGGCTCAACGCGAGTAAGGCGGCGTCGAACGAAAGCCCGTCGCGATGCGCTTTCCGGATCCAGGCGTTTGGCGCGCGGGAGCCGGGACGCGGTGCCGCCGCAATGCTACCGCGTTTTTCGTACGTTTGGCGCGCGTCGCGTGCTCTAGGTTTCGAGTGCGGGGCGATTCACCGGTGTTCCCGCGCCGTGCGGAGCACCGCGAGCCCGGGCCGACCCGTGCATGCGGCGCGTCCGCCGCGGCCCCGCGGCAACCTATCGCCGCGACTTCTCCGCGGTTTCGGGATCCGTCAGGGAGGGCGGGGAAAGGCAGGGGATGCGTTCTCTTCGCTTGCTCGCCACGACCTCACTCGCGGTCCTCGCGCTCGGCGTGGGACCCGCGCTCGATGCGACCTCCCAGACGCGCCCGACCGGGTTCGTGGACCAGCCGGCCGCCTCGCTCGAGGGCCGGAGCGATTACACCTCGCTCGTGCTCGACGTTCATGACCGCGTGCACGTGGCCTGGTTCGATGCCTCGCGCGGCGTGCTCCGGGCCGCGCTCCAGACCCCGGCGGGCTGGCGGACCGAGCTCGTGGATGGAGCCGGGACCGTGGGCTGGTACGCCTCGCTCGCGCTCGACTCGCGCGGTCGCGAGGGGCTCGCCTACTACGACGTGACGCACGGCGCGATCAAGTTCGCGAGCCGCGCGGGCGGGACCTGGAGCGCAGAGACCGTGGAGGCCGCGCCGGAGGGGATCGGCCACTACTGCTCGCTCGCGTTCGACCCGCACGACAATCCCGCCATCAGCTACTACGACGCGCGCGACCTCTGCCTCCGTTTCGCCACCCGGTCGAACGGCGTCTGGGCGATCGAGACCGTGGATGGTGCCGGGAATGCGGCGGCGATGCGGGACGAGCTCGCGCGCGCGGCGAACGGGGGGAAGACCCCGCCGCCCGCCGAGGACATTCCCAACGTCGGGCTCTATTCGTCGCTCGCGATCGACGGCCAGGGTCGGCCGCACATCAGCTACCAGGACGTGACGAACGCGGACTTGAAGGTCGCGGTGCGGCGGGACGGCGCCTGGCTCGCCGAGGTGGTCGACGCGCACGGCGAGGTCGGCGAGCACACGTCGCTCAAGCTCGACGCGGCGGGAAACGCGTCCGTCGCCTACTACGACCTCCAGGACGGTGCGCTCCGCTTCGCGTCCGAGTGGAACGGCCACTGGAGCGTGGAGACCGTGGATGCCAGCGGGGACGTGGGTGCCTACGCCTCGCTCTCGCTCGACGCGCGGGGCGAGCCCCACATCAGCTACCTGGATGCCGGCCGGCGCACGCTCCGCTACGCCACCCGCCGGTCGGGCGTGTGGCTCCTCGAGCGCGTGGACGCCCGCGACCGCGCGGCCGGGAACAGCTCGCTCGCGCTCGACCGCGCCGGCCGGCCCGTGATCGGGTACGCGGGGCTCGGCCGCGGCTCGTTCCACGTGGTGTCGGCGGGCGTCCAGTTCGAAGGGCGTCCGGACGCGAACGCCGCGGGCGTCGAGCCGACGCTCAGCGCCTGGCCGCTCCCGTATCGCGGCGGGGCGCTCCGCGTCTCGTTCGCGCTCCCTCCGGGCGCCGGTGCGGGAGAGCTGGCGCTCATCGATCTCGCCGGGCGCCATGTGCGCACGCTCCACGCGGGCGCGCCGGCCGCGGGGCGGGCGATCGCGGCGTGGGACGGGCGTGACGACGGCGGCCGGGCGGTGCCGGACGGCGTCTACTTCCTCGTCACCCGCACGGACGGTCGCGAGTCGAGGCTCAAGCTGGTGGTGCTCCGATGAGGCGGGCCGGCTGGAAACGGCGCCTCGCGGAGACCGCGCGCTCGAATCGCCTCGAGCTCATCGAGGCGAAGCTCACGCGGCGCGATCTCTTCAAGCTCGGGCTGCTCACGGCCTCGGGCTTTCTCGTGACGAAGCTGGGCTTGAGCTCGCGCGCCGCCGGCGCGGACGGCGTGGCGAGCCCGCCCACGACGCCGTGGGTCGAGCCGTTGCCCATCCCGCCCGTCGCCCGGCCGCTCCGCGTGCCCGACCTCTCCCCGCTGCCGACGCGGCAGGCGAACACCGGCCAGGGCGAGGCCGCGCGCGCCGACCACCAGTCGTGGGACCAGTTCTTCGACGCGGACAACTGCGACGTGTACGTGAACGAGAACCGGGTCACGCAGGTGAGCTGGCATCGCGAGCTGCCGCTCGACGAGTGCTGGCTCTTCAACGGCCTCTTCCCGGGGCCGTGGATCCACGCCCGTTACGGCACGCCGGTGATCATTCGCAATCGCAACCTGCTCCCCACGGTCGCGGAGCACCAGGGCTACGGCCGGCCGACGCCGTCGACGCACCTCCACAACGGTCACACGCCGTCGGAGAGCGACGGGAACCCGCTCGACACGTTCCCGACCGGGCTCTTCAAGGACAACCTCTACCCGAACGCCTGCGCGGGGTTCGACCCGGACGTGAAGAACCCGCGCGGGGACATTCGCGAGACGCTGTCCTCGCTCTGGTACCACGACCACTGCCTCGAGTTCACCGCCCAGAACGTCTATCGCGGCAACATGGGTCTCTACTCGTTGTTCAACGAGCTCGACACCGGCGACGAGAACGATCCGAGCCCGACCGCGTGGCGGCTCCCGAGCGGCGCGTTCGACGTGCCGCTGGTGTTCCACGATCGCGTGTTCGACGCCCGCGGCCGGGCGGTCTTCGACCTCTTCAACCTGGACGGCATCATCGGTGACAAGTTCACGGTGAACGGCAAGATCCAGCCCTTCCTGCGCGTCGCCCGGCGCAAGTACCGTTTCCGCCTGCTCAACATCGGCACCTCGCGCTTCTACAACTTCTTCCTCTCGAACGGGCAGAAGTTCGTGCAGTGCACCCACGACGGGAACTTCCTCCCCCGGCCGATCACGGTCGCGAACGTGCGGATGGCGGTCGCGAGTCGCGTCGACCTCGTCTTCGACTTCAGCCGGCTCGCCGACGGGGCCGAGCTGTTCCTGGTGAACTGCCAGGAGCAGACCGACGGCCGCGGACCCACGGGGAAGATCCTGCCGCTCGCGCAGGGAACGCCGGTGCTCAAGCTCATCATCGACGGAACGATCGACACGAAGGGCGACCCGAGCCAGATCCCAAACCGCTTCCTCGACCTGCCGCCCGCGGATCCCCGCGAGGCCGTCACGACGCGCACGTTCGTCTTCGATCGCAACAACGGCGGCTGGAGCGTAAACGGCAGGCAGTTCGATCCGGAGGTCATCGTGGCGAGCCCGCGACAGGGGACGGCCGAGATCTGGCAGTTCGTCAACAACTCGGGCGGCTGGATGCACCCGGTGCACACCCACTTCGAGGAGGAGCAGATCCTGTCGCGCAATGGGGCGCCGCCCCCGATCGACGAGATCTCGCGCGGCGACGTGGTGTGGCTCGGGCACGGCGAGTCGGTGAAGACGTTCCGGCGCTTCCGGAACTTCCTCGGCCGCTACCCGACCCACTGCCACAACGTCGTCCACGAGGACCACGCCATGATGTTCATGTGGAAGATCGTCCCGTGACGAGGCGGCAGTGGCTGTGGCTCCTCTCGCTCGTCCCGCTCGCCGCGACCGCGACGCCGGTGTTCTCGTACCTGCACGAGCGCGACGTGCCGCGGCGGATCCGGCCGGCCACGGGCTACCACGCGGAGTACTTCCCGAACGTCGTGCTGCGCACGCAGGACGGCCGGCCGGTCCGGCTCTACGACGATCTCTTGAAGGGCAAGACCGTCCTCATCAACTTCTTCTACGCCGACTGTAAAGACGGCCTCTGCCCGGTCACGACCGAGAACCTGGTCAAGTTCCAGAAGCTCCTCGGGGCTCGCTGCGGCCGCGACGTGTTCATCTACTCGTTCTCGCTCGCCCCCGAGCAGGACACGCCGGCGCGCCTCAAGCACTACCAGCAGATGCACGGGGCCGGACCGGGCTGGACGTTCCTCACCGGCTCGCCCCACGACCTCGAGCTCTGCCGTGTCCGTTTCGGCTTCGTGGATCCCGACCCCGAGCTCGACCGCGCCAGGAACCAGCACACGAACGTCGTGCTGATGGGCAACGAGCCCCACCAGCGCTGGATGGCCTCGCCGGCGCTCTCGAACCCGGCCTGGCTCTTAGTCCAACTCGACCGCGTCGCCGGCGTGCGGATCTAGCGTACTTCCGAGCGCACGCCGGCTGCAGCGCGCGGCCGGACAGAGGTCCCTCTCGCCCAGCAGAACGTTCGTCGGCCGCATCCTGCGGCCTCCTCACTCGGCGTTCGGCCTGCTCCGCCATCCATGGCTCCCGCAGGCCTCTCGACGCCTGCAGGGCGAGAGGGACCTCTGTCCGGCCTGGGTTGTGTCCGGCCGCGGGTCAGAGATCGAAGTGGTGCGCCACTTTGACGAGGAACACGTTGTTCGCCGGCGCGCGGGAGACGACGTGGTAGGAGTGGCTCGCGTCGAAGTCCGAGGCACCATCCGCGTCCGCCCGCTCCTGGGTCCAGACGAAGTACGCGCTCGAGCCCGGCCGGTACTCCCAGCGGACGACGAAGTTTCCACGCAGCGAGTTGAACGTGCCGCTTCGCGTCTCCACCTTCCTTCCGTCGCTCATGAGCGCGACCGGTACGAAGTCGTAGGACCGCGACCGGGCCAGCTCCTTCAGGTCGTGGAAGCGGAGCGTCGAGACGAGCGGTTGCAAGTAGAACTGGACGCTCAGGTTCGGGGTGGCGGCGTAGTCCGCCCGCAGGTTCATCGAGAGCTGCGTCTGCTCCAGCTCCCCGAAGCGCGATCCGGTCGTGGCCGAGGGCGCCACGTTCTCGATGAACTGCGAGTCCGTGTGTCCCCGGTAGAGGTCCGGCCCGCCCTGGATGCCCAGGTTCGACATCGGCCGCCACTTGATGCTCGGGTTCACCTCGCGGTCGTAGGAACCGTCCTCCGACGTGCTGCCATTCGCGCTGATCGACCAGAACCACGGGTGCTGGCCGTTCGTGTCGAAGTAGAGCGACAGGCTCTCGCCCGGCTTGGAGACCATGAGAGGCCCGCCCCGGGTCCTTCGGGCGTTGAACGACGGGCCCGAAATGAACGTATTGCCGTTCCAGCTCCAGTGATTGCGCTGCTCGATGTTCCCGTTCAGCCACGCGCCCTTGGAGATGTTGTTGCCGGCGAAGTCCCACGAGCTGGTCACCGCACCCATGATGTTCGCGTACTGGCGCCAGCCCTTGGGATCGTTCCACTGCCAGCCCGTGAGCACGTGCGTGTTCACCACGTCGGCACCGTTCAGGAATCCGAGGTCGTTGTTGTCGAAACCGGGTGAGATGGCTCCCAGCCCGGCGTTGAAGAGGATCCTGCCCTGCTGCTTGTTGAGCCACCAGCGTGAGCCCCAGCCGCTGAGCGACGTCGCCGTGGGATCCACGCCCAGCCCGGGCCGGTCGGGACGCTGGTAGTAGTGCGGGAAGCTCTGCTGGAGCGCCGTGATGCGGGTCGTGGTGCCGCGCACGGTGGAGCCGGTGGCGTAGCCCGAGATCACCCACGTGCGGTCCTTGTCGAGGAACGTCCACGCGTCCATCGCCGCGACGAGCGAGCCCTCGTTCACCTCGTCGCGCAGCGGATCGGCCTGCCCATCGAAGAAACGCGCCGTGGTCATCGTCATGAGGCCGAGGCCCTGGCGGCGATCGTTCATCTCGTGCATGGCGCGCATGACGCCGTAATAGCTCATCGGCTCCACGCCGAACCTGGATTCGACGCCCGCGTTGCGCAGCGTCGCCCGCTCACGGCTCGTGAGCGCCTGCACGGTGCCGACATTCCAGCCGGGCGCCAGCTGCCCGGTGAGCTTGGCGGCGCCGAGGATGTGCGTGGCTGACGGCACGTCGGTGTAGTCCGCGGACGGCGTGCCCCCCTGCGGACCGCGGCCGATGCGGCGCGAGTAGAAGAACGTGGGCTCCGGCCAGTTGAAGTTCGAGTAGTCGTTCGCCCCGTTGTTCCCGCAGCGGAAGATGCTCACGCCCTCGGTGAAGAACGGCCGCTTCTCCTGGAAGAAGCTCTCGACGTCCGACAGGTTGACGACCGCGGGATCGATCTCGACCTGCCCGAAGTCGGGATTCAGCGTGGCGTTGAGCGTGAGCTTGGAGCCGAGGCTCGTCCGCAGGTCTCCGCCCACGGCCGGCTTGGCCCGCCAGTCGCCGTGGAACGGGTCGGCCGCGCCGTAGCGGGACAGGCTGCTGCCGTCGTAGCGCAGGTGTTCGGTCTTGTTCGTGGCGTACGGGGTCACCTCGAGGCGCCGGCCGGTCTTCAGCCCGTCGAGCCCGTGCATCTCGGGAAACCGCGACACGAACCCGGACTGCCCGCGCGGCGTGTAGACGAGCGCGTCCAGCTCGCTGTAGCGCGGGATCGAACGCTGGAAGTTGACGCCCCACACCAGCTGCTCGCCGGCGCGGAAGCGGAGCTGCGAGAACGGGATCCGCATCTCGCACGTCCAGCCCTGTGCGTCGCGACGCGAGCGCGCCTGCCATACGCCGTCCCAAGAGCTGTCGTCCCAGCTGTCGTTCATGAGCACGCCATCCATGAGCGTCCCCGCCGCGTTCACGATGAAGTAGTAGCCGGTGCGCTTGTCGTGGAACGGGTCGAGCATGATGGCGAACTCGTCGGCCGGAACCTCGTTGTCGCGCCGCGAGAGGCGGGCGACCACGGAGTCGGGCGCGGAGTCGAACATGCGCGCGCCCACGTAGAGCGCGTCGTCGTCGAACGCGAGCCGCACCTCGGTCCGCTGGCGCGGGGAGACGCCCTGGTCGGGATCGCGCTGCGTGAACGCGCTCACGGCCTGGTCGTTCTTCCAGATCTCCTCGTCGAGAATGCCGTCCACGACGATCGGCCGGTCGGTGCGCACGGCACGCACGGGAACCAGGTCCGCGTTCGCGCGGGCCGCGAGCACGGCAAGCAGCAGGGGAATCGCGAGCAGTCGCATGAGGGGCACTCCGGGGAGGCCGATGGGCGAATCGGCCCCTGCCACAGGTGGCGCCAGGTCACGGCCGGCGCACGGACCGCGCGCCGCGGCCGGCGCGCCAGCGCGCGCCGAGCGCGGCGCGCGTTTCCCGCTCTACGCGACGGCTCCCGATCGGGTTGCCCGTCGCGGGATGGAAACTGGGCCCGGGCGCGAAAAGGTTCCATGTCCACGGGACCAGCGCGGGATTCCTCGGGACGAGATCGGCGGAGGGCCGTGAGCGGGGTCGAGCGGCGGGCGCTCGCGGCGGCGTACGGACTGCGGGAACCGCGGCGGACCGGGCGGGGAGTGTCCGACCGGCCGGACGCGGGTGCCCCCGGCCTAACCCGCCAGGGCGACCGCCAGCTCGCCGGCGACGCGCGCGTTGTCGAGGAGCAGCCCGATGTTCGACTCGACCACCGCCCCGCCGGTCACCATGTGCATGAACTCGAGGATGTACGGGGTCACCTCGCGGCCGCGGATGCCCTGCGAGCGCACCATCTCGAGCGCGCCGTTCAAGGCGCGCTGGTAGACCTCGTCGTCCAGCTCGTGGGCCTCGGGCACGGGATTCGCGACCACGATGCCGGTGCCGGTGCCGAGTGCGTGGTGGACGCGGATCGCCCGGGCGAGTGCGGCGACATCGTCGAACCGCTGGTCGAGCCGGAGTCCGCTCGAGCGCCGCCAGAACGCCGGAAAGTCGTCGCAGCGGTAGCCGTAGATCGGCACGCCCAGCGTCTCGAGCCGCTCCACCGTGCGGGCGAGGTCGAGGATGGACTTGGCCCCCGAGCAAACGACCGCGACCGGGAAGCGCGCGAGGGCTCCGAGGTCGGAGCTCACGTCGTCGGTCTCGGAGGCGCCGCGGTGGACGCCACCGATTCCGCCGGTCGCGAACACCCCGATGCCGGCGCGCTGCGCCGCGAGCATCGTGGCCGCGACCGTGGTGGAGCCGGTGCCGCCCGCCACCAGGACGCCGGCGAAGTTGCTCAGGTTCACCTTCGGGATGTCCGGTGTCGTGGCGAGCCGCTCGAGCTCGTCGGGGGCGAGGCCCACGCGGATCTCGCCGTCGAGAAGCCCGATCGTGGCGGGCACGGCGCCC
>DATDEX010000077.1:0-13952 GCA_036522895.1 Candidatus Eiseniibacteriota bacterium | reverse complement strand
CGGGGCGGTCCGCTCGGCGAGCCGCAGCCGCTCCGCGGCCGCCTCCCCGAGCACCTCGGTCAGGTCGGGGCCGGCGTTCCAATGCACCCCGTGATACGACACGACGCGATCGATCGGGCGCAGGTCGCTCTTCTGGTCGGGAACCTCGTTCACGTAGCTCGCGTGCAGTCCCGCGCTCTGCTGGGCCAGCGCGGTCACGGGGACGTAGGTGAACACGCCCCCCGGCACCTTGTCGTAGTTGACCGTGCCGTCAGGGCCGAGCGGCGCCCAACCCACGAACCCACCCACCTGCACCCAGGCCACCCAGGACGGCGCCCACGCGCCGTACGGCTGCCAGACCCAGCCCTGGAAGTCGTCGTTGAACCAGAACCCGTAGTGGTCGGTGATCCAGCCGAACGGGTCGTTGGACTCCCACACCCAGCCGAACGCGTACGAAGGCTCCCAGTGGCCGTCCTGGTAGGGGCGCCACGCGACCGTGTTGACGCGCGGGCGGAACACCCAGCCGTGCGGTTCGACCAGCACCCAGTCGCCATACTCCTCGAGCTCGTCGTAGAACGGGCGCAGGGTGGGGGCGAGGCCCATTCGAGCGGCCGTCATGGACGGGCGCGCCGGCGGCGGGGGCGCCTGCTGGCCGGCGCCGCCGCCCCCATCCACGGCGCACGCCGGTGCGGTGAGGAGCGCGAGGCTCGCCACGAGCAGGCGGATATCCGATAAGACGCTATGCCGCTTCATCTTGGGCCACTCCTTCCCGGCTTCCTGAAAGAATTCGTGCAGGCCGCGCGATTTGCTTTGTGCATGTTCTCATTCACCACTATCATGAGGCATGTGCATATTGCACAGGCACCCCCGGGCCTGATGCGTTCTGCCTGACATCCCAACGGGAGTCCCCCCTCATGCATCGGCCGCTGGCCCGCACTCTAGCCCTATTCGCGTTCGCTTGCCTGCTGACCCGCGTTGCGTTCGCCGCGCCGGTCGAGCTCGATCCGCCGGACGCCAGCGCCGCTTCCAACGCCTGCTCGATCGTCGATCTCTCGGTCACGGCCGGCGCGAGTGGCGCTCCGAATGGATTTACCGTCGAGTGGATGACGCGGTCGCTGTTCGACCAGCTCGGTGGCTGGCCGGCGGATGCGACCGACCCGAACATCAACTCCGCGATCTTCCTCGGCACGCCTACGCTCAATACCGTCGATGGGACGAAGACGTTCCTCCTCTCTCCGGGCCAGATCGCGATCGTGCAGCTCGGCGACATCTTCGATGAGACGGGAGTCCTTTCGGAGACGCCCCAGGAATTGGCGTCGGGCACCGAGTACGTGTTCCGCGTCAAGGCCAACGGCGATCCCGGGAGCAGCACGGGCGGCTCGAGCCTGCTGCCGTCGAGCCCGTACAGCGCGACGCAGAGCGCCATCACGAAGGCGCACAGCGATCAGCTGGACTGCGTGCACACGCAGGGCTACTGGAAGAATCACCCGGACGCCTGGCCGGTGAGCACCGTCAAGCTCGGCAGCATCATCTACACGAAGGCCCAGCTGCTGCTGATCTTCAACGAGCCCGCCGCGGGCAACGGCCTGATCTCGCTCGCGCACCAGTTGATCGCGGCCAAGCTCAACATCCTCGCGGGCGCGATCCCCGGCGCGGTCATCACCAACGCCATCGCCGCCGCCGACGCCATGATCGGCGCCCAGGTCGTCCCGCCGATCGGGTCCGGCTTCATCTCGCCCGCCGTCACGAGCAACTTGAACGACGTGCTCGAGCAGTTCAACTCGGACGAGAAGAACCATCTCTGCCAGAACTCCACGGCCGCGCGTCCGCGCACGTGGGGCGATCTGAAGGCGCTCTACCGGTAGTCCGGCCGCACCGACTTGGCGAGGGCGCCCGCGCGAGCGGACGCCCTCGCGCTTTTCCGGGTGGCTGGCCCGTGGGCGGGGCGATCGCGCGGCGAAGCGTCGCGGTTCGCGCCCGCGACCGCCGGGGCGTGCGTCAGAGCCGCTTGTAGTTGGGGCCGCCGCCCCCCTCGGGCGTCGTCCAGGTGATGATCTGGTACGGGTCGGCGATGTCGCACGTCTTGCAGTGCACGCAGTTCGCCGCGTTGATCTGCAGCTTGAGCGCGCCGGCCTTCTCGGGATCCGGGACCATCTCGTAGACGCTGGCCGGGCAGAAGTGCTGGCAGGGATTGCCGTACTCCTCGCGGCACTTGGTCGCGCAGACGGTCGTGTCCGCCACGAGCAGGTGCACCGGCTGGTCCTCGTCGTGCATGGTTCCCGACAGGTAAACGTCGGCGAGCTTGTCGAACGTCAGCTTGCCGTCGGCCTTGAGCGGCGCGGGCTTCCCGCCCGGGTGCACGTCGCGCAGCTTCTGCATGCGCTCGTGCCCGGCGTGACCCGCGAGGTGCCCGCCGAGCGGGTCCAGGCCGCCCATGAACATCTGGAAGCCCGTGCGCGGCAGCGCCGTCCACAGGCCGCCGTCGAACGCCTGGTGGAAGTTACGCATGCCCCTCATCTCGGCCCCCGCCCAGGACTCGGCCACGCGCCGCTCGTAGCCCGCCAGCTTCGCGGCGGAGAAGTCGCCGGCGAGCAGGCATTCGAACACCTGCTCGGCCGCCAGCATGCCGCTCTTCAGGGCGAGGTGGATGCCCTTGAGCCTGCCGCCGTTCAGGAACCCGGCCGTGTCGCCGGCGAGCAGCAGGCCATCGGCGTAGAGACGCGGCATCGCGAACCAGCCGCCTTCGGGGATCGCCTTCGCGCCGTAGCTCACCGGCTTGCCGCCCGCGAGGAGCGATGAGACGAGCGGGTGCGTCTTGAAGCGCTGCAGGTTGCCGTGCGGATCGCTCGTCGGATCCTCGGCGTCGAGACCGGTGACGAAGCCGACGTACCAGAGCGAGTCGGAGAGCCCGTAGACGAAACCGCCCCCGAACGTGCGGGAGGGGAGCGGCCAGTTCATGGTGTGGATGACGCGGCCCTTCTCGGCGCGACCCGCGGGCACCTCCCACAGCTCCTTCACGCCGGTCGCGTACACCTGCGGGTCGCGGCCGCGGGTGAGGCCCAGCGCCGTCTCGAGCTGCTTGCCGATCGTGCCGCGCGGGCCCTCGCACAGCACGGTCACCCTGGCGAGGCAATCGGCCCCGGGCTGATACGTGGGCTTCTTCTGCCCGCGCTTGTCCACGCCCTTGTCGCCGGTGCGCACGCCCAGCAGCTTCTCGCCCTCGAGCAGCGGCGCCTGCGCCGGCGTCTCCGTGGCGATCAGCACGCCGCGCTGCTCGGCCTGCGCGGCGAGCCACTTGCACAGCTCGCCCAGGCTCACGACGAGGTTGCCGTGGTTCTCGAGCGCGGGCGGCACGAACGGCAGCCGGAACTGGGAGCGCTCGAACAGGAGATAGACGTCGTCGCGCACGACCTCGGCCTCGATGGGACAGCCCTGGGCCGCGTAATCCGGGAGGAGCTCGCGGAGCGCGCGCGGGTCCAGGACCGCGCCCGAGATGCCGTGGGCGCCGACCTCGGCGGATTTCTCGAGCACCGCGAGGTTCAGCTCGGGCAGCGGCGTCGTGCCCGCGGCCGCGGCCGCCGCGTTGTGCCGCGCCACCAGGTCCGCCAGGTGGATCGCGCCCGCGAGGCCGGCCGGACCGGCGCCCACGAACTGCACGTCGAACTCGAGGACCTCACGTTCCACGTCGTCTCCTGCGATGGGCTGGTGCGTGGTCCTGCGTTGGCGCTCGCGCGTCAGTGGGTGCCGGCGGTCGAGGCCGGCGCGTCGGTTCGAGGTGTGGAAAGGTGAGCCTGTGCTTCGAGCCACCGCTCGCAGTCGATCGCGGCCATGCAGCCGCTGCCCGCCGCGGTGACCGCCTGGCGGTAGACCGCGTCGTGCACGTCGCCGGCGGCGAACACGCCCTCGACGCTGGTGTAAGACGAGCCCGGTTTCACCGGCACGTAGCCCTTGGAATCGAGCGCAAGTTGGCCTTTCAGGAACTCGGTGTTGGGCTTGTGACCGATCGCCACGAACACCCCGTCGATGGCCATCTCGGTGAGCGCGCCCGTAACCGTGTCGCGCAGCTTCACCGCCGTGACCCGCTTGTTCTCCTCGCCGGACACCTCGACGACCTCGCTGTTCCAGATGAAGCGGATGCGCGGGTTCTCGCGGGCGCGCTCCTGCATGATCTTGCTGGCGCGCAGGCTGTCGCGACGGTGCACCACGATGACCTCGGGGCAGAAGCGCGTGAGGTAGGTGGCCTCCTCCATGGCGGTGTCGCCGCCGCCGACGACGATGACACGCTTGCCCTTGAAGAAGAAGCCGTCGCAGGTGGCGCAGGCCGACACGCCGAAGCCCATGAACTTCTGCTCGCTCGGCAGGTTCAGGAGCAGGGCGGAGGCGCCGGTCGCGATGATGATGCTCTTCGCCTGGTACGCCTGGCCGTCGGCCCACACGGTGAACGGGCGGCGCGAGAAATCCACCTTGTCCACGAGCGTGTCCACGAACTCGGTGCCGAAGCGCGCCACCTGCGCGCGCATGAGCTCCATGAGCTCGGGGCCCTGGATGCCGGTCGGGAACCCGGGGTAGTTCTCCACGTCGGTGGTGATGGTGAGCTGGCCGCCGGGCTGGAGCCCAGTGAACATCAGCGGCTTCAGGTTCGCGCGCGCGGTGTAGAGCGCGGCGGTATAGCCGGCGGGGCCGGAGCCCAGGATGATGACGTCACGAATGGCGGACACTGCGCCTCCTCGGGGAAAGCAGCGGTACTCGATCAGGAACACCTTAGATGCTTTCCCGCGAATCCGGAATCATGGCGATAACCGCTGGCGGGCGTCGCGGGGGTGGGCGGGGGACGTGGCTGAGGGGAACGCTCGGTCCGGCCATCCATGGCCGGACCTCCCTGACGCGCGCTTGACGGCCTCCGGCAGTCCCTGCCTCCGGCCTGCGCGCGACTCCCCTCAGCCACGTCCCCCGCCCACCCCCGCGCGGTTGGCGGCGGGCGCCCCGTCGTCCTCGTCCGCCGCCGCTGTTCGTCTGGCGCGCTCACCGCGCTCCTCACCGGGCGAGGACTCGGTGCAGGGTGGATGCACGCCTGCGCGACGTCAGGCTCGCAGCGCTCTCGACAGGCTCTGCCGCGAGGCCTTGAGGGCGGGGAAAAAGCCGCCGACGAGGCCGAGGACCGCGGAGAATACGATCCCCTGGAGGAGGATCGCGGGGGTGATCCGGAACTGGAACGCCATCTCGGAGAACGACTGGAAGTTCGTGGTGCTCGAGGTGATGCCGTTCATCGGCAGCGCCAGCACGCAGCCGACGAGGCCGCCGATCACCGAGATGATCACCGACTCGACCACGAACGACAGCATGACCGCGCCCGGTCCGAAGCCGAGCACGAGGAGCATGGCGATCTCGCGCGTCCGGGCGCCGATCGAGGCGTACATCGTGTTCGCGGCGCCGAACACCGCGCCCACGGCCATGATGACCGTGATGAACGTGCCGACGACGGTGATGATCCGGGTGAACATCTCGCTCTGCGCCGAGTAGAACTCGCGCTCGTGTCGGACCTGAACGCCGAGCCGCGGGTCGGCCTCGAGCTCCTTTTTGATGAGCTCGTATCGCGACGGGTCCTTCATGCGGAAGACCAGCGTCTGGTAGTAGCCCGTCCGGTGCAGCGCCGGCATGAGCACGTTCGCGTCGCCCCAGATCTCCGACTCGAACGCCGAGCCGGCGGCGGTGAAGTGCCCGACCACGGTGAAGTCACGCTGCTCGAAGCGGAGCTTGTCGCCGATGTTGCAGTTCGCGAACCGCCCGGCGATACGCCGGGCCACGATGACCTCGTCCGTGCCGGGCGTGAACATGCGGCCGGCCACCATCGTGATGCCGCCGCGCAGGTCGGGCGCGGCCGGATCGACGCCGCGCAGCATGACGTTCGACGATCCCTTCTGGCCGAGGCGCTGCTTGTTCACGACGATCACCATCTCGGCGCTCGCGCGCGGGCGGCCGTCGGGTCCCACGGCCACGGCCGGATTCGCCTTGAGGATGTTCACGTTCTCGAGCGGAAGGCCGCTCGAGATCTCGCTGTCGGCGCCCTTCCGGAGCACGAGCGCGTTGTCCGGCGCGCCCGTGTAGATGAGCGAGGCGCGGAAGCCGGCCGCCAGCGCGAGGGCGCCGATGAAGATGGCGACGGTGAGCCCGATCCCCAGCGCGGTGGTCGCGGTGGAGACGGGCCGCTGCGTGACGCTGCGCAGGTTGTAGGCGAATGGAATGGCCATGGGGCTCCCCTATTCGACGCGCCGGAGCGCGTCCACGATGCGCAGGCGCGAAGCCTGCAGTGCGGGAATCAGTCCGCTCACGGCACCGATGACGACGGCGATCGACACCCCGGTCAGCACCGTGCCCCAATACACGGACATCGGGGGCAGGAACCCACCCAGCACGGCGTGACCCTGGACCGCGAACTTGGCGCCGAGCGCGCCCAGCAGCCCGCCGCCGAGCGTGATGATGGCGGCCTCGGTCACGACCATGGCGAACACGGCGCCGTCCGTGAAGCCGAGTGTTTTCAATACTCCAACCTCGCTCGTGCGTTCGCGCACCGAGGTCATCATGGTGTTCGCGGCGATGAGCAGGATGCTGAACACGATCGCGAGCCCGATGACCCGCAGGACGAACGGGACGTTGCCGTACATGCTCACGAACCCCGCCTGGAACGCCTGTTCGCTCTCGGTGAGCGTGGCCGGGGCCGCGTTCTCGAACGCCGTGTCCACGGTGCGGCAGATGGCGCTGGCCCGGGACGGGTCGGACAGCTCGAGGATGTACGTGCCGACGGGCTTCTGCCCGCCCATGCCCTTCTCGCTCAGGTAGTCGTAGTGGAAGAACATGGCGTCGTCGCCGAAGGACTTCTTCTTCGCGCGGTAAACCGCCCGGATCGTGAACGGCCAGTCGCCCGGGAAGATCGTGCCCGCGAGCGTGATCGTCTGCCCGAGGTGCCAGCCCTTCTTCTGGAGCAGCTTCTCGCCCACGACGCATGCGGTCCGCTCGAGGGAGTAGGCGGTGAGCCGGGGGTTGGTGCCCTCGGGGAGCGCCACGGTGGCCTGCGGGGGCGAGGCCTCCACGATGTCGAAATCGTCCCCGTACACGCCGTACCACGGCTCGTCCACCGCGAACTGCGCGAAGAAACCGTGCGGATCGGCCGGGTCCTGCGCCCCGAACCAGTTCTGCACCGCCACGCGCTTGACCCCGGGCACGGCCTCGATCTGCTGGCGGTACGCCATGGGCAGCCATTGGACGAGCGAGATCTTGTTGCGCACCACGAGCCGCGACTCGCTGCCGAGCTTGATGGACTCCTCGAGCGTGTCGAGCACGCCGCCGAGGCTGCAGAACAGGAACAGCGCCACCGTCACGCTCGCCATGGTGAGGAACGTGCGCAGGGGATTGCGGAACAGGTTGACGACCACGAGCTTGAACACGCGGAACCTCCCCTAGTTGGACAGGACGCCCTTGTCGAGGTGGTAGCGGCGTGAGGCCCGTTCGGCGGCGTGCGGGTCGTGCGTCACCATGACGATGGTCTTCTTGAACTCCTTGTTGAGGCGCTCGAGGAGCTGCAAGACGTCCTCCGCGGACTTGCGGTCGAGATCGCCGGTGGGCTCGTCGGCGAGCAGCACCTTGGGGTCGGAGACGAGCGCGCGCGCGATGGCGACGCGCTGTTCCTGACCGCCCGAGAGCTGCCGGGGATGGTGCTTGAGGCGGTCACCGAGACCCACGAGCGTGAGCGCGTTCTCGGCGCGCTTCCGCCGCTCGGAGCCGCTCATCTTCACGAGCAGCAGCGGCAGCTCCACGTTCTCGAGCGCCGTGAGCACCGGGATCAGGTTGTAGAGCTGGAAGATGTAGCCGATCGAGATGGACCGCCAGCGCGCGAGCTCGTTGTTCTTCATCCGCGCGATGTTCGTGCCGGCGACCGTGAGGTCACCCGAGGTGGGCTGGTCGACCCCGCCGATCAGGTTCAGGAGCGTCGTCTTTCCCGAGCCCGAAGGGCCCATGAGCGCGACGAACTCGCCGTCGGCGATGGAGAGCGAGAGCCCGTCGAGCACGCGCACTTCCTCGGCGTCGCGCCGGTAGACCTTCACCACATTCTGGACTTCGACGGATGCCATGCGCATTCCTCCGGTACGGGCCGCTCAGCGCCCGGCGAGTTTCACCCTGCTGCCGTTCTTCAATCCTGCCGGCGCGGACAGCACGAGGCTCTCGCCGCCCGCGAGCCCCTGCCGCACCTCGATCCGATCGCCCCGCTGCGGGCCCACGTCCACGCTCTGCTGGCGCACCTTGCCATCCTCGACGACCCACACGCTCGGCCGGCCGCCGGCTTCGCCGACCGCGGCCTGCGGCACGAACACGCGGCGCGGCGCCGCCAGCGCCTGCGCGCCGTGCGCGTCGAACACGACCTTGGCACCCATCTCGGGCAGGATGCGCGGGTCGTGGTCGAGGATCGACACCTTCACGAGCACGGTGGCCTTCTGGCGGTCCGCGGTGGGCACCACCTGGCGCACGCGGCCGCTGAACGACGTGTCGGGGTAGGCGTCCAGCGTGATCCGCGCGGGCTGACCGTTGCTCACCTGCGCGATGTACGCCTCGTTCACGTCCACTTCCACCTCGAGCGTGGACAGGTCGGCCATGGTGACGATCGCGGTACGCGTGAGCCCGCCGCCCGCGGAGGACGGCGCCACGATCTCGCCGACCTCGGCGTCCTTCCGGAGCACCGTGCCCGTGAACGGTGCGCGCACGCGCGTGTTCTCGAGGTTCGCCTCGGCGAGCCGCGCCTGGGCGCGCGCGGCATTGGCCTGCGCCACCGTCACCTCGAGCCGGGTCTGCGCGTTCTCGAGATCCGCGTCGGAGAGGAGGTCCTGGGTGCGCAGGGCCTGCGCACGCTTGAGCTCGCGCTGCGCCTGCACGCTCTGCGCTTCGAGCTGGGCCAGCGTGGCCGCGGCCGAGTTGACGGCGGCCTCGTAGTCGGCGCTCTCGAGCCGGGCGATCACCTCGCCCGAGTGGACCTGCGTGCCCTCGGTGACGTTCGTCCACGCCAGCCGGCCGAGGATCTTGCTCGAGACGCTCGCTTTCGTGCGCGCGACCACGTAGCCGTTGGCGCTGATCCCCGCGCTCGACGCGCTCCCTCCCCCGGTGGCCTCCGCGGTCCCCACCGTCACCGCGACCGCGCCGGCACCGCGCGAGAGGCGGAGCCCGAGGAGTCCCGCCGCGAGCACGATGAGCAGCACGATCGCCCCCAGCACGGCCGGCGGCATGCCCCCGGGCTTCGAAGGGGGCGAACGATCGATGCGGAGCGAAGCGAGGTCGGGCTTGCTGTCCATGGGATTCCGGGACCAGGGGGTGCGGCGGCCGGATGCGGGGTCGCAAAGCGCGTGAGTGTGGTCAGCCCCGGCGATCGGGTCAAGGCTCGCCGGCCCGCGCGGTCTTGCCAGCCCCGGCAGGCGCCTCTAGACTTGCCGGCGTTCCTTACCGTGCCTGTTCTCGAGCGTGCCCGAGCGCGCCTGTGTCCTTCCGGAGGTTCCGACATGCCGTTCATCATCGCCGAGCCGTGCATCGGGGTGAAGGACAAGTCCTGCGTCGAAGTCTGCCCGGTCAACTGCATCTACGAGGGCGAGGACATGTTCTACATCCACCCCGACGAGTGCATCGACTGCCAGGCCTGCGAGGCCGCGTGCCCGGTGCAGGCGATCTTCCCGGACAACGGCGTGCCGGAGAAGTGGCAGAGCTACATCGAGAAGAATCGAAAGCATTTCGAGAACAAGTGAGGATACGAGGCTGAACTCGTTTCGCGGGCGGCGCACGGCGCCGCCCGCCTCCATTTGTGCCGCCCGTCCGCTGGGCCGCGATGCGAGGCGGCGCGGGAGGGGAGGGAGCGCGGGATGACGACCGTCGACAAGCTGCCCACCCGCGAGCAGGCGATCGCCCTGCTGCACGAGTGGGTCCTGAACGTGAACCTGCGGAAGCATTGCTACGCCGTCGAAGCCGCGATGCGAGCGTACGCCGCGAAGTACGGCGAGGACGTGGCGCGGTGGGGACTCACCGGTTTGATCCACGACTTCGACTGGGAGCGCCACCCGAGCGCCGAGCTGCACCCCATGCGGGGGGTCGAAGTGCTGCGCGCCGCCGGCTGGCCGGACGACGTGTGCCGCGCGGTGCTCGGGCACGCGACCTACTCGGGCGTGCCGCGCGACACCCGCATGGCTCGCACGCTCTTCGCCTGCGACGAGCTGTCCGGGTTCCTCGTGGCGTGCGCGCTCGTGACGCCCGAGAAGAAGCTGGCGCTCGTCGAGCCGACCTCGGTGCGAAAGAAGCTGAAGAGCGCCGGGTTCGCCCGCAACGTGAATCGCGACGACATCGTGAACGGGGCGGCGGAGCTGGGCGTGGACCTGGACGAGCACATCGCGTTCGTCCGTGACGCCATGGTCGGCATCGCGGGCGAGCTCGGACTGTGATTCCCGCGTTCGGCTGGATCGCCGAGGCCGGGCCGGCCATCGTGGCCGCAGCCGGCGCGGCGGGCGAGCGTCTCCCCGAGCGCGTGCCGTTCCCGCAGTACATGGAGTCGTGGCACGACTGTTTGTTGCTCGCGGGAACCGCGGCCGCGACGCTGGCGGGTCTCCTGTTCATCGCGCTGGCGTTACACCTGGAGCAACTGGTCGAGGCGTCGCACGAGCACCTGCTCGCGTTGAGCCGCGCCATGCTGACGTCGTTCATCGTCGTGCTCACGGCGTCGTTGGTTCTGCTGTCCCCGGCGTTCTCGCGGCGCGTGACCGGGTTCTCGCTCGCGGGGGTCGCAACGGCGGGCGCGATCCTGACGCTGAAGCTCATGTCTGGCGTGCGGCACCACGAAGAGGGCGGCTTCAGCAGACGGAACATGCTCCGGCGGAAGCTGATCCTGCTGATCGGATATGGCTTCACGATCGTCTCCGGGGTCGGAATTGGATTCGGCATCCCGGAGCTCATGAGCTGGACCATTGCGGCATTCGCGATGCTGCTCGGGAACGCCGCCGGGACGTCGTTCGAGCTGCTCGTGTACGTGGCCCGCCACAAGAAGCAGGCCCGCGAGTCGCGGGGCGCGTGAGCGGCGGCGCGGGCGAATCGAGCGGGAGCCCGAAGCACCCGCGCGAGTGGGACGCCGGCACGTACCACCGCGTCTCGACGCCGCAGCAGGCGTGGGGCCAGCGGGTGCTGGATCGGCTGGCGTTGTGCGGCGGTGAGCACGTGCTCGATGCGGGCTGCGGCACGGGGAAGGTGACGCTGTCGTTGCTAGAGCGCGTGCGCGCGGCGGGCGGACGGGTCACGGCGCTCGACCGCTCGGTCGAGATGGCGCGCCTCGCCCGGCGCACGCTGCCCGCCGACGTGCGGGTCGTCGCCGCGGACCTGCTCGCGCTGCCGTTCCGGCGCGCGTACGACCTCGTGTTCAGCACCGCGACCTTTCACTGGGTGCTGGACCCGGCGGCGCTCTACGCGGCGCTGGCGGGCGTGCTGCGTTCGGGCGGCCGGCTGCACGCGCAGTGCGGCGGGGCGGGGAATCTGGCGGGTTTTCCCGCGCGTGTGCGCGCGCTGGCGTCGAGCCCGCGATTCGAGGCGCGCTTCTCGGGCTGGTCGGACCCATGGGTGTTCCTGGCACCCGGAGAGGCCGAGCTTCATTTGCGAGCGGCCGGATTCGCGACGGCGCGCGCGTGGCTCGAGCCGGAGCCCACGCCGTTCGCGAGCCGCGAGGACTATCGCGTGTTCGTCGAACGCGTCGTGCTCGGCGCGTGGATGGCTCGCCTGGCGGACGCGCCGGAAGAATCCGCCGCGTTCCTCGACGCACTGTGCGATGCTGCGGCGGGCGACGATCCGCCTTACCAGCTGGCCTACGTGCGCCTGAACATCGAGGCGGCGATGCCGCCGGAGGGAGCATGAGCGAGAAGGCCACCCGCGGCACCGCCCCCGGCGAGCGCGTTCTGCGCCTCTGGCGCCGGTGCGAGCGCCTGCCGTTCGGGCGGGCGCTTTTCGGGGTGCTGTTCGGCGCGATGGTCCCTTACAGCGGCAGCATCGGGGCCACGGTGCTGGCGCTCGAGCCCGGGCACGCGAAGCTCGCGATGCGCGATCGCCGCGCGGTGCGCAACCATCTCGGCTCGGTGCACGCCGTCGCGCTCGCCAACCTGGGCGAGCTCACGAGCGGGCTCGCCATGACCACCGCGCTGCCCGCGGGGGTGCGCGGCATCGTGCTCCGGATCGAGTCCGAGTACGGGAAGAAGGCGCGCGGACCCCTGGTCGCGGAGAGTCGGGTGAGCCTGCCCCCGGTGAACGGCGACACCGACCACGAGGTGCGGGCCGAGATCCACGACCTGAGCGGTGCTGTGGTGGCCGCGGTGCGCGTCCACTGGCGGCTCGGGCTCGTGCCGTGAGCGGCGTGGCGAGGCGCGGGCCCGGGGCACGAGCGGGTCGCACGCGGTGAGCGGTCTCCTCGACACGCCGCTCACGCGTCACGCCGGGATCGCCGTGCCGCTCATTTGTGGCGCGATGTATCCGTGCAGCAACGTGGAGCTGGTGGCGGCGGCGAGCGACGCCGGCGGCATCGGCATCGCCCAACCCGTCACGCTGGCGTTCGTGCACGGCATGGAGTTTCGCGACGGGCTGCGCCGCATCCGCGCGCTCACCCCCAGACCCATCGGCATGAACGCGCTCATCGAGAAGTCGTCGCGGCGCTACCTGGACCGCATGCGACGCTGGGTGGACGAAGCGATCGAGGAGGGCGTGCGCTTCTTCGTCACCTCGCTCGGCGATCCGCGCTGGGTGGTGGAGAGAGCGCACGCGGTGGGCGGCGTGGTGTATCACGACGTGACCGAAGCCAAGTGGGCGGTCAAGGCCCGCGATGGCGGCGCGGACGGGCTGATCGCCGTGAACCGCCGGGCCGGCGGGCACGCCGGGCCGCGCGAACCGCGGGCGCTGCTCGACGAGCTGCTTCCGTTCGGGCTGCCGATCGTCTGCGCCGGCGGGGTCGGGGACGCGAGCGGGTTCGTGGAGGCGCTGCGCATGGGCTACGCGGGGGTCCAGTGCGGCACGCGGTTCATCGCCACGAACGAATGCGATGCGAGCGCGTCCTACAAGGCGGCCATCCTGGCCGCGCATGCGGACGACATCGTGCTCACGGAGCGCATCACCGGCGTGCCGGTGGCGGTGATCGACACGCCCGTCATCCGCCGCATGGGCCTGCACGCGAACGCGCTCGAGCGCTGGCTGCTGCGGCATCCACGCACGAAGCACGTGATGCGGACGCTCTTCGCGCTCAACTCGGTCTGGAGCCTGAGGCGCGGCGCCCGCGCCGACATGTCGCAGCTCTGGCAGGCGGGGAAGAGCGTGGCGGCGATCGATCGCATCGAGCCCGCGGGGGAGATCGTACGATCCTGGGCGCGGGCCGCGGGCGAGGGGTAGCTCTCACCCCGCGCGGTACACGCTCGGCGGGCCCGCCTCGCTCCACGCGGGCAGGCCTGCGCTCGTCCTCCCGGCGTGCGCGCCGTCGCCGGGCGCAGAGAGCGGTTCGGCGCGCTCCACGACCAGCGTGAGCGCGCCGAGCGTGTCGTCCACGCGGCCCTCGGCGCGCACCACCTCGCCGCGCATTTGCGCGCCGGAGCGGCGGTAAACGTTCGGAAAAAGGACGCACTCCACGAGCCCGCTGTGGTCGGCGAGCGTCGTGAACAGCACGATCCCGCCCGACTTCGCTTCGACGCGACGTGCCGCGCACGGGATGCCACAGACCGTGACGCGCTTGCCCACGTGCCCCGCGAGCGCGTGGGCGGGAGTGCAGGCTCTGGTCGCGTCGCGCGGGCCGAGCACATCGAGAGGGTGCGCCGTGAACCACAGCCCGGTGGCGGCGAACTCGCCGCGCACGAGGTCGGCGAGCGGCAGCTCGGGCAGCTCGGGCAGCGCGTCGCCACCGGGTCGGGGTGGGCGCGCGGCGGGTGCCAACGGTG
>DATDEX010000076.1:0-20121 GCA_036522895.1 Candidatus Eiseniibacteriota bacterium | reverse complement strand
GGCTCGGCCGAGCGCAGCCGGTGTTCGCGCCGGCCGCCCCGGGTCGCGGCGCTCACGTAGCGCAGGCGGCCGGCCAGCGCGTACAGGCTCGCGTTCGGATGGAGCGGGATCGCCCCGCGGATCTCCGGGTCGGACGCCAGCGCCTCGCAGAGGGCGAAGAGGAAGTCCATGTCGAGCCGCGTCCGCCGGAGCGACCGCGCCCGCGGCGACAGCCGCACCTGCGTCGCATCGCCGAGCACACCGGTCGTGCAGCACGAGAAGAGACCGAACGGCGTCGCCCGCCCGCTCATGCGCAGGAAGTAACGGCCGAGCGAGCGCTCGATGCGCTGGCCGCGTTCGCTGTCGGGCGAGGCGCGCCAGGCGGGCAGGCTGGCGTCTAGGTCGGGCGAGGCGAGAAACAGCGCTTCGCGCGCCACCCGATCGTCGAGCCACGCGAGGAGCGCCGCGCGGGCGTGGGCGCGATCCTCGTCGATCGCGGCCGCGAGGTCGCCCCCCGTCTCGGCGCCTCCCACTTTCGCGTCTTCCTCCAGCTTGGCCGCGATGGCCGAGCGGGGCGGAACCCCCCAAGCGTCCGCGAGTCGCGCGGGCAGGAGCGGCGTGCGCAGCGCGAAGAAGCCCGAGGCGGCGAAGCCCGGCGCGCCGCTCATCGCGGATCCGGCGCCGTCCGCGTCGAGACGAGCAGCGTGCGATCCCATCCCATGAGCGCCGGCTCGAGAGCCCCGAGCAGCACGAGCCCCACCCCGGAGACACCCGACAGCAGACCGCGTTCCTCGCTCCACCCCCAGCGCCCGTCGTCCGCCGGTCCCCATGCGGGGAATCCCGCGGCGCCGAGCGACGGATCGCGACGATCGAGCAGGTCGCCAAGCCAGCGGCGCGTCGCGTCCATGAGCTCGGGGTCCCCGAGTCCCCGGCCGAGCCGATGGAAGAGCTGTGCGATGCCCGCGGCGCCATGACAGACGCCGGCATCGCGCACCGCGCCGTCCGCGCGCGAACGGCGGGCCGCGTCGCGTGCGATCTCGACCGCGACCGCGTCCCACTCGGGCCGCGGGAGGACCCGCGCGACGAGGTGGAGCGTGGCGGCGATGCCGAGGTCGCCGTAGCACCACGCGAGCCGCGAGGGCTCGATCGACGCATCGGACCCGACGCTGTGCGGGAACCATGCGCCGGCGCCGGCCGGCAATCGCTGCGCGAGGAGCCATCGCGTTCCGCCCTCGAGCAGCCGGGCGGTGCGCTCGGACTCGACGCCGGCCTCGTGCGCCGCGGCCAGCGCTGCCAGTACGCCCGGAACGCCGTGCGCCACGCCGAGGTTGAAGGGCCCGTGCGTGCGGCCGTCGGTTCGCTCCGATGCCAGCCGGGCGGGCGGCGTGCGCCAGGCGAGCCCGTCGCCCGCGGGCTCCGCCAGCTCCTCGAGCCGGGCGACCACGCGCTCGAGTACCCGGCGAGCCGACAGCGACGGCAGTCGTTCGAGCGCGTAGGCCGCCAGGCCGGCGAGGCCGTTGACGACGTCGAAGTCACGCAGCCAGGGCGCGCGTCCGACGTGATCGGCGAGCACGCGATCGATCCCCTCGCACGCATCGGGCGGCGCGGCGGCGTCCGGCATCGCGTCGGGCCCCGTGCACTCCAGCCGCTCGACGTGCTGGAACGCCCATGCCACCCCGGGAAACCCGCAGTGGAGCGAGTCGGGCATCACCACCGAACGAACCGCGTCGATGGCGCGGTTCAGGTGTCGCTCGGCGTCGTGGCCGGCGGCGGGCTCCAACCCGGAGCGGGCAAGCGCCGCGAAGAACACCGCGATCCCGGCATCGCCCTCGGCGAGCGATGCCGCGCGTGCGTCCGGCCCCGCGGGCGGGGACGGCTCCTCTCGACCGCGGAGCCACGCCGCGATCGCTCGCACCGCAGCGAGAGCGCGGGCCGCGTCCTCGCCCTCGAGCAAGGGTGCGCTGGTTCGGACGGGCGTGAAGGAGGACATGTTCGCCTCAATTGACGCACGAGCGGCGCGGACGCCGCTCGTGCGCGATCGGCTCAGCGGGCCTCGCGGCACGTGAGCGGGAAGGACCCCGACCTCAGCAGACTTCGCAGGTCGTGTGGTTGCAGGTGTGCGTGCAGAAGTGGGTCATCTTCGCACGGCGATCTTCGCCCTCGCGAGGGCTCGACTCTTCGCGATCCAGACAGCGCAGCGTCTCGAGGTTGAGTTCGAGCATCTTCATGTCGAATTCCTCCTGGATGGGGGATGCGCTCGCGGCCGAAGCACCGGGCAGCGAATCACGGCGGGCCACACGGGTCCGCCGGAGCGCGAGTGTGGCACCCTCCCTCGCCGGGGCTCAAGCGGAAAACGAAGCTCAGTCGAGCCGGATCACCTTCCGGGTGAGCGAGCCCGTGGCTGCCTCGAGGCGCGCGTAATAGACGCCGCTTCCCACCCGCGCCCCGGCCGCGTTTCGTCCGTCCCAGCGCGCGGGCATGATACCGGCGCGGGACCAGCCGTCGAAGAGCACGCGGACCAGTTGGCCGCTCACGTCGTAGACGGCCAGTCGCGTCCGGCCGGCGGCGGGGAGGCTCACGACGAGCCCGACCGATCCCCGCGCGGGGTTCGAGGCGAGCGCCAGGCCGAGTGCGCGCGGCACGCCGGGAGATGCGCTGGCGGTGCTCGTGACGGAGAACGCCGTGGTTCGATCGAGCACTTCGCTCGTCGTGCCGCCTCCGGGCATCGTGAGCACTTCGCCGTAGAGCCCGTCCTGGAGCACGTCGACCACGACGGTGTAACACCCCTCGCCGAGCCCGGTGAGCGTGACGTGGAACGTGCCGGACGCGTCGCTCGCCACGCTGCCGGCCGAGTGATAACCGGTATACGGGCTTCCGGCGGTGAAGGTGAGCGGACACCCCTGGTAGACGTAGTAGGTGTAGTTGCTGCTCGCATGGAAGCCGACGCCCGTGAGCGTGACCGGTTCGGTTGTGACGAACGGGGAGTGATCGGGAACCAACTCGGTCGGGGTGGGATTCGGGTAATACACGCAGGTCTCGCCGGCCTCGGGCGAGCGGCCGTTCCCGTTCTTGTCCTCGCCGCCGTCGAACGTGCCGTCGTGGTCCGAATCCGGATCGCGCTCGGCGCGGATCGCGTCGTGATCCGGGTCGGGCCCGATGTGGTGCCGTGCGTCGAGGTTGGGGGCCGGGTGGTTCGGGTGATCGAGGGCGTGGAACGCGTACGAGCGGATCTCCTGCTTGTCCGCCACCTGGTCACCATCGGTGTCCACGCGGTCGCCACGCGACTCGAAGCCACGTGGGCCGTGGCCCGCGAAGTCGGGGTTTCCCTCGTCGAAGTCCATCACCCCATCGCCATCCGTATCGGTCGTGACGGCGGCCTCCTGCATCCGCCCGGTGAGCGGCGCGTTCCCCGCGGGGCGGATCCGGAACCACTTCCCGATCGGGATCGCCGCGAAGTCGAGCCAGCCGCCGGGACCGATCCCGCGGTCGGTCGGCCAGGGGTTCAGCACGTGGAGCATGTCCTGGGTCGGGAACGCGATGAACGCGAACGCGTCGATGTAGCCGTCGACCACAACCGCGTGGCAGCCGAGCGACAGCCCGGTCTTCCCGCCCCCGTAGGTGACCCGTACCGGGTAGCCGGCCCGGATCTCGGCGCGGATCGCGGCGTAGTCGGGATCGAACGGTCCGCTCACCACGCTGTTCGAGACCGCCCACTCGATCACCGCCGGGGCCGTGCCCCACCACGAGTGATAGAAGTGACCGCAGAGATCCCCATCCGGCGAGTTCTCCGCCCCCCGATCGCCCAGCTCCATTTGCGCGTAGGAAAGCCGGTCCTGGGAGAGATTCCCGCCGTAGTAGGCATTGATCATCTGGTTGGCGGCGCGAGCACAATAGAACTTGCAGTGATCGCACTGGACCCACCCCACGCCGTTTTCATAGTGCTCCGCGTGGCCGAGCGGATGCGCGTCGTCCCACGGGCCCTGGTCGCCGGCGCTCTCGGCGCACCCCGGCCAGCTGGGATCGGGACTACTCACGCAGAGGAGCCGCGTGTCCTTGTGCTGGAGCGAAAGCTGGAGGCCAATGAGCGCCATGCCCGGGAGGAGTTGCCTCCCGCTCGGGATCGGCGCGAGCCGCGGGCCCCGCGTGCCCGGCTCGCCGCGCGCGAACTCCGGCGCGGGGCTCGAGACGGCGGTCGAGAACACGGTGAAGCTCCAGGTGCTCGTGGGCGGGGCCTCGCCACACGCGTCCACGACCGCGACCGACCAGCGATGGGGACCCGCGGGGAGACTCAGCGTGGCGCGGGTGTCGCTCGTGAGCTGGTCGAACTCGGTCCCGCCCGAACCGTCGACGACACGCAGGTGATACGAGACGGCGGCGGGCACCGAATCCCAGAGGAGCGTCACCGGGCCCGGATCCAGGCCGGCTCCATTCACGGGGTCCAGTTGCAAAGCATTGGGTCCGCGGGTGAGCGACCCGAACCCGGACTGCCCCCAGCCGCACGAGCGCCAGTCGGAAGGTTGGTCGTGGTCAAATCCGTCCGGGACCAGGCGGATCGTGAAGAACGTCTGCTCGAGGCTCCCGGCCACGGCCCCCGCCGACGGCCAGATTCCGGCGGCCGCCGCGTCGCTCGCCGCGACGCCGGCAGGCGGGCTGCCCGTGCACGACCACGCCACGTAATCGCGAATCGTGTTGCCGGCATCGTAGAGCGCCACCGCGCCCGCCTCCCGAGCGAAGACGCCGACGCTGTCCCCTCCCGTGTGGATCGTCCCGATGCCGTCCGCGAAATCCAGATCGTCTTCGCCGGAGCCGAACACCACCTCGAGATAGGCGCCCGCGGGCAGCGACAGGGTTCCCGCCAGTACGGCACGCGTGACCCCGGCTTGATCCGCGAGCCGCCAGCCGCCGAGCCCTGCCGCGGCCGCGCCCTTGTTGAAGAGCTCGACGGACGCGTCGATGCGGGCCGTGCCGCCGTCGGGCAGCGGTGCGTCGACATAGCGTACCTCGTTGAGGTGCACGCCCGACGACGTGCAGTCGGCGGGCGCCGAGCGGGCGAGCACGAGACACGCGATCGCCACGACGAGGCACGTGCAGCGAGAATCGCCAGCGGCCATTCGCAAGAGGCGCCTCCCTCGCTCGACGCCGCGACGTGAATCTCGCGCCAGGGAGCGTTCGGAACGACCCGAGATTATCACGCGCCCGTCCCGCACCGGCGTCGCAGACGGCGCGATCTCCTCGAGCGGCCGAACCCGGCCGCCCGCCGCTACGCCGGCGCCCGTCCCGGGGGCGCAGCCGGCAGCCAAGGCCCGCAAGCAGAGCGGCTTATCCGGCCCGATCGCGGGGTGTGGAGTGGCCGGCTCGCGGCCGATACCGGGGAAGTGCTGCGGGACGACAGGACTGTCCGTGCTGACGGCCCGCTCCGGGGAGCGGCGCTGCCGTTCGCGATCGCCCCCGCACGCCGACCTCATTCATGGATGTGAGGCGCACCCAACCGAAGACGGAGGAGTCAATGCCGAAGCATCGGAATTCGTTCTCGTCGGCCGAGTGGTCGGCCCTGCGCGTTCTGGTCGAGCATCTCCGGCGCGCACCCAAGGAAGAGCAGGAACTGCTGCGCGGCGGGATGCGGGGCCTCGGCTTCTACATCTCCGACTTCGAGAAGGCCGAGCATCGCTTCGTCCCCTCCGATCTCGACCGGCTGCTGAACCAGGGACGCGTCCGGGTGGAGGATCGCCCCGCGGCTTGACGAGGTCTTGGGGAATCGCCCGCAGGGGCGGCCGCATCCTCACGTTCAGACGAGGACCCACGTGCGCCATCGACGTCGATCCTCGTTTGCCGTTTCATCCGTGAGGGTCGCTCCGCACGCGCCTGGAGCGCGCGGTCGATGGGCCCGTTCGTTCGGGCCAGGAGGAGAGCCCCATGAACGCCTACGCCGTCACCCTGCCCCGCGTTCTCGTCGTCCCGATCCTCGTCGTCGCGAGCCTCGCGACGGCCTGCCTCGAACCCGCTTCGGCCGCCGGACCCGTTCACATCCCATCGCTCGATCCTGGCGTGCCCTCCGATCGGACGCTCGCCACCCGGGAGCTGCCCGCGGTTCCCCCGGACCTCGCGAACGCACTCGCCTCGCCGGAGGTGACCTCGGCACTCGGCGGCCCGGCGGACGCCGCGCGGGCGCGCGCGGCCGAGCTCGGCGAGCGGCACCTCCTCGCCGCGTGGGCCCCGTCGGTCAGCGATCCCCGGGCCGGCGTGGCCGTGGCCACGAACGCCCGCGGCGAGCTGTACCTCGCCACCGTTCGCGAATCGCGACCCGGCGTCGTCCTGCTCGGCAGCGGCGGCGCGGTGTTCGAGCTGCGGATCGGGCCGGGCGGTGACGGGTTCGAGCTCCAGCGGATGTCCGACGCGATGCGAAGCGGAGCCACGTCGCTCGATTGGGCGTGTTTCTCGAGCTGCTTCGTCCAGCACGTGCCGGCCTGCACGATGCCCTGCCTCGAGTGCGCGAACTCGGGATTCACCCAGTGCACGAGCTGCCTGAGCTGCATCGGTCTCTGGGCCGTCTTCTGCGCGTCGGGGTGTTAGCGGTTCAGTCTTACAGCCTCAGGCCGAGCGTGCGCATGAGTCCGCTGGGTCGGCGCCCGCGTTTCCGCGGGCGCCACGCGAATACCGCATCCCGGCCCGCTGGCGTACGCTCGGCGTGTGACCTTCGCCCCCGCTCTACTCGGCCTCGCCGGCGTCGCGCTCGTCCTCATCATCCTGTGGGACGCCTTCGAAACGATCCTCGTGCCGCGCCGGATCGGGCGCCGCGTCCGGCTCACGCGTTACTTCTACCTGGTCACGTGGCGGGCGTGGCGCGCCGTCGCGTTGCGGGTCCGTACGCCGTCGCGCCGCGAATCCCTGCTGGGCTTCTACGGTCCGCTCTCCCTGATCCTGCTCCTCTCCTGCTGGGCGGCGGGCCTCATCTTCGCGTTCGCCCTGCTGGCACTCGCCACGGGGAGCCATACGGGGGTGCCGTCGCAGAACTTCGGCGTGCTCCTCTACATGAGCGGCGAGACGTTCTTCACGCTCGGCTTCGGCGACTTCACGCCCTCGACGGGATTCGGCCGGATGCTGGCGGTGCTCGAAGCGGGACTCGGCTTCGGGTTCCTCGGCACGGTGGTCGGCTACCTGCCCACGATGTACGCCGCGTTCGCGCAGCGCGAGCTCGAGATCTCGCTCATGGACGCCCGCGCCGGCTCGCCCCCGACCGCCGCCGAGTTCTTGCGCCGCATGCGGCGGATGGATGACGACCGCCGGCTCGACGAGATGCTCGCGGGCTGGGAGCGCTGGTCCGCGCAACTCCTGGAAACGCACATCTCGTATCCGCAGCTCGCCTACTACCGGTCGCAGCACAGCAATCAGTCGTGGCTGGGCGCGCTCGTCACCATCCTCGATTCCACCGCCGTCCTGCTCGCGCACCCGGGAAACGCGCCCGGCTCCCGGGCCCGACTCACGTTCGCGATGGCCCGGCACGCGCTGGTCGACATCACCCAGATCTTCGTCAGGCGGTTCACGCCCGCCGGCGCCGATCGCCTGCCGCCCGAAACGCTCGCGACGATCACGACGCAGCTCGCCGACGCGCCCCTCGACCCGGAGACGTCGGCCGAGTTCGAGCGACGGCTCGCGGAGCTGCGACGCCTCTACGAGCCCTACGCCCGGGCCCTCGGAGAGTTCCTCGTGTTCGAGCTGCCACCGTGGTCGCCGGCGCAGGTGCGCCGCGACAACTGGGAGCGCGGACCCTGGGACAAGCTGATCGCGACCCACCGCGATCCGGCGCAGCGGGTCGACGAGCACTTCTGAGACGCAGCGCGCCGGACGCCGCGCTCGACGGTCGGCGCACGCGCGCCATCCGCCCGCCGCTTCAGCGCACCCGCATTCCGAGCCGGGCGTCCCAGTGAAGCGGCTTCGCCTGCTTCGCGAGCGGCGACTCCGGAACCTGTCCCACCGACACGCCGTACTTCCAGTCGGGCGGACAGACCGCGATGAATCGCGCGTAGCCGCCCACGCCGCCCTTGAACTTGGGGTAGCCGATCACGACGAGCGCTCCCGCCTCCGGCACCTGGTCCAGGTTCGCCACGCCTTCGGCCTGCGTGTAGCCGTTCTTGAGGAGCCAGGCCTCGGACTCGAGCGTCGCGGTCGTGTCCGTGTCGAGCGCCTCGTGGCCGTGGAACAGGATGTGGCGCTGCTCGTGCAGGAACCGGATCGCCGCGAGCGTGGCCCCGGGAAATGGTCGCCGGGTGGAGAGCGCGGGATCGGGCCAGTCTTTCGACCAGCCGGAACGAATGAAGACGACCGAGCCCTCGGGGATCGTGCCGTGCTCCCGCTCCCACGCCTGGATGTCCTCGACGCTCAGCTGATAGCCGGGCGCCTTCGCCACCTGCGGCACGATCGAGATCACGACGAGCGGTCGCACCGCGAACGTGGGCGGCAGCTCGTCGATCGCGGGAAAGTCCGGATTCCAGTGCGCGGGGGGATCGAGCTGGGTGCCGAGCTGATCCGTCGCGAGCACGTAGCGCGTGGCCTCGAAGCCGTCGTCCCTGTACGTGTAGGGCTTGCCGGTCGCGGGATTCAACGTGGGCCCGAACGCGGGCGGCCCGAACCCGGCCCAGACCGGCGTCTGCGGCGTGATCTCGTGCGTGAGGTCGACGTACTTCGCGTCCTTGAACGACCGCTGATACACCTGCCAGAGTGGCGGCGCCGTTCCATGCGTCTGCGCACAGCCGAGAAGCGTAATGAACAAGCACGCCGCTCCCAAACCGATTCGTCTCATGTCGCACCTCCCGGCGCAGCATATCGCGTGCGGCGGACGGCCGACACACCCCCGCCAGCAAGCACGACGGCCCGCTCCGAAGAGCGGGCCGTCGGGTTGAGATGACCGTCAGCTGCTACCGGCTCACGGCACGATCATGTTCGAGCCGCTCGCCGTGAACGTCGCGGTCGTGCCGTCCGGGGCCTGAGCCGTGAACGTCATGGTCGCATCGACGCTCACGCCTGACTGCACCGCAGCGCTGAACGACGCGAGCTGCAGCCGGATGATGGGAGGACCCGCGGGCAGGCCCGCAAGGGCCGGCCAGATGATCTCGAGGACGTCACCCGTGGCATTGGTGGCCAGGACCACGCCGGGCTCCGCTGGCACCGGGACGGTCAGAGGGCCGAACGTGAGCGTGCCGCCGTTCGCGGTCACGGACCCGCCCCCGGAGAGCGTCACGGTACCCGTGCCCGAGATGACCTGAACCGCCGGGGAGGCACTCGCCGTGCACGGGCCGAGCGTGTTGATCGTCCCCGCGGTGACGTCGCCACTCACCTCGATGCGCAGGCGGGCGACCCGGAACTGCGGGACGGTCGCCGTGACGGCCACGACGGGCCCGCCAAGACCTCTCAGCGAGGCACAGGGATCGGTGCTGGGCGGCGGCGGGGCCGCGGCGGTCGTGAAATGGAACACGGTCGAGAAGGCGCTCGTGCCGCCCGCGTTGGTCGCGTTCACCCGCCAGAAGTACTGCGTACCGGCGGTGAGGCCGGTGATGGCATCCGACGTCGCGGTGATCCCCGCCTGGTTGACGACCGTCGTGCCGAACGTGGAGCTGGTCGAGACCTGGACGCGGTAACTGTCCGCTCCGGTGGACGCGTTCCAGCTGAGCGTGGGATTGACTGCCACACCCGTGGTGCCATTCGCCGGCGAGCTGAGCGTCGGCGGGGCCGGCGCCGCGGGCGGAGGCGGAGGAGGCGGCGCGGCCGCGGCGGTGGTGAAGCTGAACGCGGTCGAGAAGGCGCTCGTGCCGCCCGCGTTGGTCGCGTTCACCCGCCAGAAGTACTGCGTACCGGCCGCGAGGCCCGAGATCGCGTCTGAGGTAGCCGCGATCCCCGACTGGTCGACGACCGTCGTGCCGAACGTGGAGCTGGTCGAGACCTGGACTCGATAGCTGTCCGCTCCGGTGGACGCGTTCCAGCCGAGCGTGGGATTGACTGCCACGTCGACGGCGCCGTCAGCCGGCGAGCTCAGCGTCGGCGCGGCCGGCGCGGGGGGCGGAGGCGGCGGAGGCGGTGGGGGCGCGGCGGCGCCGGTCGAGAAACTCCAGGGCGCCGAGAAGGGGCTCGGGCCACCCGCGTTCTTGGCGCTCACGCGCCAGAAGTACTGGGTGTTCCCTGCCAGGCCCAGGCTGTCGGCCGAACCCGCCGTGAACCCCTGCTGGTCGACGACCATGCTCGAGAACCCGGCGTCCGTCGCAACCTGGAGCCGGTAATTGTTGGCTGAGCTCGAGGTGGTCCAGCTGAGTGTGGCCTGGGGATCTACGCCGGTGGCGCCGTTTGCCGGGGAGAGAAGCGTCGGCGAGGGCGGGGGCGGCTGGTGGTGGCCTTTGCCGGCCCCACCGGCCCCGAGCGCCAGGCTGCCGTCGCGCGTGGGGGCGACCAGCGACTCGGTGAGGTGGGTCGACCGACTGCAGGCGCCGACGCAGAGCGAGGCGAGTAGCCCCGCGACGGCCAGGACGGCATGCAACGTGAACGGATGCTTCGGGGTGGAGAGAGGCATGGGGAGTCTCCGGGGAGGAGGAGCCGTTGGGCTTTCCCGAACCACGCTGAAGCCGGTCCGGGAGAGGTCCGGATGGCCGCGATCGGGGTTCGGGGCGAGCTTGCAGGGCGATGCCGCACGCGGTGTTCCTCCATGAGCGACGCCGGGGGCGGCAATATCATCGTGCCCGGATGAGATGTACCTCGCAAGAGGTATTCGTATATCAAGTGGATGTCGCCGACGAAGTTCGCCTACGTCGTACCCGGTCATGCCAACACAAACTCGCCGGGTCCAGCCGGCGCTCCGACGTTCAGTGGGGCCGAACTTGGTGTGGCCGGCGGCTCACGGCAAACGAACGTGCAAGCGCGCGATGATGAACATCGGCACGCGCGTACCCTTCGTCGAGGCGTAGAAGACCCGCCGGGTCTCGTAATCGGCCGGGTCGAACGGCGGGCGGGGCCTCCGAAGCGCCGTGCTCGTGCCGCTCGCGAGGTCGCAGCGGTAGGCGGTCTCGGGCAAGAGGATCGAGGTGAAGGAGTACCGGAGGCGGACGAAGGACCAGGTTCCGCGTACGACGCCGCTCCGCTCGCGCCCCGTGGCGACGTCGCGCACGCGCGTCTCCCCGATGTCGGCGCCCCCCGGGGCCTGCGTGCAGGCGAGCCAGCGCCAGCACCGCGAAGGCGTTTCGCTACAGGGCTTCCCCGCACCAATCCGTTGACGGCATCCCACACGCTCTCCATACTCGCGCGCCATGCGCCGCGCGCCCCTGCATCGCTGGCTCGCCGTGATCCCGGCCCTGCTGATTCTCGTCGGCGTGCCGTTCGTGAACCGCGTGCACCGGCTCGTGCTGGGCCTTCCCTTCCTGCTCCTGTGGATCGTCGGCTGCGTCGTCCTGACCTCGGCGATCATGGCGATCGTCGGCACGCTCGACGCGAGGGACACGGCCCGGGCGGAGGCGGCCCCCCCACCGGTCGAATCCAGCCGCCCCGGTCCACCCCGATGAATCCCGCGCTGTTCGTCATCGCGTGCTTCCTCGCGCTGTCGTTCGTGCTCGGGCTCATGGCGCGCCGCGGCCGGACGATGAACCTCGAGCAGTGGAGCGTCGGCGGGCGCGGATTCGGCGCCGTGTTCGTGTTCCTCCTCATGGCGGGCGAGATCTACACCACGTTCACGTTCTTGGGCGGGAGCGGCTGGGCGTACGGACGCGGCGCGCCCGCGTTCTACATCCTCTGCTACGGCGCGATCGCGTACGCGATCTCGTATTTCCTGCTCCCCGTGATCTGGCGCTACGCGACCCGGCACCATCTCCATTCGCAGCCCGACTTCTTCGTGAGCAAGTACCAGAGCCCCGCGCTCGGCGTGCTCGTCTCGCTGGTGAGCGTCACGGCCCTGATCCCCTACCTCGTGCTGCAGCTCAAGGGGCTCGGCATCATCATCTCCGAGATGTCCTACGGGAGCCTCTCGGTGGGGGCGGCGGTGTGGATCAGCGTCAGCGCGCTCGTGGTGTACGTCGTGATCTCGGGCGTGCACGGCTCGGCGTGGACCGCGGTCGTCAAGGACGTCATGATCCTCGGCGTGGCGGTCGGGCTCGGGATCTACCTGCCGTGGCATTTCTATGGCGGCTTCGGGCCGATGTTCGAGGCGATCGAGCGGGCGAAGCCGGGCTTCCTGACGCTGCCGGCCAGGGGCATGAGCCCCTCGTGGTTCGTTTCGACCGTGCTACTGAGCTCGCTCGGGTTCTACATGTGGCCGCACGCGTTCGCATCGACGTACACCGCGCGCTCCGAGAACGTGTTCCGGAAGAACGCGGCCGTAATGCCGCTCTACCAGCTCGTCCTGTTGTTCGTGTTCTTCGCGGGGTTCGCGGCCATCCTCCAGGTGCCGGGGCTCGTCGGCGCCCAGGCGGACCTCTCGCTGCTCCGGATCTCGAAGCTCGCGTTCCCGCCCCTCATGGTGGGGGTGATCGGCGCCGCGGGGCTCCTCACGGCGCTCGTGCCGGGCTCGATGATCCTCCTCACCGCCGCCACGATCCTGGCCAAGAACGTCTATCGCCCCCTCGCCCCAGCGACCAGCGAGCAGGCGGTCGGCCGGCTCGCGCGCGGGCTGGTTCCCGTGGTCGCTTTGGTGGCGGTGTACTTCACGCTCAAGGGGGGCGAGGCGATCGTGCCGTTGCTGCTCCTCGGCTACAACCTCGTCACCCAGCTCTTTCCGGCGCTCGTCCTGAGCCTGCCGGCAAAGCCGCTCGCCACGCGCGCCGGCAGCATGGCGGGGATCGTCGCCGGGGTCGCGACGATCGCGTGGCTCTCGCTCTCGGGCACGACGCTCGCGAAGCTCTTCCCCACCTGGCCCTCCGTCATCACGGATCTCAACATCGGGATCGTCGCGATGAGCGTGAACGTCGTCGCGCTGCTGCTCGTGAGCGCCGCCACCCGGGAGCGGACGGCGTCCCGACCTGCAAACGAGCGCGCCGCCGCCGCGGCCCGCTGAGCGGCCCGCGAGCCTCAGTTCGGACTGGCCTCCGGCGTCAATCGAAGCGAGCCCACCGGTCCCGGCTGGCCGAAGTGGAACCCCTGGAACGCCCGGCAGCCCTGGAGCGCAAGCAACTGCCGCTGCGCGTCGGACTCCACACCCTCGGCAATGACGGCCAGCCCCAGGCTCCGCCCGAGGGCGATGATGGTGTAGGCAATGGCGGCATCGCTCGAACCGATGAGGATATCGCGCACGAACGACCGGTCGATCTTCAACTGGTCGAGCGGAAGATGCTTCAAGTAGGCGAGCGAGGAATAGCCGGTGCCGAAGTCGTCCAGGGAGAACCGCACCCCGCGGGCCTTGAGGGCATTCATCTTGGCGATGGTTTCCTCCATGTCGTCGACCATCAGGCTTTCCGTGAACTCCAGCATGAGCAGCCTTGGATCGGCGCCGATGCGTTGGAACACCTCGAGTACGCGGGAGACGAACTCGGGGCGGCGGAACTCGCGAGCACTCACGTTCATCGCCAGCGTGAGCCGGGCCGTGTCCGGCCTGGCGCTCCAGGCCACCAGTTGAGCGCAGACCGCTTCCAGCACGCACTGGCCCAGGGGCTGGATCAGGCCCGTCTCCTCGGCCAGCGAGATGAATACGGCCGGCGGGGCGAGGCCGAGGCGGGGATGTTGCCAGCGCACCAGGGCCTCCGCGCCGGTGAGCCGACCCTCGGCGTCCACCTGGGGCTGGTAGTGAACGACGAACTGCCCGTCTCGAAGCCCGCGTCGCAGGTCGGCCTCCAGTGCGGCACGGGCAGTGACGGCGGCCTGCATCTCGGGATCGAAGAACCGCAGCGTGTTTCGGCCCACTGCCTTGGCCCGATACATGGCGAGATCCGCCCGTTTCAGCAGGTCATCGACGGTTTCCCGTTGATCGCCGAACAGGGTGACGCCGATGCACCCGGTGCTGTGATATTCATGGCCGGCGAGCAGGGAGGGCAGAGCCAGGGAGAAAAGAATCTTTTCGCCGACGAGCTCGGCTTGGCTCGCTGCGTCCGCGGGATTCGCGCTCAAATCTCCAAGCAACACGACGAATTCGTCACCCCCGAGCCGGGCGACCGTGTCTCCCGCGCGGACGCAAGTGAGCAGCCGCAGGGCCACCTGTTGCAATAGCAGGTCGCCGGCGTCGTGCCCCAGGGAGTCGTTGAGACCCTTGAAGTCGTCCAGATCGATGAACAGGATCGCCCCCCGCCTCCGGTTGCGGGAACGCGACGCCAGCGTGTGCTGCAACCGGTCCAGCAGGAGCCGCCGGTTGGGCAGCCGGGTCATGGGATCGTAGAATGCGAGCTTCTCGATGTCCTCCTCCGCCGACTTGCGTCGGGTGATGTCGATGAGCGTGCCGACGTAGTGGGTGACGAGTCCTTCCGTGTCTCTCACCGCGGTGACGGTGAGCCACGCGGGATACACCCTGCCGCTCTTGTGCAGATTCCAGATTTCTCCCTTCCATTCGCCGGAGCGCGCGAGGAGTTTCCACATCCCGGCGTAGAACGCGGGGTCGTGGCGGCCCGATTTGAACATGCGCGGAGTCTGCCCCACGACCTCCGCGGCGGTGAAGCCCGTGATGTCGGTGAAGGCTCGGTTGACGCGCAGGATCGAGGTCGTTGCGTCAGCGACGAGCATGCCTTCCTGGGACTCGAAGGCGGTGGCGGCGACGCGCAGTTCCGCCTCCGCCCGCTTGCGCTCGGTGATGTCCGTCAGCGTGAGGCGCACCGCAGGTGGCGTACCCGCGATCGACACGCACACACAATTGAGCTGGGCCTGAAATACGGAACCGTCGGCGCGCTGCAGGGACAGGTCGCAGGTCGCCCGTTCGCCATGCTGCAGCACGCTCCCGATGAGCCGATGATATCGGTCGCTGTCCGCGCGCGTGACGAATCGGGCGAACCGGCGATGGAGCATCTTTCTGCGTTCTTCACCCAGGAGACTCGCCCCGGTCAGATTGACCTCGGAGATCAGCGCCTTGTCGGTGAGCGTGAAGTAGCCCACGGGCGCGAATTCGTAGAGATCCACATAGCGATCGCGGGATTCTTCGAGTGCGAGCTGGGCGCGCTGCAGCTCCTCGTTCTGGATTTCGAGCTCGATCTGGTGCACCTGGAGCTCGTGCAGGAGCTCCTCGGTGGAGGAACCCGGAGCGCGCGATGGCCGGATGTCGGCGAGCTTCGTCTCCGCCTTCGCTCGCAAGGGGGTGAGGTTGGGTTTCAGCTCCTGCCGTGGCCGATTCACGCCCCCCCCCACCCTGGCCGGGAATTCCCATCGCCAGCAGAATCAGCTGCGTATTCCCGGTCTTGCTCACGACGCGTCGGGCACTCAGCTGCATCTTGTCCCGGCCGATCGGCGGGGCATCCTGTTCCACCAGGTAGCCCTCGAAACTCCGGTCCCGGGGCAGAACGGTCTCCAGCAGCTCCCTCAGCGCGGGGATGTCCCACCGGTGATTGCTCAGCTCGTAGACCGGACGACCCAGCGTCTCTTCCGGCCCCACGCGAAAGTGCTGGAAGTACGCGCGGCTCGCGGAGACCACCTGCAGCCCGCCGTCGAGGACGAGCAGGGGTTCCCACGCCGAGTCGACGATCCCCTCGGCCAGCTCCCGCGCCTCCTGCAGCTCCTCGCGAGCGCGCTTCATCTCCGAAATGTCCACGAACGTCAGCACCACGCCCTCGATCACGTTGTCCAGGGTGCGGTAGGGCTGGATGCGCGCCAGGTACCAGTCGCCTCCCGCCGTGCGCACCTCGCGCTCGTTGGGGATCAGCGTCTCGAGCACGGTCTGCGCCGCGGCGAGGAGGTCGTCGTCGGCCAGGTGCGACTTGATATCGCTCAGCGGACGGCCCACGTCGGAGGCGACGACGTGATAGATCCGCCCCGCATCGCGCGTGAAACGACGGATGACCAGGTGATCGTCCAGGAAGATGGTGCCGATGTTGATGCTGTCGAGCAGGTTCTTCATGTCGTTCTGCATGTCGGCCAATTGCTCGATCTTGGTCTGCAATTCGCCATTGACCGTCACCAGCTCTTCATTGATCGATTGCAGCTCCTCCTTCGAGGTCTCCAGCTCCTCGTTGGTCGATTGCAACTCCTCGTTGGTGGATTGCATTTCCTCGTTGGTGGACTTCAATTCCTCGTTGGACGTCTCCTGCTCCTCGATGGTGGCGTGGAGCGTCTCCCTCGTGTGGGCGAGCTCGCGCTCGAGATCCGTGATGCGCTGCAACTCGACGGATCCGGCCGCCGGTCCGCCCGTAGGCTGGGCCCGCGCGGTACCCGGTACCGGGTGGAAGCTCAGGAACAGCAGGCCCTCGCCCGTGTCCGGGTGCAGCAGCGGGCGTACGTCGAACCTCACGCCTTCCAGGCCGCTGTCGGTCCCCGCCGGCACCACCCGGTCCAATGTCGGCGTGCCCCGGCTCGTGGCGACATGAATCGCGGTGCGCAGCTCCAGCTGCAACGCCCCATGAGCCATGTCGATCACGTTGAGGGATGGCTTGCCGGGGGCGGGCCGCAGGTACATGCCAGTCTCGCCGTGCACGTGGAGGATGTTGCCCCGGAGGTCCGTCAGCAGGCAGGCGGGCGCGTAGAACTGGAGCAGCAGTTGGTGGGTCAGCGCGGTGAGGCCGACCTCCCCGCCCTTCGACGCCGTCGCCTCCGCCCCCCGCTCGTTACCAGGTGCGGCCACCGTCACCAAGTCGGTGAACGTGTGGCGGGTGGAGGCAGCCGAGCGCGTGGTCCGGTAGAGCTTCCATTTCCGGTTGAGCGGCGTGAACAGCTGCGGGTGGCTGCCGATGTTTTCCGAGGTCGAGAGGAACAGCACCCCTGCGGGCTTGAGCGCGAAGTGGAATGTGGAGATGAGGCGGTCCTGCAGCTCCGGCTTGAGGTAGATCATCAAGTTGCGGCAACTCAGCAGGTCCAGCTTGCTGAAGGGAGGATCCTTGATGACGCTCTGGACGGCGAAAACCACCGTCTCCCGAATTTCCTTCTTCACCCGGTAACCGTTCTCGTCCTTGACGAAGAACCGGCGCAGCCGCCCTGGCTCGATGTCCTGCACGATGTTGGGCGGATATCTGGCGGCGCGCGCGACGCTGATGGCATGCTCGTCGATGTCCGTACCGTAGATCTGGAAGCGGTAGTCCTGGCCGCTCGCTTCCACGTGCTCGCACAGCACCATGGCGATCGAATAGGCCTCTTCGCCCGTGGCGCAACCCGCGACCCACACCCGGAATGTGTAGCCCGCGGGCTTGCCTGCGAACAGTTCGGGGAGGACCTCCTTCTCCAGCGCGGAGAACGCCTCCGGGTCCCTGAAAAAGCTCGTCACGTTGATCAGCAATTCCGTGAAGAGCGTGTGGGCCTCGGCCGGATGCTCGCCGATGTAGCGGGCATACTGGTCCATATCCGAAATATCGTGCTGCGACATGCGCCGCTCGATCCGCCGGCCGATCGTGCTCTTCTTGTACAGCGAAAAATCGTGACCGGTGATGGAGCGCAGAAGCATCAGGATGTGACGCAACCCGGGGTCGGCCGCCGGGCGTGCTTCCGGGCGAATCCCGAGCGTGCGGGCTCCCGCCAGCATCGCCTCCGGCATCTTCTCGACGGGCAGGACATGGGTGGCGAAGCCCGCCTGTATGGCGCTGGACGGCATGCCGTCGTATTTCGCCGTGGTCGGCTCCTGCACGAACGAGAGGCCGCCCGCGCCGAGGATGGCGCGCAGTCCGAGCGTGCCGTCGGTGCCGGTGCCGGACAGGATGACGCCCATCGCGCGTTCGCCCTGATCCTCGGCGAGCGAGCGCAGGAAGGAGTCGATCGGCATGCGATGCCCGCGAGGCTGTTCCGGCACGCTCAACTGCAGGGCGCCATGGAAGATCGCCATGTCGCGATTGGGCGGGATGACGTACACGCTGTTCGGCGCGACCACCATCTGGTCCTGCGCCTCCACCACCCGCATCACCGTGCTGCGCTGCAGAATCTCGGTGAGGATGCTGGCGTGCGCCGGATCGAGATGCTGCACGAGCACGAAGGCCATGCCGCAGTCGCTGGGCACGGAGCGGAAGAATTGCTCGAAAGCCTCGAGCCCGCCGGCGGATGCACCGAGGCCGACGACGAGGGGGCTCATAACAGCCGGCTTCCGTGCGGGCGCTTCGAGCGCTTCAACCTCGGCCGGGGAGGCCGGACCCCTCGCCTTTGCTCTTCTCGTTGCTTTGCCGATGGCCACGAATTCCCTTTCGCGAGCAACAGGCAGCGCGAAGACCGGAACCCGAGATCATTCTCGACCCGCGTCGGTACGAGACCCCGGGTAGATCCAATCCCACCCCACCTTACACCCGCGCCGTAGGCGCGGAGTGTGTTTTCTCAGCTGCAGAGCCTCGGCGCCTCCCCCCGGGCACTTTACATTTGGTATTTGGTGCGCGCCGCTCGTGTAAAGCCGCGCCGCTCCCGTGTGCGAACAACGACCGGGAACGGTCGGTATGAGGGCCTCCCTCACGCATCGAGACGAGCACGACCGCGGGATTTTCAGCCGATTCGGTCGGCGACCGGTCCGCCCGGGCCGTCAGCGCTTACTGACCAGCCGCCAGAATCGCGCCTCGTCGAGCAGCGTGATCCGGTGGCCTTTTTCCCGCAGCCGCTTGATCTCCATGAGCTTCAGGCCCGCGTCCTTCCCCGCGGCCTGGCGCGCGTTGGGCCGGCCGCGGACGACCACGGTCGTCCGCACCGACGGCCCCGAGTGCACGACCGCGCCGGCCCTGCGCGCGGCGCGGGCGGCCTCGATCCGCGGCCGGCTCAGGATCCCCGTGAACGCGAGGTGCACGCCGTCGAGCTTCCTGAGCGCGCCGACCTCGAGCGGCGCCGGGGGATGGCGCAGCGCCGCGATCAACTCGTCTGCGCTCTCGTAGCGCTTGCGACGCTCGCCGATACAACGGTAGATGATCTCCTTCAGGTGATCGCTGCAGGTGAGCCCGCGGACGTCCGGGGTGCGGATCCGCGCCCCCGCGTCGCCTTTCACCAGCATGGCGAGGAGCTGCCCCATCTGGTAGACGTCGTCGCGCGCCTGCCACTTCGGGACCGCGCCCGAGAGGATGTCGCTCGGCGCCGTGAGCGCGTTCATGGTCCGCGCGGTGATGCCCCGGCGGTCGCTCTGGTAGCGCACGATCCCGAAGTCGCCGAGCTTCAACATCGGCCCGTCGCACACGAACACGTTGAGCGGCGTGAGATCGCGATGCAGGAGCTGCCCGCGGTGGAGCTTGCCCAGCACCTCGAGCACGCCCGAGATCTCGCGCCGCGTCGTCCGCTCGGGCCAGGCCTTCCCGACCCGTGCGAGGTGTGCGCTCAGGTCGCCGTGGCGCGCGTACTCGAGCGCCAGACCATAATGGACCTGCCCGCTCGAGCGCATGACCGGGAACGCCTCGAACACCCGGATCGCGCGCGGGTGACCCGCGAGCAGTTGCCCGAAGTACGCCTCGCGGAGCCAGCCCTCGATGTCGGCGCTGATCTTGATGCACACGGTCTCCGCGACGGTGGCGGAGTAGCCGAGTCGCCGCGCCAGGTAGACCTGGCCGAACCCGCCCTCGCCGAGGAATCGCTCGACCCGGTACTTGAGCTGCGTTCCCGGGCTCGTCACGACCTCCGCCGGCTCGAGCAGCCGGGGCGCGGCGTGGATCTGGACGCGGCGCGAACCGAGCGATCGGGTCGTGGCGGCCGTGGTGTGCTTCATGGGCGGACCAGCGTGGCCATGGGGGGCTCGCGAACGGGCGGACGGGTGACGGCGGACCCGTAAGGTAGCGTTCGCGAGAAGGTGGACTCAAGGCCGCGGCGCGGGCGCGCTGCCGGCGCGCGCGACCGCGCGACGGCTCGATCGCGGGCGTCCGGCCACGGCGCTGGTCCGGGGCGTCCGCTACTTCTTGATCAGCTCGCCGAGCGTGACCGTGTCGGGCCGGTCGATGGTGAACCGGGGCACCGTGACCGCGAACGCGAGGCCGGAGCGCGTCGCGAAGCGCTGATCCGACTTGCCGGGAACCAGGGCGCCGATCCGGATCGTGACTCTCGGCCCGGGCGCGCCGAGCGCCGCACCCAACGCCGAGCCCGGCGCCGTTCCCGCCGCGCGCGCGCGGGACG
>DATDEX010000075.1:0-16089 GCA_036522895.1 Candidatus Eiseniibacteriota bacterium | reverse complement strand
CCCGCCGCGACGACCGCCGACTCCATGTCGCGCGCGACCTGCACGCCGTGCGGCGCCGGCAGCCCGTGCGTGACCACGGTGGTCTCGAGCGCCACCACCGCTCCCGACGCGGCGAGCGCGCGGGCCACGTCGGCGGCGACCCGCACGCGGTCCGTGCTCACGAGCGGACCTCCGTCGCGTCCCATGCCGCGAGCCGGGCCTCGGCCTCGGCTCGCGTGGCGGTCGCGAGCCGTTCCGCCCCGCACGACTCGATCGCGAAGCTCGCGGTCACCACCGCGCGGCGGAGGCAGTGCTCCACGCCGCGGCCTTCCAGATACCCCGTGACGAACCCGGCCATGAACGCGTCCCCCGCTCCGGTGGGATCCTCGATGCGCACGGCCCGCGCCGGCCACGCGCGCAGGCGCCCCTCGCGCACATCGTACAGCGAGCCCCCCGCGGCGCCGCGCTTCCATGCGATCCAGCGGAGCCGGGCAGGCGACGGCGGCGCCAGCGTGGCGAGCGCCGCGGCCGGATCCCGCGCGGCGTCGGGAAGCCGCCATTCGTCGTCGCTCGGGAAGAACACGTCCACGTCCGCGAGCAACGCGCGCCAGGTCGGGAGCGTCTCCGCAGCGAGCGGCACGTGCGGGTCCACCGAGACGAACGCCGGCGCCCCGGAGGCCTCCCAGCCCCGGATCGCGGCGACGAGCGCGCGTTGGGTGGCGATCGGCATGGGGGCCAGGTGAAACGCGCGCGAGCGGCGCCACGCGGGCGGGACATGCTCCGGGAGCGGCGAGACCGCTTCGTGGCTCGGGCAGCCGAGGCGGTGAATGACGCGCCGCACGCCGCCTTCGTAGAGGAGCCACGTGCGCACGCCGTTTCCCCCGAGCGCGTGCACACCGTCGAGCAGCACGCCGTGCGCGCGCAGCGTGTCGAGCGCCGTGGCCGGGTAGTCGTCCCCGCGGAGACTCACGCAGCCCACGCGCGCGCCCCAGAGCGCCGCGGCGAGCGAGGCGTAGAGCATCGCGCCCCCCGGCTCGCCCAACCGGGTGCGCCCGTCGGCGTGCACGACGTCGTCCACGAGCAGGTTGCCGAGCACCACGAGGTCGGGCGTCACGCGGGTCACGGCAGGCGATCAGCCGCGAGGCAGCGCCGCGAACGCGGTGGCCATCGCGCGCAGGGCTTCGGCGTCGAGCGGGTTGGACCACACGCCGCCCTGCTTGAGCGACGAGCCGACGATGAGTCCGTCCGCGCCTGCGTACTGCCCGAGATTGGCCGGGGTGAGCCCCGAGCCCACGAGGACGGGGAGCCGGCAGGCCGCGACCGCCTCACGCAGGTCGGCGGGCGCGGCGGGCTCGCCCGTGGCGGCACCCGTCACGATGACGGCGTCGGCCAGGAAGAACTCCGCGGCCCGCGCGGTCTCGGCGAGCGACACGTCGGCCGTGAGCGCGTGCGCGGCGTGCTTCTTCTTGATGTCGGCGAACACCCGCACGCGCTCGGCCCCGATCGTGCGCCGGTAGCGCAGCAACTCGCCCGCGTCCGACTCGATCCACCCCTCGTCGGCGACGTGCGCGAACACGAACCCCTCGACGCGAACGAACTCCGCGCCGCACGCGTGCGCCACCGCCAGCGCCTCGCGATTCGCCGCGGCGAGCACCTGGATCCCCAGTATCAACCCGGTTTCGCGCTTCACCTCGCGCCCGATCACCGCCATGGCGGCGGTGACCTCCGGCCCGACGCCACCTTTGAGATAGGGTCGGTCGTGCATGTTCTCGAGCGCGATCGCGGTGAAGCCGGCGTCGCGGTAGGCGCGCGCCTCGGCCACCGCGTGCTGCACCAGCTTCTCGACCGCGTGGTGCGCCGCCGGGGTGCCGGGGAGCGCGCCCACGTGCACCATGCCCACGAGCGCGCGCGGCGCGCCGAAGAGTTGCGAGAACGCTGAACGGGGGTCCATGAACGACCGAGCGTAGGCAAGGAGTGGGGCGGCGCGCAATGCGGTCGCTTGCGAACGCGGGGCCGGGAAGGCTAGCGTTCCCGCGCGCGTGATCGCGCCGGGAACTCAGGGAGGAGATCCGCCATGTCCAGAGTTGCAAGCAGCCTGCACGCGACCGGTGGCATCCTGTTCATCGTGAACGGCGCCGCGCACACGCTCGGCCAGTTCACCTCCGGCGCCTCCGATCCCGGGAGTCGGGCGGTGGAGAAGGCCATGCGGGACTTCTCGATCCCGGGCACGAGCTTCACCTACTGGAACGTCATGCAGTGCTGGGGCGCGCTCTACGGCGGGATGACGATACTGTTCGGCGCGCTGTTGCTGTCGGCCGCCCGTTCCGCGCCGGGCGACCGTCGCGTGCGCCGGGCCACCGCCACCGTGGGCGCCCTCGCCGCGATCCTCCAGGCGGCGGTGGCGCTCGTGTACCGGACGCCACCCCCTGCCTTCTTCATGGTCCCGGCTGCGGTCGCGTTCGTGCTCGCCGCAACCCTGCCCGAGAGGAATCTCCCGTGATGCTCCATCGCGCCTTCGTCGCCGTCTCGCTGGTGGCGTTCCTCGTCGCCCTCGCCGCGGGGCTTCCCACCCCTGCCACCGCAGCCGTCCCGCGGCCCTACGTGCTGGTGCTCGGAATCGCCCAGGACGGCGGCGTGCCGCAGGCCGGCTGCCGCAAGCGCTGCTGCACGAGCGGGCGCCACGAGGACGTCGCGAGCCTGGCGCTCGTGGAGCCCGCCGCGCATCGCTGGTGGCTCTTCGATGCCACGCCCAACTTCGCATCCCAGCTCGCGCGAGTCGCCGCGGAGGCTCCGGCGTGTTCCTTGTCCGGCATCTTCCTTACGCACGCGCACATCGGGCACTACACCGGGCTCATGTACCTGGGGCGCGAGGCGATGGGGGCGCACGACGTGCCGGTGTGGGCCATGCCGCGCATGCGCGAGTTCCTGTCCAAGAACGGTCCGTGGGACCAGCTCGTGAGCCTTCACAACATCGCGCTCGAGCCGCTCCAGGCGGACACGCTCGTGACGCTGAGCGATTCGCTGAACGTGACGCCGTTCCTCGTGCCGCACCGCGACGAGTACTCGGAGACCGTGGGGTTCCGGATCGCGAGCAATCGCGGCGTGGTGGTGTTCGTGCCCGACATCGACAAGTGGGAGCGCTGGGACCGCCAGGTGGAGGCGCTCGTGGCCCACGTGAACGCCGCCTACCTGGACGGGACATTCTTCGACGGCACCGAGCTCCCCGGGCGCGACATGCGCGAGATCCCGCACCCGTTCATCGTCGAATCGCTCGCGCGCTTCGCCGCGCTCCCGGCCGCGACGCGGGCGCGCATCCATTTCATCCACCTGAACCACACGAACCCCGCCGCGATCGCCGGCACGCCGGAGCGGCGGCGCGTCGAGGCGGCCGGGTGCCGGGTGGCGCGCGCGGGCGAGCGGACGGAGTTGTGACGCCGGGCGGCGGCGGTGGCGCTGATGATGGCCGAGCCCTCCGGCACGCGCCGGAGGCTCAGCGCCCCCACCACGCGTTCACGCCGGCGATGACCTCCGGCAGGTTCTCGACCGGCGCGGGATAGCCCGGCTTCCAGGTCGCGTCGATCCCGAGCGGGCCCCGGCACGTGGTCCAGGCTCCGCGCGTCTCGGTCGCGGCGGGCACCACGTCGCGAGCGCAGTCGAACCGCGTGAAGATTCCCCACAGGAGGAGCGCGTCGTCTTCGAGCGGCACGTCCTCGCTCACCACGGCGAGCAGCTTGACCCCGGCATACTCGGGCCGCCGCACGAGCGACTCGACGACCGCGCGTCCCGCGTCCGCCACCTGCACGACGAGCGTGCCGCCCCAGCGAAGCGCCCAGGATTTCACCCGCGGCTCGATCGCCCGCGGATCCGCGACGCGCTCGAGCAGCGCGGACGCGGGGCGCGCGGCCGTGGCGCTCCCGCCCGAGGAGCCCACCGCGCGCGCGTGCGACTGCGCGTCGAGCACCAGCTTGCTCCCCAGGTTCATGCGACCGCTCGTGAAGTCGAGCGTGTCGAGCGGCACGCCCGGCACGAGCAGGAAATCCTCCGCCGGGTCGAAGTGCCGCGCGATCGCCTCGAACACCCGGCGGCGGTCGCGCGGGTTCACGTCGGCATCCACGAGCACGATGACCTTGGTGAGCGAGAGCTGCCCCGTGCCCATCAGGCCGAGCGCGGTCTTCATTCCCTCCTTGGCATAGCGATTCTCGACCGCGACCACGAGCAGGTTGTGGAAGCCGGCCTCGAAATACGCCCACAGGCCGCGAATCTCCGGATGGATCACTTTCAATACCCCGGTGAACATTTCCTGCACCGCCTCGCCCATGAACTTGTCCTCCTGCGGCGGCTTGCCCACGACGCTCGCCTGGAACACCGGCGCGCGGCGGTGGGTCACGGCGCGCACGTGGAAGACGGGGAACGGCGCGGCGTGCGAGTAGTGTCCGAAGTGATCGCCGAACGGACCCTCGCTCCGGCGCTCGCCCGCGGGCACGATCCCCTCGATCACGAACTCGGCGTCGGCGGGCACGCGCATCGCGAGCGTGCGCGCCCGCGCGAGCCGCGTGGGCCGGCCGCGCAGGAAGCCCGCGAACGCCAGCTCGTCGGTGCCCTCCGGCAGCGGGGCCACCGCGGCAAGGAGCGTGGCGGGATCGGCGCCCACGGCGACCGCGACCTCGAGCGCGTCGCCCCGCGATTCCGCGGCGTGGAAGTGGAATCCGCCCCCCTTGCCGATCTGCCAGTGCATGCCCGTGGTCCTGGCGTCGTGGAGCTGCATGCGGTAGATGCCGAGGTTTCGCCGGTGCGTCGCGGGATCCTCGGTGAGGACGAGCGGGAACGTCACGAACCGCCCGCCGTCCCCCGGCCAGAGCTGGAGGATCGGGAGCGGGGCGAGGTCGGCGCCGAGCGAGCGCTCCTGCGCCGGCCCGGCGCCGATCCGCTGGACGCGCGACGCGAGCACGCGCCCGGCGTGGCGGCGGAGATCCCACAGGTCGGCGAGCGCGCGCGGCGGGAGCGCGCGGAAGAGCTCCTCGATCTCGGCGCCCACCGCACCCGCGGTGCGGCCGAGCGCCCACTCGATGCGGCGCGTCGCCGCGAGCACGTTGACCGCGAGCGGGAAGCGCGCCCCGCGCACGTTTTCGAACAGCAGGAGCGGGCCCTGCGTGTTCGCTTCGCGGCACGCGATCTCGGTGACCTCGTAACGCCAGTCCACCTCGCGCGTGATGCGCTTCACGTCGCCGCGGGCGTCACACGCGGCGATGAACGCTTGCAGCGAGCGGAAGCTCACTCGAGCTCGCTCGCGCGCCAGCCCTCGCCCGCGGGTTCGCCGAGCAGGTGCAGGACCTTGTCGGTGAAGCCCGACACGAGTTGCGAGAGCGCCGTCGGGTTCCCGTACCAGGGCGGCGAGACTGGCATGATCACCGCGCCCTCGCGCGAGAGGCGCAGCATGTTCTCGAGCGCGATCCCGGAGAGTGGCGTCTCGCGCACGCATAACACGAGCCGCATGCGCTCCTTCAAGGCCACGGCCGCGGCGCGCGTGATGAGCGTGTCCGCGATCCCGGTGGCGATCCGGGCGAGCGTCGAGACGCTGCACGGCAGGATCACCATGGCGTCGTAGCGATTGCTGCCCGAGCTGAACGGCGCGGCCAGGTCATCGTCGCGGAAGAGCTTCTTCACGTGCGGCTCGAGGTCGGCGGGCTTCAGACCCAGCTCGCTCTGGAGCACGTGCCGGGCCCAGTCGGAGAGCACGAGAAACTTTTCGCCCGGGCAGCGGCGCACGAAGTCCACGCCGTAGGCGGCGCCGCTCGCGCCGGTCATCGCGATCAGGTAGCGCGCCACGCTCAGAGTCCCCCGCCCGCCATGCGCGCGGCGAGCACCGTCGCGAGCACCACGAAGCCCACCACGACGTTGGTCTTGAAGAACGCCAGGTTGACGTCCTCGGCCCAGCGCTGCTCGAGCCAGAGGAGCGCCACGGTGCCCGCGAAGCCGACCGCGGTGGCGAGCGCCCAGACGCCGCCCGGCCGGCCGGCGGCGAACGCCACCCGCCAGGCCGCGACGCCGAGCGACGCCATGGCGGCGAGGTGGAGGAGCCACGAGACGCGCAGCGCCCGGGCTCGCCCGAGCCACACCACCATGCTGTGCACACCGTGCTCGCGGTCGAACGCCTCGTCGAGCGTGGCGTAGATGATGTCGAAGCCGGTGACCCAGCCGAGCGCGAACGCCGAGAGCGCGAGCGCCGCGCCGGAGCCTCGCAGGTCGGGATGCGCCGCCGCGAAGCCCGCGAGCGGGGCGAGCGCGAGCGCTGCCCCCACGCCGGCGTGGCAGAGCGGCGTGAACCGCTTGAGGTAGGGATAGAGCGCGAACACCGCGAGCGGGACGATGCAGATCCGCAGAAACCAGGGGCCGAGCGCCGCGCATGCCGCGGCGTAAACGCCGGTGCTCACCGCGAGGAGTGCCCCTGCCTCCGCGAGCCGCATGCGGCCCGCCGGCAGCTCGCGCGAGCGCGTGCGCGGGTTTCTCGCGTCGATCTCGCGGTCGATCACGCGGTTGAGCGTGAGCGCCGCGGTGCGGGCGCCGACCGCGGCCACCGCCAGGAGCGCCCAGCGCCGCGCGGAGAGCGCGGGGCCCGCAATGGAGAACACGCCGGCGAGGATGAGCGGCAGCGAGAAGAGCGTGTGCTCGAACCGCACGAACGAGGCGTACGTGCGCAGGCGGCCGGGGGCGGAGGCGGCAGGGGCGGTGGTCATGGGGTGGGGCGCGCCGAAACCCAGCGCGGCCGGGGAGTCTAGCGGCCTTCCGCGCACCCCACCAATCCGGGGTCGGGGCATCGTGGCAGCAGCATCGTGATGCTCAACATTGTTCGTTCATGCCAAACCCACCCGGCCACGTGAGATCCGATGTATCAGGCGGGGGGACGTCCTCACTTGTCTAGTAGGCAGCCGAAGTCGAAAGACTTCGGAAAGAGAAGCACCTCTACCGGGTCCTCAAAAAACGACGGCAGCATCAGGGAAGTCCCCCGGCTTCCCGCCGTCCTCGGCGGCTCCCACCCACGCGCCGGCTTGCTTCCGCGAGCCGGCGCGCCGCCGTTTCGGGGACCACACTCCCGCGGGAGAACCAAGCTCGCCGAGCGGACCTGCCGCGCCGCCGGCTCGCGCACTGCCGCCTCTCTTGATGCGCGGCCCGGCTTCCGGCGCCGGCCGGCCATACCCGACGAGGTCACCGCCTCGGGCCATCCCGCCTCGGGAGCCTCCGTGCCTCCCGTGCGAATGTTCGCTGGCATTCCCCGGAGGGGATGTGCTCGAATCTTCCCACCATGCGCCGCCGCCACTGGATCCTGCTCGCCCTGCCGCTCATCGCCAGCCCGCACGCCGCCCAGGCCCGCGGCCCGGCGCTGGAGGTGCCGGACGCGATCCGCGCCGGTGAGCGGGTGGAGCTTCGCTGGGACGGGCTTCCGCCGGCGGCCCGCGAGGTGGAGCTGGAGCTGAGCCTCGATGGCGGCCGCTGGATCCGGATCTCGCCCGAGATTGCCGCCGAGGAGGGGCACTTCGCCTGGCGGGCGCCCGAGCTCTGCAGCGCGCGCGCGCGACTGCGGCTCCGCGCGGGCGGCGACCAGTTCGAGGTCGAGATCGCCACGAGCCGCGAGTTCCGAATCGACGCGCCCGGTTTGGATCCGGGCCCGCGCGCGAGCGCCCCGGAATGGTGGCGCGTCGGCGAGCGCGGCGCCGGGCGCGGCTGGGCGTGGAGCGCCCCGGCCGCGATGCTCTCCAACGAGGCCGCCGCCGCCGTCGCCGAATCCGAGACCCGCGTTCAGGGCGCGGTCGAGTTCGCCACAGGCACACCCACCGCGCTCGATCCACCGCTCGTCGCGCCCGGCCGCGCTCCGGTGCACGCGACCCCGTCCGTCCCCAGGCGTCAACCGCTCCGCCTCTGATCCTCCGCCGTCTCGTCCGCGCTCGCGGCTCGTCCCCGACCGCCCCGAACGACTGATTCCCTCACGACGGAGAGATCTCCCATGCATCCCTCGTATCGCGCCCGCGGGCGCGTGATCGCGGCCGCGCTCGCAGCGCTCGCAGCCCTCGCCCCGGCCGCACCGGCCCTCGCGGACGATCGTGCCGACACCGTGTCGATGGCCCACGATCCCAACCGCTACCGCATCGTGGTCTCCGCGACCAAGACCCGGCGCGATCCCATCGACATCCCGAACGGCACCGCCGTGGTGAGCGGTCGCGAGCTCAAGCGCAGCGGCGCCCGCACGCTCGCCGACGCGCTGATCGACGTCGCGGCGGTGGAGACCGGCGGCGGTTCCGACAACGGCGGCCGACTGCCGAACATCGGCATGTGGGGCTTGAAGGAGTTCGACGCGCTCCTCATCACGGTGGACGGCGTGCCGGTCGGCGGACCGTTCAATCCGTCACTTGCGCAGATCGCGGTGGACGACATCGATCGGATCGAGATCGTGAAGGGACCGCAGGGCACGCTGCACGGCGTGTCGGCGTTCGCCGGCATGGTGCAGGTGTTCACCGACCACTCGCGCGAGGGCCGGGGCGCGGTGACGCTCGGCGGGGGTGACTTCACGAACTTCCACGGTGGCGTGCGCGCCCATCGCGAGGTGAACGGCTGGGGCATGGACGGCGCCCTCTCCGGTCTCGAGGACGACGGCTGGCAGGACCGCACCGCGAGCGAAATGTTCCGCGGTCGCGCCTCGCTCTCGCACGCGCTCGGCCGCGGCACACTGAGCGTGGACGTGACCGGGCTCCACGATCACGCCGACTGGGGCTCGCCGCTGCCGGTGGACGGCGGCGTGCCGGTGCCGGGCTTCGCGCGCGATCGCAACTACGCCGTGGACGGCGCCGAGCAGAAGCACGACGTGTTCGGGTTGAACTCGCACGGCAGCTGGCCGGTGAGCCACGCCGCGCACGTGGATCACACGCTCGGGTTCGCCTACGACGCGCAGCGCTCGGTGCGCAGCTTCTTCGCGGACCCGGGCGCGATCGCCGGCGACACGGTGTCGGCGGAGGGCGTGCTGCTCGAGCCCAAAGAGACGTCGGTCTTCGAGGACCTGCGCGCGGTGAGCTCGTTCGAGGGCCTGGGCCACCACGAGCTGGTCGCGGGCGCAGCGCTCACCTGGGGGCATACCAGGGCGAGCGGGATCGGCTTCGACTTCGATCAGCTGCTCTCGGATCGGTCGTCCATCCCGAACGTGGACGCGATCCCGGTCGGCGACCACCGTTCGTTCGACGACAAGCGCACGTTCTTCGGGCTCTACGCTCACCACGAGTGGACGCCGGTGCACGCCGTGTCGCTCTCGGGCGGCGGCCGGTTCGACCAGGTGAGCGAGAAGCTCACGGCGTTCGGCCAGGAGGTGGGCTCGCCGGCGGTCACGACGGAGGACTCGAGAAGCCAGGGGGCGTGGTCGGGCGACGTCGGCGCGCTCGTGCGACTGGTGCCCGAGGGCGAGAAGGGCGTGGGGACGCTCAACCTCTACGGCAACTGGAAGAGCTCGTTCAAGCCCGCGGCCCCGAATCTCACGGAGGCGGAGGATGCCGAGATCCTCGATCCCGAGCGCACGCACTCGATCGAGGGCGGGCTCAAGGCGCGCGCGCTCGACGATCAGCTCACGTTGGACGTGAGCGGCTTCCAGATGGACTTCCACAACCTGGTGGTCTCGATCCTCGATGCGTCGCTCGAGCCCACGCTCGTGAACGCCGGCCACGAGCGGTTCAAGGGCTGGGAGGTGTCGCTCGGCGCCGCACCGCATCGTGTGCCCGGTCTCAGGCTCTCGGCGGGCTACGGCTGGCACGACCCGCGGTTCGTCAACTTCACGTTCGTCACGCCCGACGGGCAGTTCCGCGACGTGAGCGGCAAGTTGGTCGAGCTGGCGCCGCGACTGCTCTGGAACGCGCGTGCGGCCTACGCGCCCGAGAAGGGCGTCGGCGGCTGGGTCGCGGTGCGTCACCAGGGCACGCGCGCGCTCAATCGCCGCAATGGTTTCTTCGACCAGCCCTTCAGCGAGGTGGATGCCGGGCTGTCGTTCGCGATCCCGCGCGCGAACGTCAACGTGAGCGGGCGGAACCTCTCCGACGATCGACATTTCGTGGCGGAGAGCGAGATCGGCGATTCGCAGTTCTACCTCTCGCCGCCGCGGCGATTCTCGGCGGAGGTGACGCTGCCGTTCTGATCGTGCACCGTGGGGCAGGCGGCAAGCGCGCGCGGCGCATCGGGCGGTCGGCCCCCGATGAACGACCCCCTCCGCTGCCCGCGGCCGCCGCCCGCTCCCACGGCCATCCCTGGCCCGAGTCCCGATGCGCGCGCTGGGGCCCTATTCGGCTTGGACCCCCCGTGGCCCCTGGACCCGGGTGATTCATCGTCAGCGATCTGCCGCCGCCCGGCGCGGCCGGGTAGCGCTCCCTCGGATCGGCCCCCGATTGCGACCTCCGGTCGCGGTGCCCGAACCGACGCCCGGCGACGGTTGGAGCCTCGCGGCCCCGGCGACTGGGATTGCAATCGCGGGGCCACTCGCCTGCCGGGCGGATCGAACCATGGCCGCAATGAATTGGAGCCTCGGATCGAGCGCTCCGCCGTCCGCGACGCGACGGGAGCGTGAGCGCCCCGACGCGCTCCGGGTGCCGAGGGGGCGATGGGTCCGAGGCCCACTCCGGGACCGGCGACATTTCAAGGTTGACGCCGTGCACGCCTGTGCAGTAGGGTCTTGTTCGTGCCAGGTCCGCGCTGCGGACCACTTGGAGAAGGAACTCACCATGCTCAATGAACGCGCCCGCGAGATCCATTCGTTCATCCAGCGCTTCCGCAGGGAGAAGGGCTCCGCGCCGACCATCCGTGAGATCGGTCGCCAGTTCGGGATCTCGTCCACCAACGGGGTCCGCTACTACCTGAACCTGCTCGAGAAGGCGGGCTACATCCGCCGCACGGGCGGGATCTCGCGTGGCATCGGCCCCTCGAGCGCCACCGCGACCGCGGCGCCCGGCATCCCGGTGCTCGGCCGTGTCGCCGCCGGCCAGCCGATCCTCGCCGAGGAGAACTGGAGCGGCTCGCTCGAGCTGACCGACATGTTCGGCGAGACCGAGCAGCTCTTCGCGCTCCAGGTCCGGGGCGACAGCATGGTCGACGCCGGCATCCTTCCGGGCGATTACGTCATCGTACAGAAGCAGGAGACCGCCAGAGCCGGCGAGATCGTGGTCGCGTGCCTCGCGGACGAGGCTACGGTCAAGTACTACCAGCCCCGAAAGGATCACGTGGAGCTGGTGCCGGCGAACGAGAAGTACGAGCCGATCCGCGTCACGGCGGATTCCGACTTCCGCATCCTGGGCACGGTTCGCGGCGTCGTCCGCACCGTCGGCAAGAAATAGATTTCCCCGACGGGAGCATCGCCCGCTCCCGTTTCTTTCGCAGTCGAGCTGCACATCCGTTCACCGAAGTCCCCGCAGGAGGATTCACCCGTGGATACCCATCTGGCCCCCCCCGTCCGTAGCGCCCTGATCCAACGCTGGGAGCCCCTCTACCGAAGCCAGCTTCACTACCTGGTCACGTGGAGCACGCGGGGACGCCGACCGGTGTTGAAGGAGCGGCACACGCAGGCGCTCCTGTCGCTCATCCGCACAGTGTGCGAGGAGCGCGGCTTCGGCCTCGTCGAAGTCGTCGCGGGTCACGACCACGTCCACGTGCTCGTCGGGCTCAAGCCGGCGCAGAGCGTCGCGAGCGCGGTGCGCGAGCTGAAAGGTCGAACGAGCATGGCGCTGCTCGAGCGCTTCCCCGAGTTGCGCGTATGGCTCCGTGGCAACCTGGTATGGGACGAGCGCTATGCGGTCGAGACGGTGAGCCCGCTGCGGGTCGACAAGCTCCGCGATCGCCTCGCGAACCTGCATCGCCCGTCGCTCGGATCGGATCTGCCGGAGGATTTCGCGGCGGCGAGTTGACCCGACTTCCCGGCCGGCCGTGGCGCGCACCCTGGCCAAACACCTGGACGCCGCGGCCGGCGGGAACGATTCAGCTTCGCTCGACGCTCGCGGCCACCGTCTCGGGGTGGTCGCGGGAGGCGAGCAGCGCCGCGCCTATGACCAGGCCTGCACCGGCCAACTGCATGGGCCGCAGTGACTCCCCGAGGAACAGTGCGGCCGATAAGACAGCCACGACGGGCTCGCTCGTCGAGATCACACCTGCCTCCGTCGCGGGCAATCGCTTGAGGCCGGCGTAGAAGCAGCGGAACGGCACCAGCGTCGAGAAGACCCCGAGCAGCGCGAAGCGCGTCCAGAGCGCGGCCGAGTAGTGGGCGGCGATGATCCGCCACGGGGGAGTGACCACCGCCCAGAAGCCCGCCGCGATGACGAACGTGTAGAAAAGCACGGTCTCGGGTGCGTAGCGGGCGAGGCCGCGCTTCGAGTACACCACGTAAAACGCGAAGATGACGGCGGACGACATGCCGATCGCCCAGTCCCGCGCGCTCGCATGCAGCGTGCGCGGATCCACACCGCGAACGAGCAGCGCCGTTCCTGCGAGCGCCAGGACCACGGCCACGACCATCGCCGGCGCGGGCCGGCGGCCGCGCACGAGATCCCAGAGCACGATGAGCGAGGGCGCGACGTACTGGAGCAGGATCGCGAGCCCGACGCCCAGCCGCGCGATCGAGTAGTAGTAGCTGCCCTGTACCGCCGCGACGCCGAACAGCCCCAGGACCAGGAAGTATCCGAAGTCGGCCCGCGCCACTTGCAGTGCGCTTCGGCGGCGGGCGGCGAGCCACACGAACAGGAGCGCGGCGGCGAAGGTGAGACGCAGCTCGACGACCGTGAGTGCGGGCACCCCGCTGTCGCGGAACACCGAGCGGGCGAGCGTCGCGGTCGTCCCCCAGAAGAACGTCGCCAGGAACACCAGCCATCTGCCCGCGCCGCGCTGGCGGGCCGCGCCAGAGCTCATGCGCTGGGCAAGAATGTCTGGCGGACGAAATCAATCAACGTATTGTGGGACAATCGATCAGCAAGCTGACATCAGCGCGTCCTCACGCCGCCCGTCAGCTCCACCGCGTCGGAGCTGGACTCGAGCATCGTGCAGCGCCCCGAGAAGTAGACCCCGGGCTCCATCGCCACGGTCAATCCGGCCAGGTCGCCCTCGACCCTCGCCCCAGCCTTCATCTCGATGGGGCCAAGGGCGCGGATGTTGCCATAGACGCGCCCGAGGATGAGCGCCTCCTTGACCTCGACATCCGCCCGCATCACCCCATGCTCGCCGATCTCGAGCCGTTCGCAGTTCAGGATGTCGCCTTCGAACTCGCCATCGATCCGCAGCGTCCCGCTCACCATCAGCGTGCCACGGAAGTTCGAGTTCACGCCGATCAGGGTGTTCGTTTTCGGCGGCTCCTCCTGAGGTTGTTGTGATCTGAACTTCAACACGTGCACCTCCGTGTGTTCGGCGCCGGCGTGGCGCGGCTAGAGAACACCCCAGGCCTCGAACAGCCGCTCGAGATCCTCCTGGCTGTAGAACTCGAATACCACCTTACCGCCCTTGCGCCCCGGCTGGATGGCGACCTGCGTCGAAAACCGCTGCTGGAGCTTGGTCTCCCACTCGCCGAGTCCGCCGAGCCTGGCTGTCCGGGGCCGCGCATGAACCGTGCGGTGCTTGCGGCGGACGAACGACTCGGTCCGCCGAACCGAGAAGCCCTTGGCGACAACATATCGTGCCGCCGCCAGTTGGTCGCCACGATTCTCGAGCCCGAGCAGGGCGCGAGCGTGGCCGCCGCTCAATGTTCCACGTGAAACCATGTCCATCACCTCGGGCGGAAGTCCAAGCAGGCGCAGTGAATTGGTGATGGTTGCGCGCTGCTTTCCGACCCGTTCGGAGAGCTGGTCGTGCGTCAGGCCGACCTTCTCGATGAGCGCCTGAAAGGCCCTGGCCTCATCGATCGGGTTCAAGTCCTCGCGCTGGATGTTCTCGATCAGCGCCAGTTCCATCATGGCGCGGTCGTCGAACTCCTTCACGATCACCGGGACACGGACGAGCCCCGCGAGTTGCGCCGCACGCAACCGGCGCTCGCCCGCCACGAGCTGGTACCCTCCCGGTCCGGCCCGGCGCACGAGCAGCGGCTGGAGCACGCCGGCCGAGCGGATCGAGTCTGCCAGCTCCTTGAGCCCGGCCTCGTCGAAACGCGTTCGGGGCTGGAATGGATTCGGGGCGATGAGCTCGACCGCCAGCTCGGTCGTTCCTGCCTGCGGCATGCGGCCTTCGGTCGCGACAGCTGCGCTATCGCTCGAGATCAGCGCCTCGAGTCCGCGCCCAAGCACCTTCCTAGTCATGGCCGAGGACCTCCATTGCCAGCTCGCGATAGCTTTCAGCTCCGGAGCTGTGCGGGTCGTAAAGCACGATGGGTTTACCAAACGATGGGGCCTCGCTGAGGCGCACGTTTCGCGGGATGACGGCCTTGTAGACCCTGTCAGAAAAGAACTTGCGCGCCTCCTCGGCGACCTGCTTGGAGAGACTGAGTCGGGCATCGTACATCGTGAGGAGCACGCCCTCGATCCGCAGCGCCGGATTGAGGTGGTCCTGGACGAGCCGAATTGCGGTGATGAGCTGCGTGAGTCCCTCGAGCGCCAGGTACTCGCATTGAAGCGGGATGATCACCGAGTCGGACGCGGTGAGCGAGTTGACGGTGAGGAGCCCCAGCGAGGGCGGGCTGTCGACGAGGATGTAGTCGTACTCGTCGCGCACCTTGGCCAGGCACGTCCGGAGGCGGGTCTCGCGGGCCATCATCCCGACCAGCTCAACCTCGGCGCCCGAAAGCCGCTGGCCCGTAGGCAGCAGATCCATCGATGCCAGCGCCGTGGGCACGATCGCCTCCTTGGCTTCCGCCTGCCCGATCAGCACCTCGTACATGCCGAGGCGCTGGTCGTTTCCGTTGATACCCACACCGCTGGTCGCGTTCCCCTGCGGGTCGATGTCCACCAGCAGAACCCGCCGACTCTCCTGCGCCATGCAGGCGCCGAGATTGATCGCAGTCGTGGTCTTGCCGACGCCGCCCTTCTGGCTGGCGATGGAGATGACGCGTCCCATTCCCTTGGCTCGCTCAGGCCCCCCGCGAGGGACCGCTCCTAGAGGTCGGCATCAGGCCGCCAGACCGGGTCGTTCGGGGTGAGCGGCCGGCAGGAGGGGCGGGCCAGCCGCATGTGGCAGCCCGGAAACTAACAATTAGCCGGACGAGCGACAAGCGCTATGTTCCACGTGGAACAGTCTAGATCATTACTGCACAACTCTATGTTTTTCTTTCGAATACGGAGATCAAATTCGGGCCGTCACCGAGCGCGTGGACAACCGGCGCCTGCCAGTCGCGCTGCCACTCCGACTCCGCGGCTGCCACCTCGGCCTGGAAGCCACTGCCTTTCCACAGGATAGCATGCCCGCCTGGGCGAACGATGCTGGCCGCCAGCCCCAGCGTCGGGCCCAGCTTCATTGTCGCGCGCGACGTGAAACCATCGCAGGCAAGGCTCGCGGGGTTCTCCTCGATGAGCACTTCGAGCCGACCCGTGATCACCTGGATGTCCGCGATCGCCAGCTCCTGGACCGCACGCCGCAGGAACAGGGTCTTGTTGCGACGCGACTCGACCAGTGTCCAGTGCCTGCCGACGCCGGCGAGCGCCAGCGGCAGCGCGGGGAACCCTCCTCCCGATCCAAAATCTACCAACTTGCTGCAAGACAAATTGTTAACAATGCTGATTCCGGCGAGCGATTCGGCGATGTGCCGATCGAGGAGCCGCGGCTCGTCGTCATGCGAGATCAGATTGGAGACCCCCTGATTCCAGCGCAGGAGCTCGCCAGCGAACGCCTTGAGCCGCGCGAGCACGCGACGCCGGTCCGCGTCGCTCCCGGTGAGGAGCGGGAGGAGCGATTCCCACGCCATGCGCTCGATCATCCGTGCCGGATCGCGGCGCGGACCCGACGCTCGCTCGCGGGTGCGACGCTGGGTGTCCGCCGGCCGCGGAGTCACCCGCCTGCGCCGCGAGCGGTCCCCTTCCGCCATACCGCCCGAACGAGCCGAACTCACCGGCCGGCCACTCCGAGCCCCCGGCCCGCCAGACGGCCGGGCTCCGGCGCCGGCTCGCCGCGACCCCGTGGGGCCCGTCG
>DATDEX010000074.1:0-5815 GCA_036522895.1 Candidatus Eiseniibacteriota bacterium | reverse complement strand
CACCCCGATGCCGGCGTGCGCGCGCGCGCCGCGCTCGCGACCGGCAGGCTCCAGGACTCCACGAGCGTTCCGGCGCTGCTGCCGCTCCTCGCCGATCGCGTTCCCGCGGTGCGGAGCGAGGCGGCGTTCGCGCTCGGCCAGATCGGCCACCGCTCGGCACGCGCGGCCCTCGAGCACGCGCTCGATGACGCGGACCCGCGGGTGCGGGAGAACGCGGTCGAGGCGCTCGGGAAGCTCGGCGATCCCGCGGCCACGCCGTTGATCGTCCGGGCGCTCCGGACCGGCACGCCGGTCCAGCGCCTGCGCGCCTGCGAGTCGCTCTGGCGGCTCGCCGACACGAGCGCCGCCGGCGCGCTCGTCGCGGCGCTGCCCGCGCGCGATCCGGGTCTGCGCTGGCGGGTCGCCTACGCGCTCGAGAAGCTGCCGCTTCCCGCGCGCGTCGTGCCCGCCGTGACGCCGCTCCTCGCGGATCCCGATCCGCTCGTGCGGGCGCACGCGGCCCGCACGCTCGGGCGCGAGAAGTCGCCGCTCGCCACGCCGGCACTGCTCGGGGCGCTCGACGACGCCGACCCCGCGGTGGTGGTGAACGTGGTGCGCGCGCTCCAGCTCGTGGCCGACGGCTCGCGCCCGGGCGGCGGTCCGCGCCTCGCGCGGCTGCTCCGGCACCGCGACCCCTACGTGCGCGTGACCGCGGCGACCGCGCTCGCGGACAGCTTCGCCTGGATCGGAAGCGGTGCGGACTCCGCCGCGGTCAAGGACGCGCTCGGGCTCGGCATGCAGGACGCGGACTACGCCACCCGCGGGGCCTGCGGGCGCGCGCTCCTCGTGCGAATGAAACTCGCCGGGCTCGACCTCGCGCGACCGCTTTTCTCGGATACCTCGGCTTACACGCGCGCCTCAGTCATCGACGGTCTCCGCCGCATGGGCGCCGCGGAGCTCGCGCAGTCGCCGCCACGGGTGGTGAACGCGGTCTCCGGCGCGCTCTACAACGGTGGCCACCTGCTCGTGCGCATGACCGCGGCGGAGGTGGCCGGGCAGTTGATCGCCCGCGCGCAAACGCCCGAGCTCGCGAAGCTCCGGGACGCGCTCCGCGCCGGGGTCGATGACCGGAACATCCTGCTCTCGGCCGCGTGCTCCGGCGCGCTCGCGGACGCGGGCGACACGGCGAGCGTGCCGCTCCTCGCCCGGGCGTACGCGACGCGCGGGCACGACGCGGATTCGGACGCGCGGATCGGGATCCGCGACGCGCTCCGCACGCTCGCCGGCCGCCCGTTCGCGGACAGCGTCGAGCGCGCCCACCCGGTGCCCGCTCCGCCGGAGCAGCGCGACGACGCGTTTTTCGCCGGGCCCTCCATGCGGCGGGCGATCCTGCATACGTCTGCCGGCGACATGGAGTGGCGGTTCTTCACGGACGAGGCGCCGCAGACCGTGAAGAACTTCGTGACGCTCGCGCAGCGGGGTTACTTCGACAGCCTCCGGGTGCATCGCGTGGTGCCCGACTTCGTGATCCAGGACGGCGACCCGTCCGGCACCGGCTCGGGCGGGCCCGGCTACAGCATCCGCTGCGAGTACAACCAGCTCCGCTACGAGGCCGGCATGGTCGGCATGGCGCTCTCCGGGAAGGACACCGGCGGGAGCCAGTGGTTCGTGACGCTTTCGCCGCAGCCGCACCTGAACGGCCGCTACACGATCTTCGCGCAGGTGACGCGCGGGCTCGACGTGGCGAAGCGCGTCACCCAGGGCGCGATCGTGTACCGGGTCGAGGTGCTGCCCTGAGGCGGGCTCGCCGGCGCGACCGCGCGTCCCCGGCGAGCGTGACGCGCGGGCCGGGCGGGAGCACGACCTCCCGCGAAAACAACACGCCGCGCCACCGGGGGGTGACGCGGCGCGCGGTACGAGCCGCGTGTAACGCGTGTAAGTCGGCTGGGTCTAGAGCACCCAGCTCGCGCCGGTGTTGTCGGCGGGCCGGCTCGGGTACCACGACACGTCGCCACCGGTGCCGCCCGAGAGCTTGAGCAGCATGCCCATGCCCGGCGTCGCGGGCGTGGCCGTGCCGGGAAGCGGTGTCGCGTGTGCGGGCTTGCTCGCGCTCTTCCGCGCGGAAACCGCGACCGACTTATGAGCGGTCGCCACCACGGCCGGCGCGGCGGGCGGGGTGACGATGCGGGTGGCGCTCGTCGCGACGGTCGCGGTGTGAGGCACCGACGCGCCGCGCTCGACGCAGCGTTCGGGATCGTCTGGGCATCCCGTGCCGGCGCGAGCCACCGGCGCGACGAGCGCACAGGCGGCAGCCAGTGCGGGAACAACAAGGGAACGAGTCAGCTTCACGAGTGACCTCCGTGAGGAGCTCCCGGTGCTCGAACCCCTAGACTATACATCGGAAGTCGTATGACGAGGTGATCTAATGTGGATCGCGCCGGTTCAGATCCGCACCGGCATTCCCATGCGGCACAATGTGTTATGAATATGTCACGGGCGGCCGGGGAATCCGGCGCGCGGCGCCTGGTCGGGGGGATGGTCGGGCGGGCGGCCCGCATGCCGCGCCGCGGATCGGCGGCGACGCCCGTCGCGGGGCTCAGCCGCGCGCCTCGGCGTCCAGGAACCGCTCGAGCACCGCGCGCAACTTGACCGCGACGCGATCGGCGACCTCGGTGACCTCGGCGTGCGTGAGCGGCGTGGCCGAGAGACCGGTGGCGCGATTGGTGACGCACGAGAGGCTCGCGGCCTCGCAGCCCAACTCGGCCGCGAGCGTCACCTCGTGCACCGTGCTCATGCACGCCACGTCGGCGCCGAGCATGCGCGCCATCCGCACCTCGGCCGCGGTCTCGTACGAGGGCCCCTGCCCGCCCATGAGCACGCCCTGGTGGAGCTTCACGCCGGCCGCGAGCGCGGCCGCGAGCAGCGCGGCACGCAGCCGCGGCGAGTAGTAATCGTCGACCCGGCGCCCGGCGCGCCGCTCGCGCAGCTCCTCCGGCGTGAACAGCCCGCGCTTGCCTATGCCGTTGATGTGGCCGGTCGCGAGCATGACGTCGGCGGGGCGGAGCTCGGGGTGGATCGCGCCCACGGCGTTCGTGAAGATCAGGGTCCGGCATCCGAGCGCGCGCATGACCCGCACGGCGAACGTGACGCGGTCGAGCGTGTAGCCCTCGTAGCGATGGCTCCGCCCGGAGAGCGCCGCGACCGCCACTCCTCGCCACGTGCCGAGCGCAAGACGTCCGGCGTGGCCGTGCACGGTGGACGCGGGCCAGTGCGGCAGCTCGCGCGTCGCGAACACCTCCGCGCCCGGGATCGCGTCCACGACGCCCCCGAGCCCGGAGCCGAGCGTCAGCCCCACGCGCGGCGCGAGCGGGCTCCGCTCGCGGATCGCGGCGACCGCTTCGGCGACGCGGCGCTCGAGATCGCGCGTGGGCAGCTCGGGGGCGAGGCTCATGCTTCTTCGGGGCTCCAGGGTTGGCCGAGGGCGCGCGGCGGCGTGGCGCGCCCGATGAAGCCCGCGAGCGCGAGCATGGTGACCGCGTAGGGCAGGGCCTGCAACAGCGGGCTCGGGAGCCCGAGGCCCTGGAGCGCGATCTGCGCCGCCTCCGTGGCGCCGAACAGCAGGCACGCGGCCGCGGCGCCGGCCGGGTGCCACTTGCCCACGATCATCGCCGCGATGGCGATGTAGCCGCGGCCGCCGGTCATGCCGTCCGTGAACGAGTGCTGCTCGCTCGCGAGCCAGGCGCCCGCGAGCCCGGAGAACGCGCCGCAGAGGAGCACGCCCGCGGTGCGGAGCCATGGCACCGAGAGGCCGAGTGCCGCCGCGGCCGCGGGCTGCTCGCCGGTCGCGCGCAGGCGGAGTCCGAACGGGGTGCGGAAGAGGAGCCAGGTCGCGAGCGGCACGAGCACGAACGTGAGCGGCACGAGCGGCGTGGCGAGCAGGGGCCCGAGCGCCGGCACGCGCGCGAGCGGCCCGAGCGGCAGGTCGGGGAGCCCGGCGACGCGCGGCGAGTTGGACGAGGAGTGGAACACGGTCACGAGCACGAAGCGCGTGAGCCCGGCGGCGAGCAGGTTCAAGCCGATGCCGCTGGTGATCTGGTCGGCGCGGAACACCACGGTGACGAGCGCGTGGAGCCCGGCCGTCGCCATGCCGGCGAGGACGGCGCAGAGGAGCGCGAGCCACGGGCTCTGCAGGTACCAGGCCCCGAGCACGTAAGCGAGCGCGCCGTGGAGCATGATGCCCTCGAGCGCCAGGCACACCACGCCGCCGCGCTCGCCGACGCTGCCGCCCATGGCGGCGAGCGCGTACGGCACCGTGATCCGCAGCGTGGCGGCGGCGAAGAGCAGCAGGCCGATCATGCGCCGCTCCGCCGCGCCCAGCGCGCGAACAGCGCGTGCGAGCTGATCGCGAACAGGATCACGAGCGCGCGCAGCACGTTCACGAGGTCGCTCGGCACGCGCTGGTTCACGACCAGCCCACCATACGCCAGCGCCCCGAAGAAGATCGCCGCCAGCAGCACGCCGAGCGGGTGGCTCCGCCCGATGAGCGCGACCGCGATGCCCATGAACCCCGCGCCGGCCGTGAAGTCCTGCTCGAACCAGTGCTTGTAGCCGAGCACGAAGCTCACGCCCCCGAGCCCCGCGAGCGCGCCCGCGAGCGCGAACGCCTGCACCTGCGCCACGCCGGTGCGCACGCCCGCGTACTCGGCCGCGCCGAGGTTCAACCCCAGCACGCGCAGCTCGTAGCCGCGGCGGGTGCGGAACAGGAACACGCCGAGCCCCACGGCCAGCGCGAAGCCTAAGAGCAGCGCGAAGTTGGCGGGCGAACCCTTGAGCCACGGCACGAGCACGTCGAGCCGCGGCACGCGCGCCGCCGCGGCCACCTCGCGCGTGCGCACGGTGGCGGCCACGAACAGCGAGCGGCCCCACCACGACACGAGCGCGAACGCGATGAAGTTGAGCATGATCGTGTTGATGACCTCGTGCGCGCCGAAGCGCGCCTTGAGCACGCCGGGCACGGCGCCCCACGCGGCGCCGGCGAGCGCCGCCGCGACGAGCGCCGCGGGCAGGAGGAGCGGCGCGGGGAGCGGCGCGTACGCCCCGACGAGTCCCGCCGCGAAGCCGCCGAGGTACATCTGCCCCTCGGTGCCCACGTTGAAGAGTCCGGCCCGGAACGCGAGCGCCACCGAAAGCCCCGTGAAGACGAGCGGCGTGGCCTTGAACAGCGTCTGCCCGAGCCCGTAGCCGGTGCCGAATGCCTCCCGGACGAGCAGGCCGTACACCTCGAGCGGCGACTGGCCGACCGCGGCGATCAGCAGGCCGCCCGCCGCGAGCGCCAGGACGACGGCGGCGAGCGGGGCGAGCGCGACCCAGGGGACGCGCGGCGCGGTGCGGGCGGCGGGCGCGCTCATGCGCGCGGGCTTCCAGAGTCGTGCGGGTCCGACGCGGCCGGAGGCCGCGAAAGCTCGAAGGGCGTGTCGGTGAGCGTCGCCCGCCCGGTCATCCAGAGCCCGAGCGTGCGCTCGTCCGTGGTGGCGGGCGTGGTCTCGTGCACGATCCGCCCGCCGGTCAGCACGACGATGCGGTCCGAGAGCGCGAGGATCTCGGAGAGCTCGCTCGAGACGAGCAGCACACCGAGCCCGGCCGCGCGCGCGGCGAGGATGCGGCGATGGAGCGCGTCCACCGCGCCCAGGTCGACGCCGCGGGTGGGGTGGGCGGCGATCAGGGCCCGCGCGTCGCGCGAGAGCTCGCGCGCCGCCACGAGCTTCTGCTGGTTGCCGCCCGAGAGCCGTCCGGCCGCAAGGCGCGGCTCCGGCGGGCGCACGTCGTAATCGGCGAG
>DATDEX010000073.1:0-3401 GCA_036522895.1 Candidatus Eiseniibacteriota bacterium | reverse complement strand
GGCGTCCGGCGAGCGTGCGTGCGGCCGCGACGCTCACCTGCTGGCCGAGCAGCGCGCGCACGCCGGCCTCGAACGGGTCGAACGCTCCCGGCACGCGGACCGCGCGACCCGCGAGTGCGCGCCGAAGCCTCGTGTCGCGCGACAACTGTTCGCGGATCAGCGCGACGTCCGCGTCGAGGTCGAACATCCTCGCGACGCGCCCGAGCACGCGCGGAAGCGCCGCGGCGGCGCGAGCGGGCAGCCGCAGCCGCACGCCGTCCGGCAGCGGCTCCACTTCCAGCACGGCGGGCACGCCGTCGAGCGCGATCGTCCGGCGGTACGTGCCGTCGCGCAGTTGTTCCACGCCGGGGATCGCGCGCGCGCCGAAGAACGCGAGCAGCGGCGCCGCGTCGAACGGCGGACGCGCCGGCAGTTTCAGCTCGAGCGCGCCGTCCGAGCGCGGCGCACGATGACTTCGCAGCGCGGCCGGCGCGATCCGGAACGCCTGCTGCATCGCGGCACGCAGGCGGCGCGCGCTGCCGTAACCGGCCGCGGCCGCGACGTCCTCGACCGGCAGAGCGGTGTCCTCGAGCAACCGGCGCGCGACGTGCGCCTGGCGCGTGCGCGCGACGTCGAGCGGCGCCGCGCCGACGTGGCGCTCGAACAACTCGCGCAGCCAGCGCGACGTCACGCCGAGCCGCGCCGCGAGCGTCTCGAGCGATCCGTCGCTCAACGCGCCGTCGTCGATGAGCCGCAAGGCACGCGTCACGGTCGCGGCGGTTCCGGCCGCGGTCGCGGCGCCGGGCGCGCGGTCCGGTCGACAGCGCAGGCACGCGCGGTAGCCGGCGGATTCCGCGGCGGTCGGCGTGGCGTAGAAGCGCACGTTCCGCCGCGCCGGCAGTCGGGCGGGGCAGCCGGGCCGGCAGTAGATGCCGGTCGAGGTCACGCCCATCACGAAGCGACCGACGAAGCGGACGTCGCGCGCCGTCCAGGCGCGCCAGCAGATCTCGGGGTCGAGCGTCATGCCCCTAGAGATAGCACGACCCGGGGTCGCGGAGCGGACGAATTCGGAACTGTCTCACGGGGCCGGCAGCAGGCGTTTCGGGACGCGGATGCGCTGTTCCCAGGTGACGTGGAGCTCGATCCGGTAGAACACGCCGGTCAGATCGGGCCGGGCGAGCTCGTACACCGGTCCGCCGGACACGTAGACCGTCACGCGGTTCCTGTCATTCGGCTGCAAGAGCACGCCGGTGCGGACGTCGGCTTCGACGGACGACAGCGGTTCGTGCCGTTGCGGGCGCAAGTTGCTCGAGATCCAGCCGACGCCGAGACCGAGACCGGCCCCGGCGAAACCCCACGGCCGCTTCGCCGAGCCGGCGAACCGGTCGATGCCGTCGCGGTATACGATCTCGTCGATCACCGGTTGCTGCCCGACGAACGTCGAAGCGTCGAACGGCACGGCGGGCTCGATCTCGCGGAAGTCCCAATGCGCGTAACCCAGATCGAGCCAGCGGCGCCAGCGCTGAATCGGCCAATTCACGGACGCGCCGGTCCACGTCACGGCATGCGTGCGGTACGTCGCCTGCCGCGCCGCGGACACGTACGGCGCGACGACCGACACGTCCGCCGCGAACCACACCGGCAGGTCCACGGTACCGGCCGGCGGCACGTCGCCGTGACGGCGCACCGTCGTGTCCGGCTCGAACGACGTGATCGGCTGCGCGCCGGCGGCAGTGGCGCACGCCAGCAGCGACGCGAAGAGCGCGAGCGCGGCTCGGGACGGACGAACTCGGAACGGTTTCACGGGGCGGGCAACAGGCGTTTCGGGAGCCTCAGGCGGGACTCGATCGCGAGCTGGGCCTGGACGACGTGCAACATTCCCCCGAGCTCCGAATCGCCGGGGCCGAGGTGATACCCCAGGATGCTCGTGACCCCGAGCGAGAGCTGCGTGTTCGCGGTCGGATGCACGAGCAGCCCGGTGCGGAGCAGCGCGCTCACGGACGTGTACGCGATCGGTCTCGCACCCGCTCCCGTAGCGCCGCAGCCGATCGCGGCGCCGTATCCGGCACCGAGATATGCCCAGGGACGATCCGTTGCCCCCACGAGCCAGTCCGCGCCGGAGCGGGCATCCGCCGCGTCCAGCGAGCCGAGCGCGAGCAGCAGGAACGAACGGGCGACCATGCGGCCTCCGTGATGGCGGGTGCGATCGACGCGATGCGGAGAGCACGGGGGACGCGCACGAGCTTACCGCATCGCGATCGGGCCACGGCGCTCAACGCGCCGGAGCGAAGCTGCGCACACGCACGAGCACGAGCACGGGCGTGCGCGCGAGCACTTGCGGCGCGGTGCGCAGCGGCGCGAGCGCCGCGCGGGCCGCGCGCTCGTTCTCGGGCCGGTACGCCGCGTATACGAAGCCGTCGCGCGCGGTCGCGTCCGAATCACCGGCATCGACGCGCGCGCGCGCGATGAAATTGCGGGCGAGCGATTCACGCAGCGACGGCGGCGGCGGCTCGAACACGACGAGCGGCGCGTACGGTGGCGACGTGCGTTCCATCGCCTCGGCGACCGCGTGCGCGTTCAACCACGGCTCGAGCGCCGGCAGTACGCGCTCGTGCAGCACCGGCGCGCCGAGTGCCGCGGGCAGCGTGAACAGCGCGACGCTCAACCGCCGCATGCCGCGCAGGTCCGCGAGCAGCGGCGCCCACGCGGACAGGAACACGAGCGCGGACAACGTGCGCAGGCCCGGGGCCGCGGCCGGCAGGCGCGTGGACAGCGCGACGCCCGCGAGCGCGAACGCGCTGCCGATCACGGCGAGCAATCGCGTCGCCTGCGTGAGCGCGGTGGTACTCCCCGCCCCGTCCAGCACGCGATCCACGAACCGCCCGACGAGCAGCGCGACGGCCGGCAGCACCGGCAACGCCGCGGTGAGCGGCGGTCCCGGATAGAACGCGACCGGCAGCGCGGCGGCGAGCGCGAGCGCGAGCAACAGGTGCTCGGCGTGCTCGACGTCGAGCGGCAGTGCGGCAACGCGCCGCGCCGCATTCCGTCGCAGCCTGAGTGCGGCGTCCGCGAGCGCCGCGGCGAGCAGCGGCGTCCACGGAAAGCTCGTCACGACGACGAACGACAGCGCGAGCGGCGGCCCCGTGTACCACGCGCCCCGCACGCCCGAGCCGTACGGGAACCACGGCACGTGGGCGACGAACGGCAGCCCGTGGATCGCGGTCATGATTCCGTACCACGGCAGGCACACGCCGGCGACGATCAACAGTCCCGCCACCGGGTCGAGCACTTTCCAGCCGGCGTGGTGTCGCGCGAGCGCGAAGTAGAGCGCGAAGCCCGCGAGCGGCCACAGCGCCGGCAGCAGGCCGCCGGTGATCGCCGCGGCGCCGAGCGTCAGCCATCCCGCCGCGAGCGTCGCGGCC
>DATDEX010000072.1:0-3184 GCA_036522895.1 Candidatus Eiseniibacteriota bacterium | reverse complement strand
GGGCGGGCCCGGGCGCCGGGCTGCCGGAGCCCGGCCGCGAGCTGGAGCCCGCGTACGTGCGACCCGCGCAGGCCGAGGAGCGTGTGCGCCACAAGGTCACCGGACTCACGCCCGTGACAATCCGCCCGCTCGAGCCCGCGGACCTGCCGGCGGTGGACGAGCTCGAGCATCGGCTCTTCAGCGATCCCTGGCCGCGGCAGTTCTTCCTCGCGGCGCTCACCGAGCCCGCGTCCGTGCAACGGGTGGCGGAGCGAAACGGCGCCGTCGCGGGCTACCTCGTGGCCACGCTCCGGCCGCCCTACGCCGAGCTCCAGAACCTGGCGACCGCTCCCGAGCAGCAGCGCTGCGGCGTGGCGCGGGCGCTCGTGGTCGAGCTCCTCGACACCTGCCGGGCGCGCGGTGTGCGCGAGATCGGGCTCGAGGTGCGGGTCTCGAACGCGGCCGCCCAGGCGCTCTACCGCGGGCTCGGATTCCAGCTCATCGGATTCCGTCGCGGGTACTACCGGGCGCCCGAGGAGGACGCGTTGCTCATGGGTAGGCGGGTGGAGTGAGAGACTCCGCTGCGTGGGCGCGGCTCGGGTGCTGCGCTGCGGTGTGCCTGCTCGCCGCTCCGCCGGTATCCGCGGCGCAGCGGGATTGTGGCATCAACCATGTTGTTTGCGTGGACGTTCGCCGCGGGAGCGAGGCGGGGAAGTCATTCCTCTACCGCTACTCCATCGACAACCTAAGTCACACGAAGACGCCCATCGCGAGAATCCTTCTCGCGGTCGCACCCGGCGGGCCAATGGAACTCCTCAATCCCCAGCGCAGCCCGTGGGGAGCGCTCCTGATGCACGTCGAGCGAGTCCAGCTCGGGGACGAGCCCGCGCTCGTGGCGCTGGCGGTGGGCGGCGGCGGCGAGCGTTCGTCGCAGAACCGGCTGGCGCCGATCCGCCGCGCGCTGGATGCCGGCATCCCGCCGGACACCGGGGTCTTCGTCTTCGAGCTGCGCAGCGCACGCCCCCCCGGCCGCGCCCGCTATGCGATCGAGCGCTACGTCCCGCTCACGATCCCCCGCACCCCGCAATCCGAGCCCGGCGTGGACGATCTCGGGCCGTCGGCTGAGCCAACGGACATCTTCTGGCGTGAACCGGGCTGTGGCTGGATCGCCGCCCCCGTGGACACGCAGGGGCCCGGCTCGGCACTCCGCCAGCGCGGCGCACCGGAGGCCATTCCGTTCTCGGAGTGGTCGCTCCTTCTCGAGCGCCGGGCGCACGTGGTCGGGAGGCTGGTCGACGCCGCCGGTCGGGAGCTCGCGACGATCGTAGACACGACCACCGCGAAGGGCGTCCTGCTCGTCCGTTGGCCCGCGGCCGGGGGCGGGAGCTGGCCCGCCGGCGGAACACCGCTCCGGGCGTGGTTCACGATCGACGGCGAGACCGTTCTGCGGCAGATCCTGGCGCGCTGACCCGGTCGGCGCGACCTCACAGCCCGTCGTACTTGGAATACCCGCGCTCGTTCCAGTAGTCGGCCGGCTCCGCGGCGGTGTAGGCGATGTCGGTGATCGCCTTGATGTTCTTCAAGCCCAGCTTCATCGGCACCACGAGCCGGAGCGGCGCGCCGTGCGCCAGCGTGAGCGGCGCCCCGGCGTGATGCGTGGCGAGGAGCGCCTGTGGATGCCGCGCGGTCCCGAGGTCAATGCTCACGTAGTACGGCTCCGGGGCGCCGGACGCCCCGAGGCTCACCGCGCTGCGCAACGCCGCCCAGCGTGCGCCCGGCATCGGCGGGAACGCCGCGAGCAGGTCGGCGAAGCGGAGCCCGCCCCACGCGGCGACGTGACTCCAGCCCTCCACGCAGACGAGCCGCGTGTTCATGTCGTGCCGGGCGAAGCGCGACGTGAGCGTGCCGATCGGGAGGCTCTCGGTCCGACCGGAGGCGAGCCCGGACAGGTTCAACCGCCAGCCCGAGAGGTATTCGGGGCCGGGCGTGCGCCCGTGGTAGTTGTTCCGCAGCGGCCTGGAGTCCGCGCGGGCGTACGTCCGCACGTGTCGGTTCTTCGAGTAAAGCGCCTCGGCGACGTCGTCGTCGAACGTGAGCGCGCGATCCAGCGTGGCCTCGCGCCGCTCGCGCGTGAGCCCCACGCGCGCCGCGAGCGTGTCGAGGGGATCGTGCGCCGCCGGGAGCCACGCCTGCTTCGTCCGCTCGGGCAGCACCCACCAGCCGGTCACCGCCGTGGCCAGGGCGCCGGCGCCGAACAGGAGGAAGTTGCGCCGCGAGTGCGAGGCGAGCTCGCCCCGCTTGACGTCGTACGTGCTCTCCGGGCGCTCGGCGGCGTCCGCGGCCGCACGCCGGATCGCGGTGCCGAGCCGCTCGGCGGTTGACGGCCGGCGCGCGGGCTTCTTCGCGTCAGCCATGGGGGGCTCCCTTCAGGCGCGTGCTCCAGCCGGTCACCATCGAGCGGAACGTGTCCCAGCCGTCCGCGGCCACGAGGATCACGTGCGGCACCATGAACGATCCCAGGATCGCCATGCACGAAAAGTGCACGACGCGCGCGACGTCGTAGGTGCCGAACAGCCGCTCGAGCCAGGGCAGCATGGCCGGCTTGTGCATGGCCCAGCCGCTCAGCACGACCAGCGCGCCGAGGAGCGGCATGGTGAAGTAGGCGCCGCGCTGGAGCGCGTTGTACTTGCCGGGGATCGCGGGATGCGGCCACGGCTTGCGCGCGAGTGCCGCCGGCATGACGCCCAGGTAATACCGGAGCATCGCGAGCGCCTCGGCCGGGTCGCTCGCGCGCGGGAGCAGCGCGCGCCAGCCGCCGCCGCGCGCGAGGCCGAGCGCGTAGACGGCACCGCAGAGCATATAGAGGTAGGCGAGAAGCCAGTGGAGCCGGAGCGCGCTCGCGAGCTGCGCGGGCCCGAGGCTCGCGCGCTCGTAGAGCCAGTAGCGCGTGTCGCCGCGCACGCCGAACCACCCGGCGAGCACCCGGCTCGCGTCCACGAGGTAATCGCCGCGCGCGTTGCCGGGCGACGGCGCGTGGTGGAATACGGGCGCCGCCCAGTAGATGGCGAGCCCGGTGGCGATGAGCCCGAGGAGCAGCGGGACGTGCGCCCAGTGGCTCGCGCGCACCAGCGCGTGGTGCTTGTTCGCCACGCGCACCGGCTCGGCCCGGCGAGCGAGCCGTGCGACCCGTGCCGCGATCGCGGCC
>DATDEX010000071.1:0-10627 GCA_036522895.1 Candidatus Eiseniibacteriota bacterium | reverse complement strand
GTCGAGACCGCCGTCGTGGTGGCGGCCGAGGCTGCCGAGCCGGCCCGCCGGCGGCCGGTCGCGCTCCCCAAGTCGGCGGCCGGAAAGTCCGCGCGCCGCCGGGGCTGAGGGCGTAGCGCCGGGATTCGCCCCCCCCAAACGGCCCGCTCAACCGCTCAACGCTGAAAAGCCAAGCTGATGGGCGGCAATGAGTTGCCGGCCGCCCTCCGCCGCGTGCAACCCGGACCACCCTCTCGACCGTATTGACAGTTGATTTCAGAGTGATATCATTCTGAAAGCCAAGAAAGGGGGGCTCACGACCATGATCCGTGAGAGTGCCGCCAAGACCCGCTCCGGGTTCCTCATGATGTTCCTGTTGCCCGCGCTGATGATTCTCGACATCTGGTGGTTGATCACCTCGGCACGCGCCGTGGCGCCGATCCCCGCCATCGCCGCCGCGCTGGGGGTGATCTTCCTCGCCATCCTCATGGGCGGGTTCTTCATCGTCGAGCCCAACCAGGCCTCGGTGCTGATGCTGTTCGGCAACTACCAGGGCAGCGAGCGCCGGCCCGGCCTGTGGTGGGCGAATCCGTTCATGTCCAAGAAGCGGGTCACGCTGCGCGTGCGCAACTTCGAGAGCAGCAAGCTCAAGGTGAACGATCACGACGGCAACCCGATCGAGATCGGTGCCGTGGTCGTGTGGCGCGTCGTGGACTCGGCCGAGGCGATCTTCCAGGTCGACAACTACGACAACTTCCTGCACGTCCAGAGCGAGGCCGCGCTCCGCAACCTGGCGGTCGGCCACCCGTACGACGCGCACAACGACGGCCAAATGTCGCTGCGCGGGAACATCCTCGAGGTCGCCGAGCAGCTGAAGAAGGAGATCCAGGCCCGGCTCGAGAAGGCGGGCATCGAGATCCTCGAGGCGCGCATCAGCCACCTCGCCTACGCGCCCGAGATCGCCAACGCGATGCTGCGCCGCCAGCAGGCGAGCGCGGTCATCGCCGCGCGCTCGATGATCGTCGAGGGCGCGGTGAGCATGGTGGAAATGGCGCTCGCCGAGCTCGCGAAGCGCTCGGTCGTGCTGTTGGACGAGGAGCGCAAGGCCGCCATGGTGAGCAACCTGCTGGTCGTGCTGTGCAGCGAGCACGAGACGCAGCCCATCGTGAATGCCGGCACGCTCTACCAGTAGCGGACGCGACCCGTGGCGGAGCGCAAGCCCTTCCTGTTGCGGATCGATCCCGCGGTCCTGGACGCGCTGCAGCGCTGGGCCGCGGACGATCTGCGAAGCCTGAACGCGCAGATCGAGTTCGTGCTGCGGCGCGCGCTCCAGCAGGAGCGGCGGCTTGCGGGCAGGCCGCCCGCGCGCGCTCCCGCGCCGCCCCCCGGCCCGGAGGAGGCCAGATGAAGAAGCGGTCGCGGTTCGTGGTGCAGACCGGTCCGGCGCGCGCGCGCGAGTGGGCGCCCGGCTCCGGGCGGAGCGTCGCGCTGGGCAAGCACACCTGGGAGCTGCTTCCCCCGCCCGAGGCGGTCGGGGAGGCGTGGACATGGAGGCGCGCGGGACTCCTCGAGCGAACCTGGTCGCTCGCGAGCGAGCGCGGCACGCACCTCGTGCTCCACGGCGAGAGCCTGCTCCACCGCCGCTGGCGCGCGGAGGCCGCGAGCGGCGGCTGGACGCTCGCCCGCGGCTGGGTCGGCGGCATCACCGTCACCGACGATCACGATGCCGCCGTGATGCGGCTCCACACCGGCTGGCTCGGACGCGCGCGGATCGAGCCGGCGTCGGGACCCGACCTCGCCTGGCGCCGGCACCTGCTCACGGGCTACACGCTCGAGACCGGCGAGGGCCAGGTGCTGCTCACGCTCGCGCGCAGTCCCGGGTTCCTCACCTCCGACCGCCGGCTCACGCTCTCCGACGCCGTACGCTCGCGCGAGGACCTGCTGCCGCTCCTGGCGCTGACGTGGCTTTCGGCGCTCGCGGCGCGGCACGCGCACGGACACTGAGCGACCGTCGCCGGCAGCGTTTGGGCACGCGGTCCGGGCGCGGTCGGGCGGTGCCGGTTACCGGTACCTCTCCTTCAGCTTGCCCCAGGTCGATGCCTTGGGCCCGCCCGCGCCACAGCTCGGCGTTCCGCCCTGCCAGGTCACCACGTTCGCCGCGCCCCCGCTCAACCCCGACATACCCTGGGTCAGCTCGACGTCGCGATAGCCGGACTCGTTCGGCTGCCCGAGGATCATGCGATCGAGCGTGATGCAGACGGGCGTCTGGCACCCGGCACAGCTCCCGGCCCCGGTCGACTGGTCGTGGTTGATGATCAGCTTGAACGCCGAGTAGGTGCGCCCGGCGGCGACGGGCTGGACCAGGCTCGCCGAGACCGCGACCGCCACCAGGAAGCCCATGCCCTGCCCGTCGGCCCGGACATACGCGATCCCGCCCATGCCCTGCCCGTTCCAGGGGTCATCGCATTCGGTCTCGCCGAAGAACAGGAACGAGGCGGCGAGGGAGCTGCCGCGACAGCCATCGGCGCTGGACAGCTGCCACCAGGGCGGCACGGAGCCCTGGGCGGCGGAGATGTGTCCCCAGGCCGCGACCCCGCTCAGCGCGCCCACGCCCCCGGGCGGCGAGAACGACGCCACCAGCACGTCGGTGCCGTTGTTCTCGTCGCAGGCGAAGTTGCGGTTGGAGGCGCCCTCGCACGATCCCCACCGCAGGCCAATCCCGGAGGCGAACGCGGGGGCCGCGAGGGCGGACAGGGCCAGCGCCAGGACGAACCGTCTCAACCGGGAATCCTCCACGAGATGCGCCGCGGCCGCTCCGCGAGCGGGGCATTCACCCCAGCCGGCGAAACGAACGCGCCTCGCCAGCCCTCGGGGGCCAACGAGGCGCATCAAGTGTGCCGCGCGTGACGCGGCAGCGCAAGGCCGTCGAGCGTTCCCGGTGCTAACGATACAGTTTCTTGACGGCTGCCCAGGTCGACGTACGTGCCGGCACGGCACCCTCGATGGTCAGCGTCAGGTTATCGAAATACACCGGGACCTCGCCCACGGATGCACTGAAGTTGTAGGCCCCCACCCAGCCGCCGAGGATCGGCGACGTGGTGTCGAGGATCGGCGTGGCGGTGAGCTCGGTGCCGTCGAAGAAGCAGCGGAACGCGTTCGCGTTGGCGATCACCTTCATGTGGTGCCAGCTGTTCGCCGTCGGGACGCCGCCCGGCAGGATGTTCGTGGTCCAGCTCGCCAGGTCGGGGAGCGGCGCGCCGGCCACGAATTTGCGGAAGCGCAGCTGGAACAAGCCGGGGTTGATCACGAACTGGTAGAACGTCTGGAAGCCGTCCGAGGGGTCGGCGCGCAGGACGAGGCCCACCCGCGTGCTGCCCGCCCCCGTGAAGAAATCGCTCTCCCAGGTGTAGTCCGCGAAGCCGGAAGGATCTGTCGCGGAGAGCGCGATGCCGCCGAGGCTCGTGGCGACGTTCTGGAGCACGGCCACGGTGTTGTCCCCTGACGGATTGGGGATCGCCAAATCGCCCGCCGGCAGCGTGAGCGGCGTGAACACGCGTCCGACGCCGAAGCCCGGCGACCACGTCAGCTCGAGCGCGCCGCCCGGCACGCGCTCCTGCTTCACCACCACCGCGCCGGCGGCCGGCGCGAGCACCGCCAGCAGCGTCACCACCATCAGCATCCTCTTCGCCAGGGACATCGGGGACCTCCGTGAGCTTGGGGTTGTGCGAGCGAGTTGCAGTTTCAACGAGCCACCACGAAGCGCGCCGCGTGCGCGGTGCCCTCGCCGGCCACGCGCGCGAAGTAGACGCCCGCGGGGACGCGGCGGCCGAGATCGTCCACGCCCCGCCATTCGACCGCCCGCTCCCCGGCCGCGAGGACGAGCGTCGTGAGCCGGCGTCCGGTCAGGTCGAGCACCTCGATGAGCCGCGTGCCGTTCGCGACGCCGGCCTCGATCCGGATGCGGGCGTGCGCGAGCACCGGGTTCGGCGAGACGCTCAGCGCGTGCGCGGCGGGAGCGGCGAGCGGCGGGGCGTCGAGCAGGCTCGCGGCGAGCGGAGCGTCGAGGTAGGCGATGCGGCGGAGCAGGTTGCCCGGGGTGGTGCCGCGATCGCCGATGATCGCGCAGCCGGCCTCGTTCGTGGACGCGGCCTGGAACAGGAGCTGTGCGCGCCCGCCCGGGTTGCGGGTCGCGAGCGAGAAGAAGCGCTCGTCGGTGTCTGGCGTGTTCGTGAGGTTCTGGGGCGCCGCGAACGCGCCGCCGCCGCGCAGGACGCTGCACAGGATGTCGCCGTAGCCGATCCCCGTGACCACGCCGGGAAGCCCCGCGTCCGCGGTGGGATCCACGTGCGCGTCCGTGAACGCGAGAAACGCCACGTAGGTCTCGCTCCCGTCGGGGCTGAAGCCGACCTGCGGCCAGTCCACCGACAGCGTGTTGAATCCCGGCAGCGGGCCGGCGAGGCCGTTGTCCACGTCGTCGTAGTGGTCCGCGACGCCGGCCGGGACCTGGTACACGGTCTCGACCCCGCGCCCGGGGGTCCAGCGGCGGATCCGGCTCCGCCAGTCGAAGTAGGAGATCGTGGTGCCGGTCTTTCGCGCCTGCCACTCGCTCCACACCACGTTCGGGGTCGTGTCGTTGTAGGCGACGTGGCAGTGGACGTAAGGGCGGTACTCGAGCGAGGTGGAGTCGGCCTGGACGACGGTCCCGTCGCTGTAGTTCGTGAGGGTGCGCGTCGTCATCGTGCCCGGAGCGAACGTGCCGTTGCTCGACTCGATCAGGTAGACGTTGCCCCCCAGGTCGCCCACGGCCACTCCGACCCTGCCGTTCGCCGAGGCGGCGATGCACGGGAACGCCGGGCGGCCGTCGCGGAACAGCGTCGTGGGCGCGATCGCGGTCCAGGCGCCCATCTGCCAGTTGAAGCAGGTGTAGAACGTCCCCGGGGCCGCGAGGTACGACACGCGCAGGTCGTTCGTCTCGTCGTACTGCCCGCCGCGCGGGACCTCGCCGAGCAGCGTGAACGAGCCGTTCGGGTTCGCGGCCACCTGGGGAAACAGGTAGCTCGGGCTCACGATCGGCGTGAGGTAGCCGCGGAACGCGCTCCCGCCGGCGACGTCCTCCAGGTGGAAGTAACCGCGCAAGTCGCAGCCGTCCTCGTTCAGGTGCTGCGCGATCGCGACGCGTCCTCCCGCCGAGATCGCCAGGCTCCCGAAGCCGCCGACGAGATCGCGGATGCAGCAGACGGGGAGCCGCGGGTCGGTGATCTTGCCGAGGTTGCTCCAGGTGCCGTTCACGTCACGCACGGCGTAGCCCATGCCGCGGTTCGGGTGCGGCTGGGGCGCGGCGAGATTGGGCGGGCAGCCGCCGCCCAGCTCGCAGAACTCGTCCTGCCACGTCGCGTGCACGCGGCCGTCCGTCCCGACCTCGATGTGGTGGCCGAGCGAGCCCATGTCCTGGAGGTCGTACCAGGTGGAGTCGAGCTGCACGGCGCCCGCCGGGAGCGGCACCGGGACCACCGTCTGCGCGGCGGCGGGCAGCGCCCCGCGGGCGATTGCGGGGCCGGCCGCGCGCGGGCCGTCGGGGCCGAGCACGAGCCGGCCGGGGGGATTCGCACTGGGCCGGGCCCCGGCCGGGGAAGCCATGAGCATCGCGAGCGAGATGTCGATCAGGATGTTGCGAAGCGTCATGGCTCGAGCCTCCGGCCGGGTCCAGCCCGATTTCTCCATCACCACGGGAGCGCCAGCTCGCGCCGCATCGACAGCAGCACGCCCCGGCCGGGTTCGGGGATGAAACTCAGGGGTTCGCGATAGCGGGTGTTCGTGACGTTCTTGACCGCGAGCGTCGTGCGCGTGTTCCACGCGAGGCACGAGAGCTCGAGCGACGACGTCCAGAACGACGGGCGCGCGAGCGCCACGTCGCCCTTCGCGCTGGCGTCGGTCCAGCGCGCGCGCACCGCGAGCGCGCCGGCGGGCAGCAGCGCCGGGAGCGGGAAGCGCACGTCCAGCGTGGCGCGCGCCGCGCCCAGGTCGGAGATCGCCGCCCCGGTCTCGAGGTCGCGGCCGCGCGGGAACGCCGCGTTCGCGGCCAGCTGAACCGCGCCCAGCGTGGACTGGATCTCGAGCTCGACGCCGTCGAGCTGCGCCTTGTGAACGTTCGTGTACTGGAAGCGGGGGACCAGGTAGAGCTGGCCGAGGTAGCGGAGCGTGATGAGGTCGGCGACATACGAGCGGTACGCGGACAGCCGCGCGCCGCCGAGCCGGCCCCCGGCGAGCTCGCCCGCGCGCACTCCCAACTCCACGGTCTGGGTGCGCTCGGCGCGCAGGTCGGGATTGCCGAACAGCCGCAGGCCCCCGTGCACGTCGTCGTTGAAGTAGCGCTCCTCGAGGTTCGGGGCGCGGAATCCGCTGGCGACGCGGCCGTAGGGTGTCCACGCGCCGAGCGGGCGGGAGAGTCCGCCCTCGAAGCTCCAGCGCCGGTCGGTCACGTCGAGCGTGGGCGTGAAGCTCGCGGGCGTGGAGTCCGCCGCCGAGCGGAGCCAGTCGTAGCGCGCGCCGGTCTCGAACCGGAGCCGCTTCCAGGTCGCCGCGTCGAACACGCCCGCGGCGAGCACGTCGCGCCGGGCCGGCGGGATGGATTCTCCGGTCGTGCGCGCGGTCGACGTCTGCGCCCCGGCGGCGTTCACGACGGTGATGTCGGTCGCGCGCGGTCCGCGCGTGGACTCGTGGCGATACTCGCCGTACACGCGCAGCGCGCCGCGCTGGAGCGTCGGCTGGAGGCCGTTCGACCAGGTGTCGATGCGATCGTCCGCGCGCGACGTGCGGGTGGCGACGTAACGCCCGCGCAGGAACTGGCTGTCCGCGACGGTCTCGATGAACCCGGTGCGGAAGTGCTGCTCGACGCCGAGCAGCCGGAGGTCCGGCCGCGTCCGCCCGCCCGGCAGCACCCATTCGAGCCGGGTCGCGCCGCGCGACTGGAGCGGGTACTCGGCGTGCGAGCCGGCCTGGTCGTTGAACGCCGGCAGCTCGATGTCGTGCGCCGCGTGGCGCGTCCGCTCGAGATCGAGGAGCGAGCTCCCGAGCCGCGCCTGCATGCGCGCGGCGTATTCGTCCTCGCGGTAGCTGCTGTTGGGGACGCGGCCGTCGGGCGTGACGAGCGCGTCGAGACCCCCGAGCCCGCCCGACATCTCGGCCGCGAACCGCGGCGCCATCCAGCGCATGCGCGCCGTGCCGGAGCGCTCGCCGCCCGGCCCACCCGAGCGCCCCGCGAGGAGGAGCGAGCTCCGGCGTTCGCCGAGCAGGTTGCGATGCGTGTTGAGCTCCACCACCCCGCCCAAGGCATCGGAGCCGAACTGCGCGCCGCCGGCGCCGGGCATCAGCTCCACGGACTCGAGCCGGTCCACCGAGACGAGCGAGGTCTGCGCACCATGTCCGCGGCCCGACTGGAGCCGCACCCCGTCGACGAGCACGAGCACGCGCTCACCGGAGAGGCCGCGGAGCGAGACGCGCGACGCCCACGGGCCCGTGCGCGACACATCCACGCCGGGCGCGGCGAGCAGCGCGTCCGCGGTGGTCGACGGCTGGAAGCGCACGAGCGTCCCGCGATCGATGCGAACGGTGGTGGCGCTCGCGCGCGACGGGGTGAGCGAGCGGTCGGCGTCCACGCGCACGGGGGGCAGCACCGTGACCGTGTCGGCCATGCCGAGCTTGCGCGTCTCGCCGGCGGCCGCGCTGTCGGCGCGCGTGGAATCGATCCGGGCGCTGTCCGCGAGCGCGGATCCCGGAGCGAGCGCCGCGGCCGATGCACCCGAGCAGGCGATCGAAACGGCGATCACCGGAGCGATCACGGCGGCGCGCGCGGCCCGGAGCGGTATCACGCTCGTGAGAATCGACTCGCCGCGCCCCCGCCGCCATGCGGAGTGTTGCGGGTTTGCCGGTGAGTAACAGTACTGAGCGGGGTTCGGGCGGACGCTCGTCGCCGGGCCTCGGAGCCAGCGTAAGTCGTTGGCCTACAACGTCCAGACGCCCGTGCCCCACCTGTCGGAGCCCCTGGGCCGGGCCCGGGCGCCACCCGTTCGCCGGCCGTCAGCGGGGTTTCTCGACCAGCCCCTCCCGGATCGCCAGCTGGGTCAGGAGCGCGATCGAGCGCAGGCCGAGCTTGCGCATGAGGCTCGCCCGGTGCGTCTCGACGGTACGCGCGCTGATGTTGAACTCGCCGCCGATCTCTTTGGACGTGAGCCCGCGCGCGATCCCGATCAGCACCTCGCGCTCGCGGGGAGTGAGCTTCTCCAGCGGATTGCCCACGCCCTCGCGGAGCGCCTGCTGGAGCGCGGCCTGGACGGGCGCCGAGTAGTAGGGCTTCCCGTCCATGACGCTCGTGATCGCGTCCGTCAGCTCCTGGACCGCGAGGTCCTTGGAGAGGTAGCCGTCCGCGCCCTCGCGCACCGCGCGCGCCACGTATTCCGCCTGGACGTGGAGCGTCAGCACGACGATGCGCGTGCTCCCGGCCACGTCACGGGCGCTCCGCAGCACGTCGAAGCCGTCGCCGCCCGGCATGTTGAGGTCCAAGAGCAGCACGTCCGGCTCGAGTTGGGCGAGCATCGCCAGCGTCTCGTCGCCGCGGGCGGCTTCGCCCACCACCTCGATGCCCGGCACGCTCTCGAGCACCCGTCGCACGCCGGAGCGCACCAGCGCGTGGTCGTCCGCGAGCAGCACCCGCACCCTCGCGCGCGGGCTCACGCGGCCCCCCCGGCGGGGACGGTCGCCTGCACGCGCAGGCCGCCGCGACCCGCGGGCATGAGCTGGAGCGTGCCGCCGGCGGCGGCCACCCGCTCGCGCATGCCGAGCACGCCCAGGTGCGGCACGAGCCCCGCCTTGAGCCCGGTGCCATCGTCCTCCACCTCGAGCAGGCAGGCGCCGTCCGCGCGGGAGAGCCGCACCCACGCGTGCCGGGCGCCGGAGTGGCGCGCCACGTTCGTGAGCGCCTCCTGCGCCACCCGGTAGAGCGTGAGCGCCGCCTCGGGCGGCCAGCCCTGCGAGTCGTCCGCGTCGATCGCCACCTGGATCTGGGTCGCGCTCGCGAAGTCCTCGATCAGCGCGCGCAGCGCCGGGACGAGGCCCAGGTCGTCGAGCGCGCGCGGACGCAGGAGCTCGCTCAGGTTGCGGATCTGGTTCAGCACCATGGCCACGCGCGCGCTGGCCTCGCGGCGGCCCTCCAGGTCCAGCTCGATCTTGAGCGCGGTGAGCGTCTGCCCGGTCTCGTCGTGGAGCTCGCGCGCGATCCGTCGGCGCTCCTCCTCCTGGGCGCGGAGCAGGAGCCCGGAGAGCTGCTCGAGCTGCGCGGTCCGCTGCGCGAGCGCGCGGCGCTCCTCGCCGAGCACCAGCACGAGCGTGCCGACGGCGACCAGCACGAGCAGGGTCACGTCCATGAACACGCCGATCAGGACGCCCGAGCCCTGCGCGCGCAGCAATGGGTAATCCAGGTGGTGCATGCCCCAGAGCAGGAAGCCCCAGGCGAGGAGCCGCGCACCCACCGAGGGCATGTGCCGGTCGAGGCGCAGGAACACGAACCCGGTCCAGAACGTGACCGCCGAGAGCAGCAACGCCGAGGACAGCCCGGCGGTGGCCATGTCGTGCATCACGAACACGCCGTACCACGCCCACGCCACGGCGAGCACCGGGGCGAGCGCGTAGACCGGCCGCCAGCGCACGTGCGTGGCGAATTGGAGCGCGGCCCAGAGGAGGAGGAGCCCGGACCACAGCGTCACGACCTGGTGCGCGAACAGCCATTGGAGCTCGCGTCCGCGCATGAACGCGGCGATGAACGACAGCCGGAGCGCGTACACGAACCACGCCGCCGCCCACGTGGCGTGGTACGGCAGACGGCGCTGCCGCCACAGCCCGAGGTGGACCGCGGAGAGCGCGAGCGTGCAGAGCGTCTGGAACAGCAGCGCGGCGATCGAGTCGAAGCTCATGGCGGGCGGCAAAGCTCCTTGACGGGCGGGTACGCCGTTAGTTAGGCTAACCTAACGGCAGGATGGGCATCCTTACACCCCGCGTCCGCCCCACTCTGGAGCCTCGCATGCTGTCCGGCAAGCACACCCACGACCGCGAACTGAGCCCGAGCCAGGAGCACTACCTGCGCGCGATCTGGGAACTGCGCTCCCAGCGCGGCTACGCGCGGCTCGCCGACCTCGCGCGCGCGCTCGACGTGACGCCCGCGACGCTCTCGGTGGGCCTGCGCCCGCTCGAGGCGCGGCGGCTCGTGGCGCACGACGACCGGCGCTTCCTGCTCCTCACGCCCGCCGGCGAGCGCATGGCCCGCGAGGTGCACCACCGCTACGTCGTCCTGCGCTCGTTCCTCCACGACGTGCTGCGCGTGCCGGAGGCCACGGCGGAACACGAGGCGTGCCTGATCGAGCACGACATGAGCGCGGCCACCACCGAGCGGATCGTCGACTTCCTCCGGCTGCTCCAGGAGGACCGCGAGGTGGGCGAGCTCTTCCGCGCGCGGTTCGACGCGTTCCATCGCACGTGCGGCCGGGCGCGCCCGTGCACCGACTGCGGCCTCGCGTGCCTCACGCCACCGCCGCGATGACCCCGGGGGCCGCCGCGACGACGAGCGCCGCAAGCGGCAGGCTATTCCGGAGCGACGGAC
>DATDEX010000070.1:0-7052 GCA_036522895.1 Candidatus Eiseniibacteriota bacterium | reverse complement strand
GGAGCGCGGCTCGTGCTCGCCGCGCTGGCCGGCGGGCTAGTCGCCACGGCCGTCCACTCGACGGTCATCGAAAAGCTGCACTTCCGGCACTTCTGGGTGTTCCTCGCGCTCGCGAGCGCGATCCCGGAAGACGAGCGGTCGTGAGGGCGCCATGCGCATCGTCGACGTCATCCACCTGAGCTCGTCCGCGAACACGCTCCTCAAGGAGCGCGTGCTCGCGATGCGCGCGCGCGGCCACGACAACCGCATCGTGTGCGCGAACGGCCCGGCCGTGAGCGCGCTCCGTGCGGCCGGGATTCCCGTGCACACGGTGGATCTGCCGCGCACGCTCGATCCGATCCGTCTCCTGGTCTCGCTCGTGCGGCTGACGCGGCTCTTCCGCCGCGAGCGCGTCGACCTGATCCACACGCATTGCTCGATCCCGGGCGTGGTGGGCCGGCTCGCCGCGCGTCTCGCCGGGGTTCCGGCCGTCGTTCACACGGTCCACGGCTTCCACTTTCACGACGGGATGCCGGCGTGGACGCAGGCCCTCTTCACGGCGATCGAGCGCTGGTGCGGGCGGCACACGAGCCTGCTGCTGACCCAGAACCACAGCGATCTCCAGTGTGCCGTCGCCCGCGAGATCGGCCGGCCCGGCCGGCGCCGGTGGATCGGCAACGGCATCGATCTGTCCAAGTTCGATCCCGCCCGCCGCGAGCCCGCCGGCGCGCGCGTCGTGGTGACGTGCGTGGCGCGCTTCGAACCGGTGAAGAACCACGGCCAGCTGCTCGAAGCGGCCGCGATCCTCGCCAGGCGCGGCGCGCCGTTCGAGCTGTGGCTGGTGGGGGAGGGTCCGCGACGGGAGCGCTGCGAGGCCGAGGCTCGAGCGCTCGGGCTCGCGGGCGTCGTACGGTTCCTCGGCTACCGCGAGGACGTGCCCGCGCTCCTCGCGCGCACGCAGATCGCCGTGCTGCCCTCGGTCAAGGAGGGGATTCCGCGCGCGCTCATCGAAGCGATGGCGATGGGGCTCCCGGTGGTGGCCACGCGCGTCAAGGGTAACGACGAAGTCGTGCGCCACGGCGAGGATGGATTCCTGGTTCCGCTGGGCGACGTGCACGCCCTCGCGGCGACGCTCGCGGTGCTCGTCGACGACGCCGCGCTCCGGGAGCGGTTGGGACGGAATGGCCGGCAACGGGCGCTGGACGAGTTCGACGAAAGCGAGATCGTGCGACGACTCGGCGAACTCTACGCGGGCCTCGCGCCAAGCGAGCCCGCGGGCGCCCGCCCGGCCGCTCCCGTCGCCGGGCCCATCGCGGAAGCCGGCGAAGTCGGCGCGGGCGCGGGCGCGGTGCCGGACCCGGCCGTCGCGCGGAATGCGCTCTTCCGGCTGGGCGCCCAGGTCGTGAGCGCCGCGATCAACGTGGCCGCCATGGTGTTGCTCGGCCGCGCGCTCGGCGCCGCCCGCTACGGCGAGTACGCCTACCTCTACGCGTTCATCCCGTTGATCGCGAGCGCGTGCGATCTCGGAGCGGGAATGATGATCACCCGCGAGATCGCACGCTGCCCCGCGGACGGCCCCCGGCTGCTCGGGGCGGGAATCCTGATCAAATGCGCCGTGCTGGTGCTCCTGCTGCTGTGCGTGACCGTGCTCGTCCCCGCGCTGTCGGGTTCGGCCGGCGCGGCGCTGATGTTAGTGATCGTGATCGCGGCGACGCTCGATCCCGGCCAGGATCCCGCGGCGTGGGTGCTGCGGGCGCACGCGCGATCCGATCTCGAGTCGATGCTCCTCGTCGCGAGCCAGGGGCTGTGGCTCGCGGCCATCGCCGTGGGGGTGGCGCGCCACGCCGGGGTGACCGTACTTCTCGCGGCGACGCTGCTCGCCTACGTCGTGCGGGTGGCGCTCGGCGCCGGCCTCGTCTTCCGCCGCTGGGGCGCGCCGGTCCTCCGGATCGAGCCCGCGCGCCTCCGCGCGCTCGTCGCGCAGGGCGCGCCGTACGGCGCCGCGATGCTCTGCATCGTGCTCTACGGCCGGGTGGGACTCATGATGCTCAAGGCGCTCGCGACGAGCCGCGACGTGGCCCACTTCCAGATCGCCTACCTGCTCTCCCAGCCGCTCGGCTTCATCGCCTCGGCGCTGGCCCTGGCGGCGTTCCCCGCGCTGGCCCGCGAGGGGCGCGACGAGCCCGCGGCGGCGGCGCGGCGCGTGCGCGGCCTCGTGCGGCTCCTCCTCGGCGTCTCGCTCCCGCTCGCGGTCGCCCTGATGCTCCTCGCGGAGCCCATCGTGGGCCTGCTCTTTGCGGGGCGCGACTACCGCCCGGCGGCGTCCGCGCTCCGCCTCGTGGCCCCCGCGCTCCCGCTCATCTTCATGAACCTGCTCGCGCGCTACGTGCTCGCGGCATTCTCGCAGCAGCGCTGGTACCTGGGCGCGGTGCTCGCCGGGGTCGGGGTGAACGTGCTGCTCTGCTCGTGGTGGATCCCGGGCTACGGACTCGCGGGGGCGTGCGCCGCGTACGTGGGCGCGGAACTGGTCGTGTTCGCGGTCTGCCAGCACGCGCTCCGGCGGCGGATCGCGTTCGGCGGCGTCGCGTCCGACGCGGTGCGGCCGCTGCTCGCCGCCGCCGGCATGGGCGTTGCGGTCGCGGCGCTGGGACCGGCGCCCGCCGTGCCCGTGGCGGCGGTGCTCGGCGCCGGCACGTACGCGGCGAGCCTCGGGTTTCTCTCCGTGCTCCGGCCCAATCGGCTGCGGCACGGGCCGCAGGCGCGGGCAGCGCTGGAAATGCCGTCCGCCCGGCACGCCCATGCGGCGGCGATCGCATGCGACGGGGATGCGTCCGTCGGCAAGCTCGTGGTGCTCGGCACGCGCGGCTCGGAGCCCGGGGCAGCGGCGCGACTCGGCGAGATCGCCGCGCTCCCATGCGTCGAATCGGTGCTCGCGCTCCCCGATCTCCACTGGAAGCCGCAGATGGAGACGGCGTCGAGCCTCGCGATCACGACCGTCGGGGCCGTGGTGCCGGAGTTCACCTCGGTCGCGGTCAACGACGGCATGGGGCTGATCGTCACCGATCTCGAGCTAAGCGATCTCACGCCGGAGCGTCTGACCCGCCTTTTCGCGCGGATCAACTCGCACGCCGCGGCCCACCCGCTGGACGCGAACCGCTACAGCCTCTCCGCGCCCGACCTGGCGCTGGCGCTCACCGAGGGTGCTCACGTCGCGGTCCGCCGCTACGGCCTCGAGCCCGGCGTGCTGGAGCGGATGGAGGGGTGCGGCCGCTTCCCGCTGCGCGTCCCGCCCGGCGAACTGGGCGCGATCGTGCCGCGGGTGCTCCAGCGGAGTCGCGCCTTTCGTTCGGAGATGGGGCTCAACTTCGGGGGCAACCACTTCCTCGAAGCCCAGGTGGTGGATCGCGTCCTCGAGCCCGCGATCGCCCGGGAATGGGGGCTCTCCGATCGGCGCGTGGTGTTCATGTACCACCTGGGCCCGGGGCCCTTCTCGGGGACGCTGCTCCATCACTACACGCGGCGCGAGAAGCTGCCACGCACGCGCGCGGCGGCGCTCTTCGGCTCGAAGCTCGCGTTCCACTACCTCCAGCGCTTCGGGCGCGGGCGCACGGCCGGAAAGTGGCCGACCCACTTCCGGCGCAATCGCTGGACCGTGCTGCCGGAGGCGTCCGAGGAGGCGGTGCTGTTCGAGCAGGCGCTCGCGCTGGCGACGAACTTCGGGTTCGTTTACCGGCTCGCGACGGTGGCGGCCGTGCGCGACGCGCTCGACGAGGTGCTCGGGGCGCGCGCCCGGCTGCTGTGCGACGTCTCTCACAACGGCATCGCGCCCGAGTCGGTCGACGGCCGGGAGCGCTGGGTGGCACGACACAATGCCTGCCGGCTCGCCCCCTCGCGGCCGGCGATCGTGGCGGGCGCGCACGACGTGGTCTCGTATCTCGCCCGCGGCGCCGCCGCGCCGCCCGCGCACCTCCACACGTACGACCACGGCGCGGGCCACCTGATCGAGCGCTCGCGCCACCACCGCCCGCCCGTCGAATCCCGCGAGCGCAGTCTCCGCCTCGTCATGGCCCGCGGCCGCCGCGGGGGCCTCCGCCTCCGCGAGACGCCGCCGCTCGCCCGGCCCGAGCCGATCGAAGAGCTGATGGCGTGTCTCGAGAAGCTCGGGATGCTCGAACCCGCGGTCCGCCTGCGGCCGCTCGCCACGCTCAAGAACTGAGGCATGGCATGACCGAGTGGGCGGAGCTCAGGAGGAGAGCGCAGGCGGGGAAGGACGCCGCCCCGCGGCTCTATCGCGTGCACCGTCGGCTGTCGATCCACGTGACGCGCGCACTCGTCCGCACCGCGATCAGCGCGGACGCCGTGTCGCTGGCCATGATGGTCGCGGCGGGCGCGGGCACGCTGCTCATGGCCGCGGCCGACTTGCGGGTGAACGGGGCCGGGGCCGCACTCCTCTACCTGGGGTTCCTGCTCGACAAGGTGGACGGCGAGCTCGCGCGCGTTCGCGGCACCCCGAGCGTCAGGGGGATCCTGCTCGACCGGTTCCACCACCGCGTGGTCGAACCCGCGCTCTTCGCCGCCGCCGCAGCTCATGCCTACCGGCACGACACGGCCCCCGGCGTGCTCGTCGCGGCGGCGGCCTGCATGCTCTTCGCGAACACCATCGAAGAGAACCAGCAGCTCGCTCCCTACATCCTGCACAAGCACCTCCGCGAAGGCGGCCGCGTACCTCCGGCGCCGGCGGAGCATCCGTGGCTGCGTCGGCTCGGTCGGACGCTCCGCCCGCTCAAGGCCCTGCGCATGCACATCGTGGTGCTGCCGCTCGTGATGCTGGCGTACGTCGGCGAAGCCGCGAGCGGATGGCCGTTGACACGCGCCTACCTGGAAGGCAGCGCGGTGACGTTGGGCGTGTACCTGGCGTTTCAGTGCGTCGACTACGCGGCCTGCCGGCTCGAGCTCGAGACCCGGCAGGTCGCGGCTTCGTTCGCGCGCGCCCACACCCGCGATCCCGGCAGCTGGGAGTCGCTCTCCGAAGCGACCCCCGGCCCCGAGGCGCCCACGGGGCGCCCTTCCCAGGCCGCGACTCGACCCGCGCCCAGGCCGCGGCGCGCGAGCGAGTCTCCACATCATCCGAGCAGTCAGGAGGCGCGAACACGATGAAACGGATTCCACGAGTTCTGACGGCCCGCCGGGCCATGGAGCGCTTGCTGGGGGCAGGGGTCGCCGCCGCATGCCTGATGGCGACGAACGTTCACGCCGACGCGATCGTCTACGTCGACGGCGCCGCGCGCGCGTGCAGCGATTCCGCGTCGGGAACGCCGGCCGATCCCTATTGTTCGATCTCCGCGGCCCTCGCCGCGCACCACGATCCCGGCACCATGATCGTCGTCTTCCCGGGCGTTTATCGCGAGAGGGTGCTGCTGCCCGGATCCGGGGTGGAGGGCCAGCCGCTCGTGCTCCAGGGCACGCCCGGGGCGGTGGTGGACGGCACCGACGACTTTTCCGACCCCGACCTGTGGCAGCCCGCGCAGGGCGGAATATGGCTCGCGCCCGGGGTCACCTGGAGCCCGAACCAGGTCTTCGTGGACAGCCTCCGGCTCAAGCACTGGGACGGCGAGGCGTCGGCCGCTCCGCCCGGCAGTTTCGGCTACGTCTCCGGCGTCGGCCTGTTCGTGAACATCGGCGGTGACAATCCGGGGAACCACCTCGTGCTGGTCGGACGCCGGCCGTACGGATTCCAGATGTCGAGCCGCTCGTGGGTGTCGATTCGTGGCTTCACCATCGAGCACGAAGACCTCAAGGGCATCTACATGACGCAGAAATCCGATCACATCGAGGTCACGGGGAACACGATCCGCCTGTCCTTTCGGTACGGGGTGCAGGCGGATACCAGCACCGCCGTCCTGGTCAGCGACAACCTGATCGTGAATGGCGGCGACCACGGCATCGCGTTCACGCGCGGCACGACGAGCTCGCTGGTCGCGCACAACGAGTCGGCGTTCCACAGCATGCCGGGCACGCGGCAGGCGAACGGGATCTACCTGTTCCGATGCCCGGCCAACGTGATCCGCGACAACCGGTGCCACGACAACCAGGACACGGGCGTGCAGATCCAGTCGGGCTCGAACGGCAACCTGTGCCTGCAGAACATGTCGTGGAACAACGGCGATCACGGCTTCGACAATCTCTTCGCCACGGGTAACACGTACGTGAGCAACGTCGCCTGGGGGAACTATCGGAACGGGTTCTCGTTCGAGGGATTCTCGTCGGGCAACTCGCTCTACGACAGCATCGCGGCCGAAAACGGCCTGCAGACGAACGAGCCGGACCTGTGGCTCGACAGCAACTCGATCGTGGGATTCCAGTCGGATTACAACATCATCTGGAACTCGACCACGCAGCCCCCGATCCGGGTCGGATACCCGCGCTACGCCACGGTCGCCGACTTCACCGCGCAGTACGGGACCGACGCGCACACGTTCCAGCTCGATCCCATGTTCGTGGCGCCCAGGTTCGGGGACTTCCACCTGCTCGCCGGCTCGCCCGCGATCGACGCGGCCGACACGAACGTGCCGGGCTGGTCGGCGATCGACGCGGACGGGAACACCCGCAGCGACGATCCGGTCGCGCGCGACGCCGGGTTCGGGCCGGTCTCGTTCGCCGACCGCGGAGCGCTCGAATACAGCGCGGCGTATCTCGCCTCGGGCGGCGGGATCACCGCGTACCCGACCAAGGAATCGCAGCCGAATCTGGTCACGACCATCCCGGCCCCGATCGGGCTCGTGGTGCGCCCGAACCCGGTCCGCCTGGCGGCGAACTTCCATTTCCGACTGTCGCGGCAGGGGCGCGCGCGGCTGCTGATCTGCGATCCCGGCGGCCGGGTCCTGCGCGACCTGCTGGACGCCCGCGAGCTCGCGGCGGGAGAGCACGACGTGGCCTGGGACCTCACGGACCGGGCCGGCTCGCCGCTGCGCGCGGGCATGTACTTCTGCACGCTCCAGGCCCCGGCGGGCGCGGAGAGCGGATGTTTCGCGCTCGTCCGCTGAGCGCTCCGCGGCCGCCGCGTGCGCCGCTCC
>DATDEX010000069.1:0-3246 GCA_036522895.1 Candidatus Eiseniibacteriota bacterium | reverse complement strand
GGCGCGCGCCGCTCGCCGCGACGGCCCGCTCGCCGGCGTGCCCGTGCTCCTCAAGGACAACCTGTGCACGACCGACTACCCGACGACGTGCGGCTCGCGCATCCTCGCCGGCTGGCGAGCGCCCTACGACGCCACCGTCGTCGCGCGCCTGCGCGCCGCCGGCGCGGTGATCGTGGGAAAGGGCAACATGGACGAGTTCGCGATGGGCTCCTCCACCGAGTGGAGCGCCTACGGCCCGACCCGGAACCCGTACGACCTCGCGCGCGTGCCGGGAGGGTCGTCCGGCGGTCCCGCCGCGGCGGTGGCGTACGGGCTCGTGCCGCTGGCGCTCGGGAGCGACACCGGGGGCTCCGTCCGCCAGCCGGCCGCGTTCTGCGGCGTGTACGGATTGAAGCCCACCTACGGCCGGTTCTCGCGCTACGGGCTCGTCGCGTTCGGCTCGTCGCTCGACCAGGTCGGCGTGCTCGCGCGCCACGTCGGCGACGTGGCCGAGTGCTACGCGGCGCTCGCGGGCCCCGACCCGTTCGACGCCAGCTCGCGGCCCGGGGCGGCGCCCGACGTCTCGGGCTGGGACGAGGGGGTGCGCGGGCTCGCGTTCGGCTGGCCCGCGAACCTGTGGCGCGAAGGCGTCGACGGGGCCATCGTCGACGCGCTCGAGCGCGCCGCGGCCTCGCTCGAGCGGGCCGGCGCGCGACGGGTGCCGTTCGAGTTCCTGCCCGGCACGTTCGCGGTCGCCACCTATTACCTGCTCGCCACCGCCGAGGCGAGCAGCAACCTCGCGCGCTTCGACGGCGTGCGCTACGGCCACCGGCACGCCGCGGACGACGTCGGCGAGCTCGTCGCCCGCACGCGCGGCGAGGGGTTCGGCCCCGAGGTGCGGCGCCGCATCCTGCTCGGCACCTACGCGCTCTCCGCCGGCTACCACGACGCGTTCTACGCCAAGGCGCAGCACGCGCGCACGCGCATCGTGCGCGAGTACGCCGCGGCGTTCGAGCGCTGCGCGCTCATGCTGCTGCCCGCGACGCCGACGCTGCCGTTCAAGCTGGGCGAAAAGACGGAAGACCCGCTCGCGATGTACCTCTCGGACGTGTTCACGATCGGCGCGAACCTGGCCGGGATCCCGGGGCTCGCCGTGCCCATGGGGCTCTCCCCGGGCGGGCTCCCGGTGGCGGTCCAGCTGCTCGGGCCCGCGGACGCCGAGCCGCTGCTGCTCCGGGCCGCGCGCGCGCTCGAGGTCGGGGGCGATCCGGAGCGCATGGCACGCGGGGACGAACGGGAGGTCGCATGGCCCGCGAACCGGTGATCGGGCTCGAGTGCCACGTCCAGCTCCGCACCCGGACCAAGATGTTCTGCGGCTGCCCGGTCGCGTTCGGCTCCGAGCCCAATGCGAACGTGTGCCCGGTATGCCTCGGGCTCCCGGGGGCGTTGCCGCGCACGAACGCCGCCGCGGTGGAGTTCGCGCTCCGGCTCGGCGTGGCACTCGGCGCGAGCGTCCGCGCCGAGAGCGTGTTCGCGCGGAAGAACTACTTCTATCCCGACATGCCCAAGAACTACCAGGTGACCCAGTACGACCGGCCGCTCTGCGAGGGCGGCGAGCTGCCCATCACGCTCGATGGCGTCACCCGGGGCATCCGGCTCACCCGGATCCACTGCGAGGAGGACGCCGGAAAGTCGTTCCACCCCGAGCGCCGCGGCGACCGGCGCTTCTCGCGCGTGGACTACAACCGCGCCGGCGTGCCGCTCCTCGAGCTCGTGACCGAGCCGGTCCTGCGCACGCCCGCGGAGTGCGCCGCGTTCCTCCTGGCGCTGCGGCGTCTCGTGCGGTGGCTCGGCATCTCGGACGGCGACATGGAGAAGGGCCAGCTCCGCTGCGACGCGAACGTGAGCCTGCGACCGGCGGGAACGAAGGCGCTCGGGACCAAGACCGAGTTGAAAAACCTGAACACGATCCGCGGCGTCGAGCGCGGGCTCACCGCCGAGATCGCGCGCCAGGACGAACTGCTCGCGGCCGGCGGCCGGGTGGAGCAGGCCACGCTCCTCTACGACGCCGAGCACGACCAATTGAAGGTCATGCGCACCAAGGAGCAGGCACACGACTACCGCTATTTCCCCGACCCCGACCTGCCGGTGCTGCGGCTGAGCGAGGCCCGGCGCGCGGCGGCCGCGGCGGGGACGCCGGAGCTGCCGTGGGCCCGCGAAGCGCGGTTCCGCGAGCAGTACGCGCTTCCCGGGTACGACGCCGCGGTGCTCACCGAGAGCCGCGAGCTCGCGGACTACTTCGAGGCCTGCGCGGGCGCGGGCGACGCGAAGCTCGCGAGCAACTGGGTCATGACGGAGCTCCTGCGCGTCCTGAAGACTCGCGACTGGGAGGTCGGTGAATGGTCCGCGCGCGTGCCGGCCGAGCGGTTTCGCGACTTCCTCGGTCGGGTCGCCCGGCGCGAGCTCCCCGGCCCGGTGGCGAAGCAGGTGTTCGCGTGGCTCCCGGACGAGGCCGGCTCGGTCGAGGAGCTGCTCGAGCGCCACGGCGTGCGCGTCGCGGGAGGCGAGGACGAGCTGCGCCCGCTGGTGCGCGCGGTGCTCGACGAGCACCCGGGCCCGGTCGCGCAGGTGCTCGCCGGGCGCGACGCGACGTTCGGCTTTCTGGTCGGCATGGTCATGAAGAAGAGCGGCGGGCAGGCCGTGCCGCAGGTCGTGAACCGCCTGCTGCGCGAGGAGCTCGCCGCGCGCGAGCGTTCGTGAGCTCCGGCCACGGGCCGCCGCGACGCCCGCGGGTGCCGGCCGGCGTGCCCGACCCATCCGACTCGTCCGACAGGTCCGACACGGACGCCGCGTGGCGCGAGCGCGTGCGGGCCGCGCTCGCCGACCTTGACACCGCGGCGCTCGCGAGTCGCTTCCCCGCACCGCTCGTGACCGCGCTCGTCGCCGACGCGAGCGAGCCCGGGCGCGGGCTGGAGCTCGCGCTCGCCGAGACGATCGCCGCGCTCGATCGCGTCGGCGTTCCGCGCGGGCGGCAGTTCGTGCTCCTGGGCGGCGACCCCGTGGCGGCCGACGCGGCGACGCGCGCGCGATCGCTCCGCGCGCTCCTCGGTGTGCCCGTGTTCGTGCACGCGCCCGAGCGCGCCGGCTTCGTCGCGGGGCGGATCGAGTCCGGCGCCACGATCGAGCTGGACGACGAGCTCCGCGAGGCGGAGGCGATCGTCACGGTGGGCGGCTGGGCCGCGCGCGCGGATGGGCCGCGCGGCGGCC
>DATDEX010000068.1:0-3782 GCA_036522895.1 Candidatus Eiseniibacteriota bacterium | reverse complement strand
AGCGCCGCCGATCGCGCGGGAGGCGGTGTCGGTGCCCGCCGCCGGAGCGGTCGCGACGACCGGCGGCTTCGGCCGCGGTTTCGGCGTGAAGCGCGCCTGGAGCGCGGTGAACAGCGCGAACACCAGCATGCAGAGGACGAGGGCGAGGGTGGTGCGACGATCCATGGTCAGGGCACCGGATCCACACCCGCGGTCCCGAGCGGGTGGCATCGCCCGAGCCGGCGCAGCGCGAGCCAGGTGCCGCGCCACGCGCCGTGGCGCGCGATGGCCTCACGCGCGTACTCGGAACAGGAGGGATAGTGTCGGCAGGCCCCGCGCACGTGCGACGGCGCGAGGCGCTGGTAGGCGCGGATGGCGAAGAGCAGCAGCGCGCGCACCACTAGACCGGGATCGGCGCCAGCGCGCCGGCGTGGGCGAGCAGCGTCTCCACATCCGTGGCGAGCGCCTGGTGCGGCGCATCCAGTGTGCGGCGTGAGGCGATGAACACGAGCATGTATCCGTCGGGTGGAACGCGGGTCCAGCGGCGCCGGACGATCTCCCGCAGGCGGCGCCGCGCGCGATTGCGCTGCACCGCCCCACCCACGCCGCGCTTGCTGGCGATGAACCCGACGCGGCTCGTCTCTCCGGCCGTCGGGAGCACAAGCAGCAGGCAGAACCGGCCGCGGTAGGCCACCCCCTCGCCGCGCACGCGGGCGTAATCGCGTCCACGGGTCAGGCGGTTCGCCGACAGGAGCCGCTCGGAAGGCAGGTCGCTCATGGCGGCGGAGGATACGGCGGCTGGCACGGGCGTGTGGACCGTGCGATCGCGAGCGATCGCACGAGTTCGTTCGAGCCGCGAGGTCCCCGGCATGAGTCGAGCCGGGATCGCCACGACGCGAGCAGAACGGGAGTTCGCTCCGGGACCGCTCAGCGGTCGGACGACACGGTGAGGCGCTTGCGGCCCTGGCGGCGGCGGGCCGCGAGCACCTTCCGGCCGCCCTTCGTTTTCATGCGGGCGCGAAAGCCGTGCGTCTTCAACTTGTGACGATTTCGGGGCTGAAAAGTGCGCTTCATGGCAGCAGGGACCTCGGGAAGGCGCAGAGGGCACGGCGGATAGAACGGTGCAGACTAAGGCGGCGAACGAACGAGCGTCAAGCCGGACCGGCCAAACGCTCATTAGAATTGTGGCGGCCGGAACCGGGATTCCGCTCAACCGCGCGCCGCGCCGCGCCGATGACCTCGGGAAACTCTGCGCTCCCCCGGAGACCCGCCCTTGCCCCTGCGTTCGCTCGTCCCCGATCCCAATCCGCCCTCGCGCTCGCTCCGCCTGCGCGGGCGCGGCCACTCACCGGCCGCCTCCGACCTGGCCGGCTGGTGCGGCGACGCCGCCCGCCTCCTCCACCTCGCGCGGCGCCTCGGCCCGGAAGGCGTCGAGGTATGTGCGCTCCGCGGACGCCTGCTCGCCGACCTCCTGATCCTGGTCCAGGACCACGCCCCGTTCGAGCTCGACGTGACGCCGCGGGCGATCGTGTTCGCGGACGAGCCCGTGTTCCTCGCCGACGACGAGAATCCGCCCGGCGGGGCGCAATCGCTCGAGTACGAGCTCTCCTGGGTGCTGCATCGCGACGGCATCCGCACGCTGCGGTTCGAGCGCGGGGTCGACGAGCGCGAGGGCGCCGCCGTGCTGGACGCGCTGCTCGCGGCGGCGCCGGCGAGCGCCACGCACGAGGACCTGGTCACGCTGCTCTGGGAAGCCGGGCTCGCGCACGTTCACGTGCGAACCGAGGAGTTCGGGCCGGTGCGCGTGAACCCACTCGAGCGGCCGGACGAGTCGGCGCCGGTGCCGCACGCCGACGACTGGCCGCTCCCCGCCGCCGGGGTCCCCGACGCCCGGCGGCTGTGGGCGGGGCTCGCCGCGGGCGAGGCGGTGAGCGTACAGGCGTTTCGTGAGCGCTGGGCCGCCGAGCGCGCGGTCCCGTTCCCCGACGCGGCCGAGGCGTTCGTCACCCGAACGCTCGCCGCAGACGCGCGCTCCGAGATGGCCGACGCGCTCGCCGCCTCCCTCGTGACCTGGATCGCGACGTGCGTTCAGCGGAGCGGCTGGCAGGAGGCCGGCCGCGCTTCCGAGCTCCTGCGCGGCGTGGACCCCCACGGGCGTCGCAGCTCCGAGGCGCTCGCGCACGCGTTCGCCTCCCTGAACACGGCCGCGATCGTCGAGCGGCTCGACGAGTGCGACGAGCGCGAGCAGTCGCGGCTCTTCGCGTTCGTGGTCCGGATCGGCGCCCCGGCGCTGCCGCTCCTCGTGGCGACGCTCGCGCACTCCGGCAAGGCGCGCGCTCGCGCCGGGGCCACGACCGCGCTGGCCTACGCGTTCGCGGACGATCCGGCGCCGCTCGCGCGCTGGCTCGGCGACACGCGCTGGCACGTCGTGCGCAACATCGTGTTCGTCCTTGGCCACATCGGGGGTGCCGACGTGGTTCCGCACCTCGCGGTGGCGATGCGGCATCCCGACGTACGGGTGCGCCGCGCCGCGATCCACGCCCTCGGGCAGGTGCCGCACGCGCTCCGCCGGACCGTGCTCGTGAACCAGCTCGACCACTCGGACGGCCGCCTCGTCGCCGCCGCGCTCGCGATGCTCTCGCGCGAGCCGGATTCGCGCGTCACCGAGGCGCTCCTCGCCCGTGTCCTCGCTCCCGAGTTCGAGGCTCGACCGGAAGACCAGAAGGTCGCGTTGCTCGGGGCGCTCGCCGATGCCCGGGACGACATGGTCGTGCCGGCACTCGAGGAGACGCTCGTCCGCGGCGGATGGTTCGCGCGACGGACCGCCGAGCGGACCGCGGCCGCCCGCGCGCTCGCGCGCCTCGGGACCGTGGCGGCGCGCGATGTGCTCGAGCATGGCCTGCGACACCGGAGCGACGCGGTGCGCGAAGCCTGCGACGAGGCCCTGGCGCAGCGGGAGCGGGAATGAGCCCGACCTCCCCGCGCCCGCGGCCGGACCAGGACCCGCGGATCGATCGCGCGCTCAACCTGGCGTCGCGGTTCATGGCGCTCGTGCGGAGCGGCCGCGCCTACTCGCTCGAGCACGTGGCGCTCACGCAGCAGATGGAGCACTACCTCGGCCTGCTCGCGCCCGTGCTCGCGGAGCACGGTCGGGCCTGCTTCGACGCGCCCGAGGGAGACCTGTGCCTGAACGGCGAACGGCTGCCGTTCCGGCAGAACATGCATCGCGCCATCGAGCAGCTCGTGCAGGAGCTCGGCGCGCGCGCGCTCGCGGGCATCGAGTTCCTGCCCGGCCTGGCACTGCCCGAGTTCCGGTCGTTCATGGGGCTCTTCCTCCCCGGCGAGCGCTGGAAGGGGCAGGACCTGATCGTGGCGTGTCACGACGCGGGGATCACCCGCCTGCGCGCGCTCCCGCTTCGCTCCGTCCCGGTCGACCGTGGCGTCGTCGCCGCCGCGGACGCGCTGTCCGCGGCACTCGGGCCGGCACGGGAAACGTGGACGGCGTTCCTCGCCGGCACGCAGCAGCTGCTGTCCGGGAACGCGCTCGACCATGGCGTCGAGCTCCGCCACGTCAAGCGCCTCGCGCAGCCGCTCGTGGAGTCCGTGCTCGCGGGCGAGCGGAGCGTCGCCGCGCTCGCGGGGGTCTCACCCGGCGAGCCCACGTGGGCGCACGCCGCGCACACGGCGCTCGTGGCGGTGAGCCTCGCCTCCCGGCTGGCACTCGGGCGCCGCGACGCGATCGACGTCGCCGTGGCGGCACTGCTGCACGACGTGGGTCACGGCTGGCCAGGTTCCGCCGCGAC